>DASTPE010000134.1:0-33712 GCA_035762345.1 Burkholderiales bacterium
CTTCCACGGCTCGGCGTAGCCCACCCAGATGATTTCCGCTTTTGCGGCCGCGAACTCCCGGACGAGGGCTTGGCCGAGCGCCGCTTTCCCGTCCGTGATGAGAACCTTGCGCTGCTTCGGGTCGCAGGTGAACTCGCGCAACTGCCGGTCTTCAGCCATATCTGCGTTCTCCTTGTCGGGCAGGGCGGCGATTACCGCCTGCCCCGCCCGGTCGAGCATCGCCCGCACGCGCACTCGTTGTGTGGCTGCTTCATGTAAATGGGCGACCACGGTCGGCCCACATTCGAGCTTGACCAGCCCCAGGCGCCAGGGCAGCCGCTCGCGGAAGAAAAGGTCGTTGCTGTGATGCAAGACCGTTTGCGCGAGAAGCTCACCCTCGGCGCGTTGCAGTTTCCAGTCCAAGCGGATAGATAGACATTTCTGGCACGCCTCGCGTGGCGGGTACTGCACGGTGCCGCAGTCGCGGCATTGCTGGAGTTCGAAGCGCCCGAGCGCCGCGGCGGCCGTGAGGCCCAACGCGACGCGGCTGCGCGCCGCCGGCGGCAGCGTGGGAAGCCGCGTTCGAACGACAGGATTCTTGCGCCTAGGCCTTTGCAAGGATGGCCGCTCCGGAGCCGAGGCCGCGATCGTAGTTGATCATGCCGAACCCGCTTACGAGACCGAGTTTCGCGCCTTTGACCGAGCGCTCGCCCGCTTCGCCGGTGAGCTGGCGGATCGCTTCTACCATGCCGAGAAAGCCGCCGGCGGCGCCCGCCTGGCCGACGGAAAGCTGGCCGCCGGACGTGTTGAGCGGGAAGCTGCCGTCGTGCGTAAAGCTCTGCTTGCGAACAAATGCAGGCCCTTCACCCTTGCCGCAGAAGCCGAGATCCTCGAGCTGCATCAGCGAGATCACCGGGTAGTCATCGTAAGTCTCGACGAAGTCGATGTCCTTCGGCTCCACGCCCGCCTGGCCGTAGAGATCTTCGCGGTCGAGCGCCCAGCCCGCACGCATCTGCACCGGATCCGAGGCGAAGGCATTGTGCCGCTCGATCGTGCCTTTCAGGAGGACATAGGGTAATTGAAGCCGCTTCGCGCGCTCCTCCCGCAGGACGAGGAACCCCTCCGCACCGGCGCAGGGCATGACGCAGTCGAAAAGATGCAGCGGCTCGGCGATGGGCCGCGCCGCCAGGTATTCCTCGAGAGTGAGCGGCGCCTTGAAGAGGGCGTGCGGATACTTCAGGGCATTCGCACGTTGCGCAACGCAGAGCTTGCCAAAATCCTGGCGCGTCGCGCCGTGAAGCTGCATGTAATGCGCCGTGAGGAAGGCGAAGCTCGCGTTTGGGCCACCGGCGCCGTACGGATAGACCGCGTCGCGCGCGAACTGACTGAAGTTGGCGAGCGTGAGACGAAAGGAATCGACGTGGTTGGTGTCGCCGCCGATGCACGCCACGATGTCGGCGTCGCCGGCTTGCACTGCCCGCGCCGCGCGCCGCAGCGCGACCACTCCGCTAGCGCCGCCCAGCGGGATGTGATCCAGCCAGCGTGGCGAAAGCCCCAGGTGCTGGGTGAGGCCAATGGCCGTATCCGGCGCCAGGGTGAAGCTCGACACGGTCAGGCCGTCGAGGTCCTCTTTTTTTAAGCGTGCCCTATGGAGAATCTCTGAAAGAGCCCTCGCCAGCCACCAATGCGCGCCGCGGATGGAATAGCGCACGTACGGCACCGTGACCGGCGCCGCGAACGCTACACTGTCATAGGCTCTTCGCCCCGGTTCTTTTCTTTCGCTCACGCAGGTCGAAGGTGTGGGCCGCATCGAAGGCGAAATCGGCGAGCTTCGCCTTTTGCACCTTGTTGGTGGCGGTAGTGGGCAACGAATCGACGAAAGCGACATGCCCCGGAGCCTTGAAGTAGGCGAGGCGCTCGAGGCACCAGTCCTGGATCGAGATCGCGGTATCGCGTCCGGCGGACTGGTTCGGCTGCAGCACCACGCACGCCATTACTTCCTCGTCGCGGATCGGGTCGGGAACCGCGATGACCGCGGCGTGTGCGATCGCGGGATGGCCGGCGAGCGCCGCCTCGATCTCCAGGGCGGCAATGTTCTCGCCGGCGCGGCGGATGATGTTCTTCAGGCGGTCGACGAAGTGCAGCGCGCCGTCGCGCCCGCGGTGCACCGCGTCGCCGGTGTGGAACCAGCCGTCGCGCCAGGCATGCTCGGTGGCCGCGTCGTCCTTGAGATAGCCGGAGAAGAATCCTCGCCGCGGATCGGCGCCGGCCTGGCGCACGAGCAGCTCTCCACTCTCCTCGATCTTCACGTCCAGGTCTTTTCCTGGAAAACCTATGCACCGCGTTCCCACGTGGCGCGGCTCGCGGCTCGCCGCGATCATCGCGCCGCCTCCGGTCTCGGTCATCGCCCAGGCTTCGATGAGCGGGAAGCCGAAGCGCGCTTCGAACGCCGCGTGGTCCTTCGGATTCGCGTTGGCACCGAACCCGAAGCGCACGCGATGCGCTGGATGCTCTTCAGCGAAACTCAACAAGACTGCCGGCATGACGCCAAGGTAATGAACGATGGTAGCGCCCGAGAGGGCGACATCGCGCCACCACGTGCGCGGATGGAAGCGATCGAGCTGCACGAGGCAGCCGCCCGAGAGGATCATCGCCGTGGTAGACACGGCAAGCGCGTTCATATGGAAGAACGGCAGCGGCGTGATAAGGCGTTCCTCGCCGTGGCGTACCGCGCAAAGCCCGCCTTCGTCGAGGTAGCGCTGTCCCACGTTCAAGAAATAGAAGTTGCTGAGGAGGCAGCCCTTCGGCTTGCCAGTCGTTCCCGACGTGTAGAGCAGCACGCATTCGGTGGCGCCGACCGGCTCTCCGGGCTTCGGCAAGCTCTCGAGGCTGTGCGCGGTTACTACGGCCGAGGCCTCGCTGTGCTGCAGGATGTAGCGCAGCTCGGTCTCGCGATAGTCGGGGTTCAGAGGCACGACCGACACGCCGAGGGAATTCAGCGCGAAGAAATGGAGCAGAAACTCCGGCCGGTTCTCCAGCTGGAGCACGACCCGGTGGCCGGGACCGTAGCCTAGCGCCCGGTAGCGCGCCGCCGCATCCGCGGCACGTTCCAGCGTCTGCGCGTAGGTGAGCTCCACGTTCCACGACGGCATCGCGAGAAAGGGCTTCGCCGCGTGCATCGCCGCGGCGCGCTCGAAGGCGGAAAAAACCGTGCTCACTGGACGCGATGGTAAGATGCCGCGCGTAATCAGGACAACGGAGGAGGAGAACATGAAAGCAGGGGGCCTGGCGGCGCTCGCGTGCGCCCTGGCGGCGTTTCCCGCCGCCGCGCAAGACACTATCTCGGCGACGCACGTATTCCCCGCGTCGCAGATCTACTCGCGCAGCTTCCTCGAGTACGTGAAGAAGGCGAACGAAGCCGGCAAGGGTGTGTTCACCATCCAGGTGCGCGGCGGGCCCGAGGCGATCCCGATGATGGAGCAGCCCGGCGCGGCGCGCAGCGGCGTTGTCGATATGGTCTATACGCCCTGCGCGTTCTACGCTGCGCAGGTCCCGGAATGCGATGCCGTGTCCGCCTCGACGATCGACGGCCCGACCGCACGCAAGAACGGCGGCATGGAGCTTCTGAACCAGATCCACCAAAAGCGCATCGGCATCTACAACCTCGGCTGGGTCGACAGCGGTATCCGCTTCAATCTCTGGTCGACCAGGGAGCCCAAGCTCGATTCGGGTGGCCACATCGACATCAAGGGCTTCAAAGTTCGCGGTCATCCGATCTACAACGCGTTCCTGACGAACTACCTCGGCGCGCAAGTGATCAATGTCAATTCGCCCGACCTGTACACGGCGCTCGAGCGCGGCACGGTGGAGATGAGCGCCTGGACCCAGATCGGCTTGATGGACCTCAACTGGGACCGCTACCTCAAGTTCCGCATCCTGCCGGACTTCTTCTCCACCGATCTGCATATTCTGGTCAACCTGAAAAAATGGCAGGCGCTGTCGCCCAAGTCGCGCGAGATCCTGCAGAGCGTAGCAATTCGCCATGAGAGCGAAAGCCTGCAGGCGCTGCAGAAGCTGTGGACGCAAGAAGAGGTCGAGCTCAAGAAGCGCGGCATCCGCACGGTGTCGCAGTCGCCAGAAGCGTCGAAGCGCTTCTATGAAGGCGCGCGCGCCGCGAGCCTCGCGCGCATGAAGGAGCGCATGGAGAAGGCCGGCGGCATGGAGAACTTCGAGCGCATCATCAATCTCTTCACCCCGGGCCCGCTGCCCAAATAAGAGCTATCGCCAAAGCCTACGACGCCGTGCTGTACGGCATGGCGTGGCTGGCCGCGTTTCTGATCGCGGCCATGATGGTGGTGATCACGATCGACGTCGTGGTGCGCAACCTGGGCTACCAGAGCTCGGCGCACTTCTTCACTTTCACCGAATACGCGCTGCTGACCGTGCCGTGCCTCGGCGCGCCATGGCTCGTGCGGGAGAAAGGACACGTCTATGTCGAGATCGTGTTTACCTACCTGGAACCGCGGCAGCAAGCCGTGCTGCGTGCGTGGATCGCGCTACTTTGCATCGGGGTCTGCCTGGTGCTCGCGTGGTACGGCGCCGATGTGACGCTGCGCGACTATGCGGGCAACGAGAAGGATGTGCGCTCCCTCGACATGCCGCGCTGGATGGTCGTGGGATTCGTGCCGCTCTCTTTTGTGATGATGGCGATCGAGTTCCTGCGCTTCTTGCTGCGCCGAGAGAATTTCCTGGGCGCGCTCGCCAGCCCGAAGGAGGAATAGGTGGCCTGGGCGGGAGCGGCGGCGCTGCTCTTCGGCCTCGGCGTCGGCTTGATGATGGCCGGGGTGCCGGTGGCCATCGCGTTCTTCGCGACCAACATCGTCGCCGCGGTCGTCTTCATGGGAGGCGGAAGCGCGATCGCCCAGATCATCAACAACGGCTTCGGCGCGATGACGAACTTCGCGCTGGTGCCGATTCCCATGTTCCTCCTGATGGGCGAGCTCTTCTTCCATACCGGACTGGCCGCGAAGTGCTTCAACGCCGCCGACAAGCTGCTCGGCAACGTCCGCGGGCGGCTCGCCTACGTGACGCTCATCGGCGGCACCGCGTTCGCCGGGCCCGCCGGGTCGTCGATGGGGGCGTGCGCGCTGCTCGGCACGCTCATGGTTCCCGACATGATGCGCCGCGGCTACAACAAGTACCTGTCGATCGGGCCGATCATGGGCGTCGGCGGGCTGGCGGTGATCATCCCGCCCTCCGCGCTCACGGTGCTCCTCGCCACGCTGGGGCGAACGGACGTCGCCGATCTTCTCATCGCCGGCGTGATTCCCGGCTTCGTGCTGGCGCTGATGTACGGCGTGCTGATCTGGGGCTGGACCATGGCCGATCCGTCGGCGGCGCCGCCGTATGCCCTGCAGAAGGTGCCGCTGCGCGAGAAAGTGAAGCTCTTCTTCCTCGACGTGATTCCGATGGTCGGCATTATCGTGTTCTCGGTCGTGATCATGATCGTGGGCTGGTGCACGCCGACCGAGGCGGCGGCGCTCGGCGCGGTCTCGGTGATGGTGCTCGCGGCGTGCTATCGCACGCTGACGCTGAAAGCGCTGCTCAAGTCGCTCGACGGCACGCTGCGCGTCACGGTGATGGCGTTTCTCATCATTTTCGGATCGGCGACCTTCGCGCAGTTCCTCGCATTCACCGGCGCCTCGAGCGGGCTGATGAACTGGGCGCTCAGCTTCGATGTGACGCCGCTCGGGATGCTCTTCATCATGATCGGCGTGATCTTTTTTCTGGGCTGCTTCATGGACCAGCTTTCCATGATGCTCCTGACCGCGCCGATCTTCTTCCCCCTCGCCAAGACGCTCGGGTTCGACCTCACCTGGTTCGGGCTCATCATGCTGCTCGCGCTCGAGATCGGCTACACGACGCCGCCTTTCGGGCTGCTGCTCTTCGTAATGAAGGGAGTGTCGCCGCCCGGTACTACGATGCGCGACATCTACCTCGCCGGGATGCCGTTCATCGCTTGCGTGCTCGTGCTGATCGGCCTGATCATCGCTTTCCCGCCGCTCGCCACCTGGTTACCCGCTAGCAGCCGCTAGGAGGAAAAGCCTTGCCCAGCAACGTCGGAATGACGCCCGGCACCGAGCTTGCCGGGAAAGTGGCCCTGGTCACCGGGGCGGCGCGCAACATCGGCCGCGCCATCGCGCGCTCGCTCGCGGCAGGTGGTGCGAGCGTCATGGTGAACGCCAGGACTTCCCGCACCGAAGCCGAGAAGACGGTCGAGCTTGTCGGCTCGAACGCCGCGATGCACATCGCGGACGTCACCCAGCCGGGCGAGGTGAAGGCGCTCGTCGATGCCACGGTGAAGCGCTTCGGCCGGCTCGATTTCCTCGTCAATAACGCCGCCGTTCGCTACGAGACGGCTTTCGCCTCCCTCACCTTCCAGGAGTGGAAGGAGGTGCTCTCCATCGTGCTCGACGGCGCGTTCCTCTGCGCGCAGGCGGCCCTGCCGCACATGATCAAGGCAGGCGGCGGAACGATCGTGAACATCGGCGGCCAGACTGCGCACAAGGGCGCTTCGGAACGCGCGCATGTCATCACCGCGAAGGCCGGAATTGCCGGCCTGACGAAAGCGCTCGCGTTCGACCTCGCGCCGCACCAGATCACGGTCAACTGCGTGGTGCCCGGCACGATCGAGAGCCAGCGCGGGCTGCCGGGCGCGCCGGAGCGGCCGGCGCACCGGCGCGCGCCGCCGCCGATCGGTCGGCGCGGGGAGCCGGAGGAGATTGCGGCCATGGTGCGCATGCTCTGCGGCCCCGACGCGCGCTACATCACCGGCCAGGCGATTCACGTCAACGGGGGAGGGTATCTCCCGTGAAGGAGGACGCGATCTCGCCGGTGATGCGGCGACTGAGCGCCTACATCGCCGGGGCCCGGAACAAGAAGCTCCCGCCGGCGGTACTCGAAAGGACGAAACACCATGTGCTCGACACCATCGCCGCGATGGTGTCGGGCTCGCGCCTTCTGCCCGGCAGGAAAGGCATCTCCTACGTCAAGGCGCTCGGCGGTACCAAAGAGTCGTGCGTGATCGGCAGCCGCGTTGTGACCAGCGCGGCCAATGCGGCGCTCGCTAACGGCATGTGCGCGCACGCGGACGAAACCGACGACTCGCATGCGCCGTCGGTCATGCATCCGGGCTGCGGCATCGTGCCGGCCGCCCTTGCTGTTGCCGAAAAGGAACGTCGAGATGGGGAGGCGTTGCTGCGCGCGGTGGCGCTCGGCTACGACGTGGCGACCCGACTCACGGTGTCGCTCAATGCCTTCCGATTCCGCGAAGACGGGCTCTCGACCCATAGCTACGGTCCGACATTCGGCGCGGCAGCGGCGGCAGGATCCGTGGCGAAGCTCAACGAGCGGCAGGCCCAGTTTCTTCTTTCCTACGCAGCCCAGCAGGCATCCGGCATCTCCTGCTGGATGCGGGACGAAGAGCACATCGAAAAGGCCTTCGACTTCGGCGGCATGCCGGCGCGCAACGGCGTCACCGCGGCGACCATGGTCGCGCAGGGTTTCAGCGGCGTGGAGGACGTGTTCTCGGGGGAGCGCAACTTCTTCGTCGCGCACGGGCGTCCGGCGGATCCCGAGGCGCTGGTGCGGGGCCTGGGCGAGGACTACGAGATCCTGCGTACCAATATCAAGCGCTGGTCGGTCGGCTCGCCGATCCAGGCGCCGCTCGACTCCCTCTCGATCCTCATCAAGGAGCACGGAGTGAAAGCGGACGAGGTGGAGAAGCTCGCCATCCGGGTGGCCCATCGGGACAAGAACACTACCGACAACCGCGACATGCCCGATATCTGCATGCAGCACCTGTGCGCGGTGATGCTGCTGGACGGCACCGTGACGTTCAAGTCTTCGCACGACGAGGCGCGCTTCCGTCATCCCAAGGTGCTCGAGGTGCGCAAGCGGATCGAGCTGCTGGGGGACGACGCGCTGACGAAGAGCATGCCGGCCCGCCAGGGTATCGTCGAGATCACCTTGCGGGGCGGCCGCAGCTTGCGGCATCACACGGTAGCGGTTCGCGGCACTGCGGAAAATCCGATGAGCCGCGCCGAAGTCGACGCCAAGAGCTACGATCTGATGGCGCCGGTGCTGGGCAAAGCGCGCGCGCGCAAGCTGTGCGAAACCGTGTGGAATCTGGAAAAGGTTTCCGACGTACGCCGGCTTAGACCCTTGCTACAGGAGAGACCATGAATCGCATCGTGCATCTCGCGCTGAAGGTCGAGGACCTCGAGCGCACTACAGAGTTCTATCAGAAGGTTTTCGGCTTCGTGGAGATGAACACCGAGCAGGTGCGCGACCACACCTCACGGCACCTCAGCGATGGCGTGCTCGACATCGCGCTCATCAAATATGACGCTGGCACCCAGTCGGCGGAATCCAAGGCGGCAGGCGAAGGGCCCTGCATTCACCATTTCGCGGTCGAGGTGGAAAACGTGGACCAGGCCACCGAGCAGGTGAAGACCTATGGCTGCGAGATCATCAGCGACCCCGGGGTGATTCCGGTGAAATTTCGCGCCCCCGGCGGCACGGTGTGCGAGCTCGTGCCGAAAGGCCGCTACAAGAAGCCCAAGGCGAAGCGATGACGCGCTATGGCGGCGACTTCTGGTCCGGGCTCGCGCTCGGCGGGCTCGGCGCGTACATCATTGCGCAGGCCGCGCGCTGGGAATACCTCGGCAGCGATGGCCCCGGGCCGGGATTCTTCCCGCTCTGGTACGGCATCGCGATCGTGGCGCTGTCGCTCGCGCTCGTCGTGTCGAGTCTCAGGAGCAAAGACTCCGAGAGGATTGAATGGGCCGGCGCCTCGCGAGCGTTCGCCACCTGGGCGGGGTTCGCCGCCTGCGTCGGGCTACTCAAGGTCGTGGGCTTCTTCGTGTCGCTCGGTGCGCTGACCTTCTTCATCGTCGCCGTCATGTACCGCCGGCCGCTAAGAGTCGCGGCGACGGTGGCGGCTGCGACAGCGGTTGCGTTTTACCTGGTGTTTCCGCTGGCGCTCGGCGTGGAGCTGCCTTAGGTCATGGAGGTCCTGTCCGGCCTGATGCAGGGCTTCGCGGTGGCGCTGCAGCCGCTCAACCTGCTGTGGTGCCTGGTCGGCGTCGCGCTCGGCACGGTGGTCGGCGTCATGCCGGGGCTCGGCCCGCCGGCGACGGTCGCGATGCTATTGCCGCTCACCATGCTCATGAATCCGGCGAGCGCGATCATCATGCTCGCGGGTATCTACTACGGCGCGAAGTACGGCGGCTCGACCACCTCCATCCTGCTTAACGTGCCGGGAGAGTCGGCCTCGGTGGTCACCTGCCTCGACGGCTATCAAATGGCGCGCAAGGGTCGCGCAGGGGCGGCGCTCGGAATCGCGGCGATCGCCTCGTTCATCGCCGGCACCGTGGGCGTGGCAGGCCTCATGCTGGTCGCGCCGCCGCTGGCGCGCATGGCGCTCGCGTTCAGCTCGCCCGAGTATTTCGGCCTGATGGCGCTCGGGTTGGCCATGGTGGTGCTCCTCGCCGGCCGATCCATGGTCAAGGCGCTGCTCGCGATGCTCGTGGGCCTCTGGCTGGCGGGCATCGGCACGGACCTTTTTACCCAGACTTCGCGCTTTACCTTCGGCCAGCTGGAACTACTCTCCGGTATCGATTTCGTGGTCGTGGCGATCGGCGTGTTTGCGGTGGGTGAGGTGCTCGCGAACATGGAAAGACGCGACGCCTCCCAATCGCTCCCGGTTCCGAAGGGATGGCGCAACCTCCTGCCCACCGGGCAGGACCTCAAGGACTCGCGGTTCGCCTTCGCCAACGGCTCGATCGTCGGCTTCCTGATCGGTGTTCTCCCTGGCGCCGGGTCGACCATCGCGTCGTTCATCTCCTACGGGCTGGAGAAGGCGGTTTCTCGCCGCCCGCAGGAATTCGGCAAGGGCGTGGTCGAAGGCGTCGCGGCGCCGGAGGGCGCAAACAACGCCGAGACCGGAGGCGCGCTCATCCCGATGCTGACGCTCGGAATCCCCGGCTCGTCAACCACCGCGATCCTGCTCGCCGCCTTGGTGCTGTGGGGATTCAAGCCTGGGCCGCTTTTCATTCCGGAAAACCCGACGATGTTCTGGGGCCTGGTGGCGAGCATGTATGTGGGCAACCTGATGCTGCTCATCCTGAATCTCCCGCTCGTGCCGGTCTTCGCCCAGGTGCTGCGCGCTCCCGTCTATGTCCTGTTTCCGCTCATCCTCGGAATCTCGCTCGTGGGTGTCTTCAGCGCATCGGGAAGCCTGCTCGACCTGTGGCTACTGGCTGCTTTCGGCCTCGGCGGGTACCTCATGCGCAAGCTCGACTATCCGTCGGCGCCGCTGGTCCTGGGTTTTGTCCTTGGCGCTCCGCTCGAGCGCGCGCTGCGCCAGTCGCTCATGATGTCCGATGGCAGCCTTTCGATCCTGGTATCTAGGCCGGTGCCGGCGCTGATGCTATCGTTGGCCGTGCTGATTCTTCTTATTCCGCTGATTGGCAAAGTGAACTCCTGGCGCCTGCGCGCTTTGGAGTAATCAAAACGAGGAGGAGGATCGATGGGCAAGAAGCTTGTGGTGGCAGCTGTTCTCGCAGTGGCGAATACGGCGTTCGCGCAAGGGTTCACCCCTACCCGGCCGGTGGAGACGGTAGTGCACACCGGCCCGGGCGGCGGCAGCGATGTGCTGGCCCGCGCGGTCGCGTTGATGATGGAGAAAGAGAAGTTGCTGCCGGTGCGCTTGCAGGTGGTCAACAAGACCGGGGGCGGCGGCGCGGTAGCGGCCGCGTACCTCGCGGAGAAGAAGGGTGAGGCTCATACCATCGGCTTCTTCACCGGCGTGTGGCTTACCAACCCGCTCACGAGCGCCGAGGCCAAGGTGACACTCAGGGACCTCACGCCGGTCGCGCGCCTGGTGCTCGAGCCGGCGGTCATCGCGGTGAAGGCGGATGCTCCCTACAAGACGCTCGCCGATTTCGTGAACGCCGCCAAGCAGAAGCCGGGCGAGCTGAAGCAGTCCGGCGGGTCGGTCACGAGCCGCGACAACGTCGTGCGCCAGCAGCTGCAGAAAGTGAGCGGCGCGCGCTGGCAGTTCATTTCCTTCCCCGGCGGCGGCGAGCGCATTGCGGCGCTGCTCGGCGGCCACGTCAACATGATGGTGATCGAGCCCGCCGAGGCGGGCGAGCACATCCGTGCTGGCAACATGCGAGTGCTGGCCCAGGTAACGGAGAAGCGCCTGCCCGCATTCGCGGACGTGCCGACCCTCAAGGAGGCGGGCTTCAACGTGACGCCGGTGCCGCAGGTGCGCGGTATCGTGGCGCCGCCTGGAATTCCGCCCGAGAACGTGGCGTACTGGGAAGGCGTGTTCAGAAAGCTCACGCAGACGGAGTCGTGGAAGAAGTTCCTCGCCGACAACCAGTTCGAGGACGGCTTTCAGGGCGGCGCCGACCTGGCGAAGTTCTACGACGAGTTTTCGGTGCAGATGCGCAACATCCTGAAGGAGGCGGGCATCAAGGTCGTACGCTAGGTTAGAAGCCGCAGTTTCGTATCGTTTTATCCAATGCTGCGCCGCGTTCGAGAAGAAAGTCTCGAACGCGGTGCCAGATCCGTCGCGCGCCAACGCATTAATTCACGTGAAGAATTTCTTCTAAGAGCTAGAGTTCAAACGCTTTCTTGAGAGGGAGCCGGGCAGGTCGTTGTGACCTGCAAAGAATGCCAATCAAGGCCTGAGCTCCCGAGCATTGACAAGGTGCGGTTGCTGACTCGGAGAAGAAGGGGGACCTCCACGTGAGCCGCGTAGCGGCGGCAGGCGCTGTCAAGGTGCTGGTCATCGACGACAGCAACACCATTCGTCGCAGCGCCGAGCTCTTTCTGCGCCAAGCCGGATACGAGGTCATCCTCGCAGAGGACGGCTTCGACGCTCTCGCCAAGATCAGCGACCACCAGCCGCAGGTCATCTTCGTCGACATAATGATGCCGAGGCTCGACGGGTATCAGACCTGCGCGCTCATCAAGCAGCATCCCGAGCTCAAATTCACGCCGGTGATCATGCTTTCCAGCAAGGACGGCGTGTTCGATCGCGCGCGCGGCCGCCTCGCCGGTTCCGACCGCTACCTCACCAAGCCCTTCACCAAGGAAGGGCTGGTCGAGGCGGTCGCGCAGCATCTGAAAACCAAGCCTCTCCTAGAAAGGTAAAAGCAATGCCCATCAAGAGCATCCTCGTCGTCGACGACTCCGCCACCGACCGCCATTACCTGAGCGAACTGCTGGCGAAGAACGGCTACAAGGTTTCGACCGCGGAAAGCGCGGAAGAGGCGTTCGCCAAGGCGAAGGAGCTGCGCCCGGACCTCGTCCTGATGGACGTGGTGATGCCCGGCCAGAACGGCTTCCAGGCGACGCGCAGGCTGACCAAGGACGAGGCGACCAAGCAGATCCCGATCATCCTCTGCACCAGCAAGGGCCAGGAGACCGATAAAGCCTGGGGTATTCGCCAGGGTGCGCGCGACTACATCATCAAGCCAGTCAGCGGACCCGAGCTGCTGGCGAAAATCTCTGCGCTCGGCTGATGGCCCAGAGGATCTCGCTTCGAGACTACCAGCGCGAGCTCGCGGAGCGGCTGCGCCAGGCCGATAGCGCTCGCGCCGCTTCCAAGCTCGGCGTCCAGGCCGGCGATCAGAACTGGCTCATCGACCTTGCCGAAGCCGGCGAGGTGTTGCCCGTCCCGCCGATAACGCCGGTGCCGCTCACCCGCGCATGGTTCAGAGGCGTGGCGAACGTGCGCGGCAACCTGTACAGCGTGGTCGACTTCGCCGCCTTCCTCGGCAGCGGAGCCTCGCGTGCCGGGGAGCAGACCCGCCTCGTGCTCCTCGGCGAGCGCTTCCGCAGCGCCGCCGCGCTGCTCGTCGACCGCTCGCTCGGGCTGCGCAACCCGACGCAGCTGCGCGCGCGCGAACCGGTCGCGGGAGCCGCCGCCTGGCTGCGCGCCGAATACGAGGACGATGTCGGCGTTCGCTGGAGCGAGCTCGACGTCGGCGCGCTGGTACGCGATACCGCATTTCTTTCCGTGGGGAGCTAAGGGGATAACCATGCTGCGAACCGCTGCTGTCTTGATTTTCATCGCTGCGCTCCTGCCGCGCCCGGCGGGCGCCGAGACCGGAGTCACCTACGACCGCATCCTCCTAGGGCAGGCGGCCGTGTTCTCGGGACCCGCGGCTCAGCTCGGCATCCAGATGCGCAACGGCATCAAGGCCTACCTCGATCACGTGAACGCGAAGGGCGGGGTGCACGGGCGCAAGCTGGAACTCATCACCGAGGACGACCGCTACGAGCAGGCGGTCGCTCCCAGCGCGAGCAAGAAGCTGATCGAGGAGCACCGCGTGTTCGCTCTGCTCGGATATGTCGGAACGCCGACCGGGGTCGCGCATCTCCCCGTCGTCACCCAGGAGAAGATCCCCTTGGTGGGCATGTTCACGGGCGCGGAAGTGCTGCGCGTGCCATTCAACCGCTACGTCTTCCACGTACGCGCGAGTTACTACGACGAGACC
The DNA here is from genome assembly GCA_035762345.1 of Burkholderiales bacterium. Classification (GTDB taxonomy): domain Bacteria; phylum Pseudomonadota; class Gammaproteobacteria; order Burkholderiales; family SG8-39; genus SCGC-AG-212-J23. The sequence goes on from DASTPE010000134.1 coordinate 13,554, forward strand.
GAAAAGATCGTCGAGCAGGTACTGTCGACGGGCGGGCAGAAGATTTCGGTGTTCTACCAGGACGACGCGTACGGCGAGGCCGGTCGCAAGGGCACCGAGCTTGCGCTCGAGCGGCGCAAGATGAAGATCCACTCGACGGGCACGGTCGAGCGCAACACCGTGAAAGTGGAGCAGGCCGCGAAAACCATCCACAGCTCGCAGCCCGATGCGGTAGTGATGGTGAGCGCCTACACGTCCATCGCTGCGTTCGTGCGCGAGATGCAGAAGCTGGGCAGCGGGGCCACCTTCTACAACGTATCGTTCGTCGGCAGCAAGGCGCTCGCCGACGCGCTCGGCAAGGACGGCGTCGGCGTGGCGATCTCGCAGGTGGTCCCGTTCCCCTGGGGCACGGCGGTGCCGGTGGTCAAGGAATACCAGCAGCTCGCCAAGAAGGCCGGCTACACCGACTACAACTTCAGCGCGCTGGAGGGTTTCCTGTGCGCCAAGGTCATGGTGGAGGGGCTGCGGCGCGCGGGCAAGTCCCCGACGCGCGAAGGCCTGGTCGAGGCGCTCGAGAAGATGAGCGACGTCGATCTCGGCGGCTTCTACGTCGGCTATTCGCCGACGAACCGCGCCGGCTCCAAGTTCGTCGACCTGACGATCATCTCCCGTGACGGCAAATTCCTGCGCTAAGACGAGGAAAATATGCAAGCAAAACTCCGCAGCCTCTTTACCCCCCGCGGCCGCAAGCTCCAGGTCCTGATCGCCATCCTGGTCGTGCTCCTGCTCGCGGACGGCGCTCTCGTGCTGCACGACGGGCGTCAGGCGACCTTCGGGACCCTTTACATCGCGACGGTTGGCAAGATTCGCATGCTTTCGCAGCGCCTCGCCAAGGCGGCGCAGCAGGCCTCCCAAGGCAACCTGGAGGCGTTCAAGCAGCTGCGCGAGAGCCGCGAAGCCTTCGCGGCGCAGATGAGCCTGCTGCTGAACGGCGGGTCGGTGGGGAGCGAAACGCTGCCGGCGACTTCGGCCGACACGCGCCCGGTGCTAGAGGCGCTCGACGCGCAATGGAAGAAGAACGAGCGCAACGCGGCGCTGGTGATCGCCGAGCAGGCTAACCTCGTCAACCTCGGCCGCGCGGTGCGCGCCATCAACGAGCACAACCCGGCCCTGCAGGAGCTCGCCGACGAGATCGCCGCGCTCAGCGTGCAGACCGGCGGCTCGGCGCGCCAGAACGCGCACGCCGCGCAGCTGATGATGCTCGCGCAGCGCACGGCGAAGAACGCCAACACCATGCTCGCCGAGGCGGTGATCGACCCGGAGGTATCGTTCCTTCTGGGCAAGGACACCAACAGCTTCCGTGACATCCTGCGCGGCATGCTCCAGGGTAGCGAGGCGTTGCGCATCCAGCGCGTCGCCGACCCCGAGCTGCGCGGCAAGCTGGGCGAGATGGAGGCGGCGTTCAAGCAATACCAAGCGGCGGTGAGCACCATCCTAGGCAATCAGCAGCGGCTGGTGAACGCCAAGCGCGCGAGCTTCGAGCTGTTCAAGGACAGCGAGGCGCTGCTCGGCGCCGCGGAAACCCTGAATGCCGCCTACGAAGCCGAGCTCGGCGCACGGCGCGTCAACTTCATCGCCATGGGCGTGGTGTCGTTCCTGGCGTTCGTCGTTCTGCTGCTCATCGGCAAGACGTACCTGGACGACACCCGCCGCCGGGCCGACGAGAACGAGCGCCAGAACCGCGAGAACCAGGCGGCCATTCAGCGCCTGCTCGACGAGATCAGCAACCTGGCCAACGGCGACCTCACGGTGCGCGCCCAGGTGACCGAGCACATGACCGGCGCCATCGCCGACTCCATCAATTACACGATCGACGAGCTGCGGCGCCTGGTCGCCGGCATCAATAGCGCGTCGCAGCAGGTGACGAGCGCCACGCGGGAAGCCGAGAACGTGACCGGCAAGCTGCTGCAGGCGGCGAGCAAGCAGGCTTCCGAGATCCAGGGCGCCGGCCAGTCGATCGGGCAGATGGCGCAGTCGATGGTCGAGGTATCGAAGAAGGCGAACGACTCTTCGAAGGTCGCGGCGAGCTCGCTGCACGCCGCGCAGAAAGGCGCGCAGGCAGTGCAGAACGCAATTCGCGGCATGAACGACATCCGGGTGCAGATCCAGGAGACTTCGAAGCGGATCAAGCGGCTCGGCGAGAGCTCGCAGGAGATCGGCGAGATCGTCCAGCTCATCTCAGACATTACCGAGCAGACGAACGTGCTGGCGCTGAACGCCGCGATCCAGGCGGCTTCGGCGGGCGAGGCCGGGCGAGGCTTCACCGTGGTGGCGGAGGAGGTGCAGCGCCTCGCCGAGCGCTCGGCCGAGGCGACCAAGCACATCAGCGCGATCGTCAAGAGCATTCAACGCGACACGCTGGAAGCGGTCGAGGCGATGGAGCGCAGCACCCAGGGCGTGGTGCAGGGGACGAGGACCGCCGACCAGGCCGAGCAGGCGCTGCGCGAGATCGGCGAGGTGTCGACGCAGCTTGCGCAGCTCATCGAATCGATCTCGCAGGCGACGCAACAGCAGGCGACATCGGCCAGCAGGGTGGCGTCCAACATGAAGGTGATCCTGGGTATCACGCAGCTCACCACCGACGGCACCAAGCAGACAGCGACCTCGGCCGCCCGACTCACGGCGCTCGCGGACGGCCTTAAGAGCTCGGTGGCCGGATTCAAGCTCGCGGCATGATGACGGACAGCACCGTCCTGTCTTGGATCAACGCGGAGGTTGAGCGGGCGCTGACGCTCGTTCAGGAATCGATCGCGAAATTCTCCGCCACGCCCCAGAACGAAGCGGTGCTCAGGCCGTGCCCCGAGCACCTGCATCAGGTGAGCGGGGCGCTGCGCATGATCGGCCTCGCTGGAGCGACGCGCGTATGCGAGGCGATCGAGAACAGTTTCAACGGCATGGACGGAACGCGGCCGACGCCGGCGGCGATCGGAGTGATCGACCGAGCGGTGGTCGCGCTCAAGAATTTCATCGGCGAGCTTGCCCGCGGGCATGCCGACGTGCCGCTGCGCCTGTTTCCGATCTATCGCGACGTTTCCGGGCTGTTCGGCAAGACGGCGGTCTCCGAGAAGGATCTCTTTTTCCCCGATCTCAACCTCGCGAGTCCCGCGCACGCGAGCCCGAGAACGGTGCCGCAGGAAGAGCGTACCGCGTTCCTACAGGCCGAGCGCGCTCGTTTTCAGCGCGGACTGCTTGCCTGGCTGCGCGGTGCGCCTGCCGGACTAGAGGACATGCGCCGCACGGTCGACGCTCTGCACCAGGTCGCAACCGGCCTGCCGGGGCCGCGCGCGCTGTGGTGGGCAGCAGGCGCGCTCGTCGATTCGCTCGAGAGCGATGCCGGAGACGACCCGCAGTGGCTTGCTTCCGCCAAGATCGTGTGCAACCGCATCGATTTCCACATCCGCGACCTCGCAGCCGGAGGGGCGAAGAGCGGCGATGCGCTGCTTCGCGAAGTGCTGTACGCGCTCGCCCGACGCCACGTGGCGACCCCGCGCATCAAGGAGGTCCAGCAGCTTTACCAGCTGGCGACCCTGTTCCCGCGTCCAGAGAAGCGGGCTCAGGTGCTCGAGCTCGATGCCGAGCGCCTGGAAGCGTCGCTCTTCGACATGCACTCGCGACTCGAGGCGCTCAAACGCTCATGGGAGCAGTACGTCGCCGGCGAGCGCGAGCAGGCGCGCGTGCTCTGCGAGCGCGTCGCCGACTTCAAGCTGAGAACCAAGGATCTCGGCAACGAGCACCTGATCAAGCTCCTCGATGCGATCGCCCTGGCTGCGGCAAAGCTGCCCGACCCTTGTCGCCGCGACAGGCAGGCGATGATCTTCGAGATGGCCTCGGCTTTCCTGCTCGTCGAGCATGTCATCGACCATTTCGCCAACCCGGCGGACGACCTGGAGGTCCAGATCGGCATCATGGGGGCCTGGCTGCTCGACGCCGCCAACGGCAAGTCGAACGGAGAGCCGCCGGCCGGCCTGCGCACCGACCTCACCGAGAGGATCGGCGCGCTCCAGTTGCGCGCACAGGTCGCCAAGGAAGTCTTGGCGAACCTCCAGCACGTCGAGCAGGTGATTGACGCGTTTGCCCGCGATCCCGCAAAGCGTCCGACCCTTGCCGGGCTGCAGCCCTATCTGCGCCAGATGCACGGAGCCCTGTCCGTGCTCGGCTTTCCGGGCGCGGCGCAAGCCGTGTCCATATGCGAGAGCCTGGTCAAGGCGCAGGCGAGCGTAGACGCGGCGGCCGAGGACGTCGACTGGATCGCCGAAGCGCTGAGCAGCGTTGGATTCTTCCTCGAGCCGTGTCGCCACGGGCGCGAGCCCGGCGAGGAAGCGATCGCGCTGTTTTTCCGGCGCTACGAGAAGCGCAATCAGCCGCGCACACTCGACAGCACCTTGCGGATCGAATTTCCTTCGGCCTCGACCGCCGCTGCGGCTGCTCCACCGCCGGCGCCCGCGCGCGCGGACGTCGATGCCGAGCTTCTTCAGGTATTCCTGGAGGAAGCGGATGAAGTCTTGCAGACCATCTCGCGTGCGCTGCCTGAATGCCGGGAAAAGCCCCACGACCAGGGGGCGCTGACGACGCTGCGGCGCGCCTTCCATACGCTCAAGGGCAGCGGCCGGATGGTCGGCCTGATGGATCTCGGCGAAACGGCCTGGCAGGTGGAACAGGTCTTGAACATGTGGCTCGAGCAAAAGCGTTCGGTCAACGCGCCGCTCCTCGAGCTCGTCGAAGCGGCCGCCGCCTCGTTCGCCGGGTGGATCGAAAGGCTCCGCGGTCCAGGACTCGACGGCTTAGTCGACGACAGCAAGATCGTCGAGCTGGCCGCGCGGGCGAAAGCGGATCAAGCGGACGCACCCGCCACGATCGTCACGGTCGGAACGGTGAACATGCCGCGCGGGCTCTACGACATCTACACCAACGAAGCCGCCGAGCATGTAAAGGTGCTGAAAGCGGAATGCGCGAAGTGGCGCCAGGCCGTGCCGGCCGACGTTTCGCAGGATTTCATGCGCGCGGCGCACACGCTCTCGAGCACGTCGCGCACCGCGGGGCTTATCCCGCTTGCCGACCTGGCAGGCGTGCTCGAGCAATGGACGCAGTTTGCTAAGGAAACGGTCGCGGCCGCCGACGCCGACACGATCCAAACCACGGTCACCGAGCTGAGCAAGATGGTCGACGCCGTCAGCAAGGCAGACGCGCCGGCGAGCGAGGGCGCGCCGCGCGATGCGCTGCGGGTGCTCGTCACGCGCCTGCAAGGGGCAAAGCTGGCGCACCGCCCGCCATCTGCTCCAGCGCCGAGCGGGCGCGAGAAGCGCTCCCTGCGCGACGACATCGACGGGCAGCTGCTGCCCGTCTTCCTCGAAGAAGCGCAGCAGCTCGTGCCCGAGATCGGTTCGGACCTGCGCGAATGGAAGGCGAATCCCGCGGACGCGAAAATCTCGCAGTCGCTGCGCCGCTCGCTCCACACGCTGAAAGGCAGCGCGCGCATGGCGGGCGCGATTCGCCTGGGCGAGCTCTGCCACCTCATGGAGAGCCGCATCGAATCGGCGCTTGAGTCGGGCGCGCTGACCCCCGAGCTCTTCCAGGAGCTGGAAGAGCGCATGGATCGCCTGGGCGCGGACGTAGAGCGCATGCGCGCGCCGCTCGCAGCGCCGCCGCTCTCGGCCGAAGCGAAGGTCGAGCCGCCGCTGCCGAGCCCGGCAGCGATGCTGCGGGTCAACGCCGACAAGCTCGATCACCTAATCAACGCGGCAGGCGAGATCGCCATTGCCCGCACGCGCGTGGAAACCGAGGTGCGCGCCATGAGGCAGTCGCTCGCCGACCTCGCCGAAAGCGTGGCGCGGCTGCGCAACCAGCTGCGCGAAGTGGAGCTTCAGGCCGACAGCCAGATGCAGTCGCGACTGTCGGTGCTCGACGAGAAAAAGAGCGACTTCGACCCGCTGGAGTTCGACCGCTACACGCGGCTGCAGGAGCTCACGCGGCTAATGGCCGAGAGCCTGAACGACGTGCTCTCGATCCAGCAGGGCCTGCACAAGTACATCGGCGACACTGACGCCGCCCTCGCGGACCAGGCGCGCATCAGCCGCGAGGTGCAGCAGGACCTCATGCACGTGCGCGCAGTGCCGTTCGCGAACCTGAGCGAGCGGCTGTATCGCCTCGTGCGCCAGATCGCGCGTGAGCTCGGGAAGAAGGCGGAGCTGGAGATCAACGGGGCCGAGGTCGAGCTCGACCGCGGGGTGCTCGAGCGCATGGCCGCTCCCCTGGAGCACATGCTGCGCAACGCCCTCGTGCATGGCATCGAGGACCCGGCGGCGCGCCTCGCGTCCGGCAAGCCGGAGAGCGGCCGCATCACCATCGCGCTGCGCCAGGAAAGCAACGAGGTCGCGCTCGCCGTGTCGGACGACGGCGCCGGACTTGATCTCGAGGCGCTGCGGCGCAAGGCCGCCGAGATGAGCCTGCTGCCGGAGGAACGTGAGCCGACCGAGGCAGAGCTCGCCCAGCTTGTATTCGCCACGGGCGTTTCCACTGCGGATACGGTCAGCGAGCTCGCCGGCCGCGGCGTCGGCATGGACGTGGTGCGCAACGATATTTCCTCGATCGGCGGGCGGGTCGAGATCGCCACGGCGCCGGGACGCAGCACGACGTTCACCTCGTACCTGCCGCTTACGCTGGCAGTGAGCCAGTCGGTGCTCGCGCGGGCGGGGGAGAACGTGATCGCGCTTGCCACCGGCATGGTGGAGCAGGTTCTGCGGATCAAGGCCGAAGCACTGTCCGCGCATTTCGCGGCCAAGGCGATAGAGTTCCAGGGCCGTTCCTACCCGCTGTATTCCATGAGCGCGCTGCTCGGCAAAGCGGCGGCGGACGAGCTGCCGCCGTACAACTCGGTGCTCTTGCTGCGCAGCGGCTCTCAGCGCGTCGCGATTCATGTGGACGAGCTGATCGGCAATCAGGAAATCGTGGTGAAGGGCATCGGCCTGCAACTGGCGCGCGTTCCCGGTGTCTCGGGCGCCACCGTCCTGGCGGACGGCCGCATCGCCTTGATCATGAACCCGGCGCAGCTCGCGCAGCGCCAAGCCGCTGCACCCGGCATGCCGCATGTGGTTCATACCGCTCCAGCCGGGATCGCAACTGCGCCGGTCGTAATGGTGGTCGACGATTCGCTCACCGTGCGCAAGGTGACGTCGCGCCTGCTTGAGCGCGAAGGCTACCGCGTCGTTACCGCGAAGGACGGTGTCGATGCGCTTGAGCAGATGGCCGAGTCCTTGCCCGCGGTCCTGCTCGTCGATATCGAGATGCCGCGCATGGACGGCTTCGATCTCGCACGCCACGTGCGTGGCGACGCGCGCACACGCGAGCTCCCGATCATCTTCATTTCATCTCGTACCGCCGAGAAACACCGCAACCAGGCGGCGCAACTCGGGGTGAACGCGTTCCTCGGCAAGCCCTATCCCGAGGCCGAGCTGCTCGAGTTGGTGGCGAAGTATTCCGCCGCGTGAAGGCGGAACGTAGGGGGCGCCGAAACCCCGTTACCGCCGCATTCTCCCTCTATTGTCTCCCGGTAATCCGCCATTAGCGGATAGTTCTCCCCGGATAAATTGGCGCGGAATTGGCGGATGGCCGCCAAAGCGCCGAAAAGGGAGAACCCAGTGGCACGCACCGCGAATACCAAGCTCGACACCCGAGCTGCTCGCGCACGTCTAAAGACCCGCGCAAAGCCCTACAACCTCACCATCGCCCCCAAGCGGATGCTGGGCCATATCCGCGCAGCGCTGGGCGCGGGCAGGTGGCTTGCGCTGGTGGAGATCGGCCGAGGGCTGAGCGGCGCGGCTTTGCGTCGTCAAGGCGTGCTCGGGCTCGCCGACGATCTCGTGCCGGCCGACGGCGAGGGCATCCTCTCCTTCTCCCAGGCGCTCGCCGCCGCCGCCCTCTGGCAGCCGGAGGACGGGCCGAGGTCCAGCAAGATCAAGGTCCGGGAAGCGATCACGTCCCATCTACGCGCAAAGCGGGCCTCGGATGGCGACACTGCCGCAGCGGACAAGTTGAGGGCCGCTCGCGAAAGACCGCGAACCGCATCGTTGCGGACTTCAAGGCCGCGTTGAATCACGCCCACGCCGACCCGAAGGCCGGCATCCCTTCCGACAGCGCGTGGCGCAAACTCAAGGGCTTCAGCAGAAAGCAGCTCGGCGATGAGGCCGGCGGGCGAGAGGATCACTTCTCGGAAGCCGAGGCCCTCGCGGCGATTGAGGCCGCTCGCAAGATCGATCCCGCATTCGCGGACCTCTGCGAAGCGGCCTTCCACACCGGAGCCAGGGCTCCCGGCGAGCTCGCCGCTCTCGATGTGCGGCACTTCAACGCGCTGCGCGCGACGATTGCCATCCCGGACAGCAAGACCGGCCCGCGCGTCACGACGCTGGCAAACGAGGGCGTGACGTTCTTCCAGCGCGTCGCGAAGGGCAAGGGGTTGCGGGACGTTTTGCTCCCTCGGTCGGACGGCGGGCGCTGGCTGAAAAGCCAACAGCAACGGCCGATGAAGCTGGATTGAGCGTGGCATGCCGCTCCCGTTGATCGCCGAAAACGTCGGAACAAGCGTGCGGATGATCGAGGAAACGTACTTCCACATGCTCGTGGAGAAGCGCCGCGAGCTCGTGGAGCGCACCGCGCCGCGGCGCGCGTTGTCGTCGCAGGGAAAGCAGCGTGAGGGCGCCCGCAAAGCGCCGATCCCACAGCGCCAAGCTAGCGATGCTCTCGGCACGACAACAAAAGTTCGAAGCCGAGGGCGGTACATCGAGGAACGGCCCTCTGTTTCGCCACATAGCGCGGGAGATTCTCGACGGCCTGCGAGAGCGATTCGAAGCGCGCGACCGCGGTGCCTTGCTCTCCGCCATGGGTGGCGGAAGCCTACCTTCAGGCATGGCGGGCCGTGATCCACCACGACGTGCCGAAAAACTCGTTTGACCAGGTTTTCGGACTCCCGCATCGGAAGGGAACGCACATGCAACAGCGAAGAAAGCTTCTGCTACTCGAGCGCCCCTGTCGCAGATGCGCTTCTCGGGCCAGCTTGAGGGACGCTACCCGAAGGGCCATCGAGGCGGCGTGATCCGCTTCCAGGGCCTCACGCTAAAGGTGACCGCATGACCCCGAGCAGGAGACTTAGGAGGCTTCTCCAGAATAGCCCGTTACGCGCGCGTGTGACGTATCAATACGGAAGGTCTCCTAAGCCTCCTGATGCCCCTATGACGACCACCACCTCGAGCGCTTACCGGAAGCGGCTCCTCTACACGAGCAATGACGGCGGCTGCCCGCTCGGGCTTCGGCGCAACACCTTGCCTGCAACTTGGGCAAGAGCAACCAGCTTACGGGCCGGCATAGTCGCGTCGCCGTGTATCCATTGGTCAAGCGAGGACGCCGGAACGCCCAGTTGTCTAGCCAATTCTTCCCGCCCGATTCGTCCTACCACCTTGCGGAGGAGCAGCTGCTGGTGCGTTTCAGCCAAGGGCGCGGCCAATCTAAGTCACGTGGTAAACGACCCCGGCGCGCAGAACGCCAGGCAGGTCGGGGCCGTGCGCCAAGCGCGCCTCCGTCCTGAAAAGAGGGGAAACGGGAGCGCCGCAGGCGCATCGTTTGGGACGCAAGCGGCGTGCCCGCTCGCGCTAGAGCGAAAGACGTCGCGCTTCGACTTTCAGCTCGAGGATCCGGAGAAAGACGTCGGTCGCGGGACGGCTCTCGCCCGCGAGCCAACGGTCGAGATCGTCGATGCTGACGTTGAGGTACAGAGCGAGTTGCGTGCAGCCGTAGTCGTCGATCACGTCGGTGATGGTTCGTGCATAGAGATTCCTGTAGGTCATGTTTGGCCCTTCCCCGCAGATCGTGGGGGATGCGGAGGCCGACTGTCTATCGCGCGCGTGTGACGTATCAATGCGATTAGGTCTCCTAAGCCTCCTAATACCCCTATGACGACCACCACATTGAGCGCTTACCGGGCGATGTCTGACGGGGCGCTGGCCTACGCGGAGAAGCAGCTCCGGCTCAGGCTCGCGCAGTTGCTCGGTGCGACCTCACCGCTCGGCACGAAGCTACGCGAGCTGACGTGGGGGAAAGCGGTGACGGCCCCGGCGCTCAGGCGGCCAGGGCCGGGGCTGCGGTGGCCGCTAGTCACCCCCGGGCCGCTCACGAGCCTAAGCCGCGGCGCTCACTTGCGGCCGAGCAGGATCCCCACCACGAAGCCGACGGCGACGGCGATGCCGATCGCGGGCCATGGATTCGCGCGCACCTGGCTGTCCACCTTGTCCATGCCCTCCTGCGCCACGGCTTGCACGTCGTGGCTCGCGGCGCGCAGGGACTCCTCGGCGCGTGCGCGCACCTTCTGGATGAGCTCGCCGGTCTGGTCGGCGGTCGCCTTGATCAAGTCCTCGGTGTCGACGACGACTGCGCGCAGGTCTTTCATCAGTTTGTGAGTGCTGAGTTGCATTTTCCTCTCCGTTCGTTGACGCCCCCATGCCATCCCGCTGTGCGCCATGCGGGCTCAGATGACCATGGAAACAGTGCCGCGGGGGCGCGTAGCCCACGCCGCAAGCGCCGTGCCCAACTGCGCCAATGCCGCGCACGCTCACGCCATGAGCCCCGCGGGGGAAAGGGTCAAAAGTCAAAGCGCCAAAGACGGAACCCCCGCTCGCTTTCGTGCGGAGATTTTGTTCTCCCTAAGAAGGCAATTCAAAATGGTTTTTTGGGCAAGAAAGCGATGTGCAGCCCCAGGGCGGGCGGGATCCGAAAACGGCTCGAAGGACCGGACACCGCCGCGCTAGCCTTGTTTGGCTAACAAGCAAGGGCCCTTAAGCGATGCCTAGACGATCAGCCGAAAGCCTCACGGTCGTTGCCAACGGGAACCTTTGTTCAGGCCCGTCCTTCCGTGCGCTCGGCAACCCGCCTGAGCAGCTCGCCGCAGCGCTTGGTCGCACGGAGAGAAATGCGCTTCGCGTAGTTGAAAAGCGCTCGCCAGCGCGGCTTTCCAGCGCGCCATTTCAACGCAGCAACTCGAGGTGGTGGTTCCCGGTACCTCCCGCGGCTTGCGCGCGTCCTGGGCCGGCGTTTAGGGGCAAACGAATTATTACGAATCGTAATATTTTGCCTAGCTGCCGCAGATAGCGGGATTTCTATTTTTCGGCAAAGCAATCAGCCGGCTACCCTGACGGCTCACGGCTCATGGTTTATGTCGGGCCAGAAATTGGCGGACTAATTGGCGGATAAATGGACTACTCCAATGGCACATACCGCCGCGTAAAGGCGGAAACGCCCGAGCCCCGGGAGATCATCGGCAAGTACCCCGTGGTCCGGGAGATCGGCAGCGGCGCCACCAGCCGGGTGTATCTGGCGCGCGACCCGTTCGCCGAGCGCGATGTCGCGATCAAGGTGCTGCAGTTCGCCAGGGACGCCGACCCCGACAAGGAGCTCATGGTCCACAAGGCATTCGTCGCCGAGGCCTCGCTTGCCGGCAAGCTGAATCACCCGCACATCGTCGACATCTACGACGCGGTGGTCGAGCCCGACCGCAGCTACCTGGTGATGGAATACGTGCACGGCGGAACGCTCGACGCGCACGCCGCCCCGGGAAAGCTGCTTCCGTTGCTGAAGGTCGTGGAGATCGTCTTCAAATGCATCCGCGCCCTCGACTACGCGTTCCAGCACGGCGTGATCCACCGCGACATCAAGCCGGGCAACGTGCTGCTGTCTCAGCAGGGCGACATCAAGGTGAGCGACTTCGGCGCCTCGTTCCAGAACCGGCTGATCGAGAAGACGACGCAGCTCAAAGGCATCGGCTCGCCGGCGTATATGTCGCCGGAGCAGCTGCGCATGGAAAAGCTCTCGCACCAGACCGACATCTATTCGCTCGGCGTCACGATGTTTCGCCTTCTCAGCGGGCGCATGCCCTACGAGGCGGGCAGCTATGCAGCGTTGACCTACGCGATCCTCCACTCGCCGCCGGAGCGGCCCTCGACCTTCCGCCCTGACCTGCCGCCGCTGCTCGACGAGATCGTGATGAAGGCGATCGCCAAGGACCCGGCCGAGCGCTACCGCTCCTGGCTCGACTTCGGGCGGGATCTGACCCGCGCCTTCATGAGCCTTCGCGCCGAGACGACCTCGCCCGCGCCGGCATCCGACTCTGAGAAGTTCGGTAAGCTGCGCGACATGGCGTTCTTCAAGGACTTCGGCGAAGTCGAGCTCTGGGAAGTGGTGCGCATCGGCACGTGGCAATCGATCGATGATCGAACGGTGTTGATGCGCGAGAACGACCAGGCCGATTGCTTCTACATCCTGCTCGAGGGCGAGGTCGAAGTCTCGCTGCTTGGCAAGCCGCTCGCGGTGCTCAAGCCGGGCAGCTGCTTCGGCGAGATCCTGTACTTCTCCGACAGCGTCGAGCGGCGAACCACCACGGTCAGCGCACGCGGCCGCATTACGGCCATCCAGATTCCGGCCGGCGCGCTGCGCGTCGCGACCGCCGCCTGCCAGGTCGGCTTCAACAAGGCGTTCATGCGCGTGCTAGTGGAACGGCTCGCGCAGGCGAACCGCCAGCTTGCCCAGCGCCCGGCCTAGAACGAGCGCGGCAGGCCGAGGACGTGCTCGGCGAGGTACGAGAGGATCAAGTTCGTCGAGATCGGCGCCACCAGGTAGAGCCGGCTTTCCCTGAACTTGCGCTCCACGTCGTATTCCGCGGCGAAGCCGAAGCCGCCGTGGGTCTGGATGCAAACGTTCGCTGCCTCCCATGACGCCTTGGCGGCGAGGTGCTTCGCCATGTTCGCTTCCGCTCCACAAGGCTTGCGGGAATCAAACAAGGCGGCGGCTTTGTACCGCATGAGATTGGCCGCCTCGATCTCCATGTACGCCTCGGCGATCGGAAACTGGATGCCCTGGTTCTGGGCGATCGGCCGGTCGAAGACCACGCGCTCTTTCGAGTAAGCGCAGGCCTTGTCCACGAACCAGTAGCCGTCGCCGATGCATTCGGCGGCGATCAGGATGCGCTCGGCATTGAGCCCGTCCAGGATGTACCTGAAGCCCTTGCCCTCCTCGCCGATCAGGTTCCCGGCCGGGATCTCGAGGTTGTCGATGAACACCGAGTTCGTCTCGTGGTTCACCATGTTCCGGATCGGGCGCACGTCGAGGCCTTTGCTCTTGGTCTCGACCAGGAAGATGGACATGCCGTCCGATTTCTTTCTTACCTCAGAAAGTGGGGTCGTTCGTGCAAGTAGGATCATCAGCTCAGAGTGCTGCAGACGCGAGGTCCACACTTTCTGGCCGTTCACCACGTAGCGGTCGCTCTTTTTCAGCGCGACCGTCTTGATCTTGGTCGTATCGGTGCCGGCGCCGGGCTCGGTGACGCCCATCGCCTGCAACCGCAGCTCGCCGGACGCGATTTTCGGCAAGTATTTCGTCTTTTGCTCGGGTGAGCCATGCCGCAAAAGCGTGTTCATGTTGTACATCTGGCCGTGGCAGGAGCCCGCGTTTCCGCCCGAACGGCTGACTTCCTCCATGATCACCGTGGCTTCGGTGAGCGAGAGCCCCGAGCCACCGTATTCCTCCGGAATGAGCGCCGACATCCAGCCGGCCTTGGTCAGCGCGTCGACGAAGGCTTCCGGGTAGGCGCGCTGCTCATCGATCTTCTGCCAGTACGCCGAATCGAAGCGCGCGCACAGCTCGCGCACCGCATCGCGCAGCTCCGGATGATTTTCGCGTCCGAGATTCATGGCTTGAGATGGCGTGATGCCTGCGCTTCGACCTGGTGCCACACCGCATCGGCCATGGGCCGGCGCGACTCCTCGAGCAGGTGGCCGACGAGGCCGACGGCCCGCGCCATGACGCCGATGCCGCGCACCGCGCGCCAGTCCAGGCCGAGCTCGCAGGCGAGCGCGCCAATGGCACCGGTGGCGTTGACCGGCAGGCCTTTGAGTCTTCCAAGAGCTTCCATCAGCTCGCAGTATTTCCCATAGAAGCCGGTCTCGCGCGCGATCTCGAACAGGCGCACGGTGCGCGGATCCACCGGCTTGTGCAGCGGATGCCCCAGGCCGGGAATGCGCGGGTTCTCGGAAAGTATCTGTTCAGCGCTTTTCCCCTCCGACAGCAACTTCGCGCATCCTTCCATCGAGCCGACGAAAACGCTGCCCAGGCCGCACAAGCCGGCGGCGACCGCGGCCTGCATCGCCTCCGGGGCGCCGAGATAGGTGAGGCGCGCGGCGAGGGCGCTTGGCGTGACGCCGTGCTCGACAAGCGTGACTGCCATCGCGTTGAACATCCGCGACTGCTTCGCGTCGGGAAAATTGCCCGTGAGCTCGAACCAGGCCATGTCGCCGAGGTTGAGGGTGCCGAGAATCTCGCGCGGCAGGTCCTTGCCGCGCACCACGATACGGTCGCGCGCCGACCAGCCGAGATCGCTTTGAATGGCGCTCATGTCAGCTCTTTCTTCAGGACTTGCGGATTCACCAGGTTGCGCGGTCGCTCGCCCCGCAGGATGCGCAGCATTTCGTCCGCCGCGGCGACGCTCGCGCGGGCGCGCGACTCCTGCGTCACCGCGGCAAGGTGCGGTGTGAGAATCACGTTGTCCAGCGCGAACAGCGGGTGGCCGGGCTCGAGGCGATAGTGCTCGTAGACGTCCAGCATGGCGCCGGCGATGCGCCGCTCGCGCAGCGCTTCGATGAGCGCCTGTTCCTGCACCACCGCTCCACGGCCGATATTGATGAGCCAAGCAGTGCTCTTCATCAGGGAAATTGTTCTTGAGTTCATCAGGTACCGAGTCTGGGGTGTCAGCGGGCAGGCGAGCACGACGAAGTCGCTCTGCGAAAGCAAGTCGTCCAGCGTTGCAGGCGCAGTTTCAGGCGGAAGGCGGTACAAGCGACGTTGATGGCCGAGCACCTTCATGCCGAATCCATGGCGCGCGATCTTCGCCAGCCGGCCGCCGATCCCGCCCACCCCGACAATGCCGAGCGTCATTCCGGCGATCTCGTGGGCGCCGGCGCCGAGGCGCCGCGCCTCGTCCCAGGGAATAGATCGGACAGCTTGTGTGATGGCAATGACGTTTCGAGCCAGCATCAGCATTGCCATGGCGCAGTACTCCGCGACCGATTGCGCGTTGATGCCGGGAAGGTTGGCGACCACCACGCCGTGAGCGGTTGCGCTCTCCAGGGGTACGAGGTCCGTGCCGGTGCCGTGGACCACCACCGCGCGCAGGCGCGGCGCGGCGTCGAAGATATCGTCCGGCAGCTTGCTGCGGATGATGACCCCGTCGGCGTCGCGCGCCAGTGCTCGGATCGTCGCTGATGCGCTGTTGGGAGCGTGGATCACCTTCACGCTCTTGGACAGCACTTCCTCGCCCGCCGGAGCGATGGCGTCGGTCAGCAAGACCGTTTTCAAAGCGGATCCCAGGAGAACACGTCCTGCGAGCGATCCAGCGGATAGAAGTGCGCCCGCAGGGCCGGAATGGCGTGGGAGGCAATCGATTCGCCGGTCCAACCCTCGGCGCGGTGCACCGAGCGCAGCGGGCGGCTCTGCGACATGAGGAAGATCTCGTTCGCGCGCACAGCGAACACTTGCCCGGTGACGCCTCTGGCCGCGTCGGACGCGAGGAACACCGCGAGCGGGGCGATCTTGGCGGTTTCCATCGATTTCAGCTTCTCCACGCGGGCGCGCTGCTCGTCGGTCTCGGTCGGAATCGACCCGATCATCCGGCTCCACGCGAAGGGCGAGATGCAGTTCGAGCGCACGTTGAACTTGGCCATGTCGAGCGCGATGGACTTGGAAAGGCCGACGATCCCGAGCTTCGCCGCGGAATAGTTCGCCTGGCCGAGGTTGCCCACCAGCCCGGAGGTCGAGGTCATGTGCACGTAGCAGCCGGAATTTTGCGACTTGAAGTGTGGCGCGGCGGCGCGCGAGACGTAGAACGAGCCGTTCAGGTGCACGTCGATGACCGCGCGCCACTCTTCGACGGACATGTTGAAGAAGAAGCGATCGCGCAGGATTCCGGCGTTGTTGACCACCGCATCTATTTTTCCGAACGCGTCCAACGCGGCCTGGACAATCCGGTTCGCCGATTCCCATTCGGCCACGCTGTCCGTGCTGGCGGCAGCGGTGCCACCCGCCGCCCGGATTTCCTCGACGACCTTTTGCGCCGGGCCGGTGTCGCGGCCTTCGCCTTTGACCGAAGTTCCGATGTCGTTCACCAGCACCTTGGCGCCGGCGGCGGCCATGGCGAGCGCGAAATCGCGGCCGATACCGCCGCCCGCGCCGGTCACGATCACGCTCTTGCCGTCCAGGCACTTCAATCGCGGAACGCTCGCTTCGCCATGGTGCGGTGACCGAAAAAGAAGAGACTAACAGAGACGCTCGAGGTGGTTATCCGGACGCTTCCTTCAGCCGTACAGCACCGCTGGAAGTCAGAGAAAATCTGGCCGAGCGTGACGTGGGGCGGCAGCACGCGCCTTAAGGTGGATTTAAGGCGCGTCGACCCATAGTGGTCGCTGCAACGAGCGTGACTGAATCGAGTCGATCTTGGCACGCCTACAAGGAATTGGAAAAGTGGTGAGGAATTCGGTCGTCGGCACGGTGCGCGGCACCGGCGAGGAGTTCGACGCGGTCGGCGCTGCGGCGTTCGGCGCGGTGAAAGGCGCCGAGCGCGCCGGCACCGACGTACGATCGACGGGGTCCGGGGTCGAGCCCCGGGCGCTTAGCCAGTGAAACGAGCCATGACGACCCAGGCCCTGGCGGCGGCGCTCGCCGTTCTAGCCGCCTGCGCGCAGGCGCCGCCCGGGCAGGATAGCGTTATTCCCGGCACCATCTCGGTCATAGTGCGGCAGGCGGGCGACAAGGTCGTGGTGGCCGCAGTCGGGAAAGAGAGTCCTGAGGTCCGCGTCGACGATGTCGTCCTGCGCTACAACGGCGAGGCGGTCACGAGCGCCCGCCAGTTCTATCGCCTGGTGGTCGATTCGGCGCCGGGCAGCCGTGCGCGGCTCGAGCTGCTGCGCGAGGGAACGCCGCGCGTGGTCGAGGTTCTGGTGCGGGAGCTCGACCTCGTACCGCGCGTCTAGGCGCTGGGTCTAAGCCTTGGGCAGCTCCGCAAGCCGCGCCGCGCACATCTCGGCCACCGCGCCGTTCGCTTCCTTTTCGCCGGGCATGGTGGCCCATCCGCCGGCGGCGACGAGGTCGTCGCGCTCCCACAAATTCATCGCCTGAAGCTTCGCGAGGCGAGCGCGCGCATCGGCCGCGCGCATGAACTGGTCAACGCAGACGGCGGCGGCGAGCTGGTTGCGCGCCGTCGCGGCCGCCTCGTCAGCCATTTTTTTCGCCGTGCCTGCGGTCAGCCAGCCGGCGAGGCCGAAGCCGAAAACGAGGGTTGCGACAATCGCCCCGATGCCTACCCACAGCGTGAATTCCTTGGTGGGTTGACACTCGGTCCAGCGCCGGACGATTGCTCTCATGGCATTCCTCATGCGCAACAGACCATCCTCCTCGCTTTAGGCTTAAGAACCCCTTACGCCGCCTGGCCGGCCGGCAGGCGGATCTGGACCGAGAGCCCAGGCGGCTGGCGCCCCGGACGCGTCTCGCCGAGAACGAGAGTGCCGTGGTGGCGCTCGACGATCGCCTTGGCGATTGGCAGCCCCAGCCCGCTGCCCGAGGTGGAATCCCCGTCGATACGCTGGAAGCGCCGCATGACGCGCTCGCGCTGCTCGGGCGGGATGCCGGGCCCGGCGTCTTCGACAGCGAGCTCGACGCCGTCGCGCGCTTCGCGCAGCGATACCGTGACGGCGCTTTCCGGCGGCGCGTAACGCAGCGCGTTGTCTACGAGATTGGCGATGAGCGAGCGCAGTTCCGACGCGCTGCCAGTGACGAGCGCCGAAGGCGGTGCATCGGCGCCGAGATCGACATCCTGGCTGTCGGCGCGCGCCGCGAAGCCGCCGATCACGTCGCGCACGAGCTCGGCGACGTCTACCGGGCCGGTCGTCTCGGCGGCAACGCCGGGTTCCAGGCGCGCGAGGTCGAGGAGCTGCTGCACGAGCCGCCCGGTGCGCGCTATGCCGCTCTTCAGCTCGGCAAGGGCAGCGGCGCGAGCGACATCGCTCTGCGCGCGTTCGGCGAGCTGCGCTTGCAGTGCGAGCGCCGCCACCGGCGAGCGCAGCTCGTGCGCCGCGTCGGAGACGAAGCGCCGCTCGGTCTCGAGCGAGGCGGCAAGCCGTGCGAGGAGCGCGTTGATCTGCTCGACCAGCGGCAGAAGTTCGCTCGGCACCCCGGCCGTGGGCAGGGGATCGAGGCGCGCTGCATCGCGCTCACGCACGCGCGCCGAGGTCTTGTCGAGCGGGGCGAGCGCGCGCTTCAGTATCCAGGCGACCAGCAGCGCGAGCACCGGGAGGAAGACGAGCTCGGGCAGGAGCATGCGCAGCGACAGCTCGCGCGCGAGCGCATCGCGTACCGCTTCCGCCTGGGCGACCTGGATAACGCCCTCGGGCGTCACATGCGTATACACGCGCCATGGCCCGTCGGGAGTGTCGACGACGCTGAACCCTGGATCGAGCGTCTTGGGCGCGTCCGGCGGCAGCGAGGGCAGGCCGCTCTCGAAGAAAACCCGGCCACCGTCGTCGTACGCGCGCACCGCGAACGCCACGTCTTCCTGCGCGATGCGCACGGTGCCGGCTTCGGCCCAGTCCTCGCGCAGGTGTACCGCTTGCGCGATCTGTGTGAGCGCGGCGTCGAACAGCGCGCCGATTTGCTGCAGTGCCGCGTGGTACGTGGCGAACGCGACTGCGGCGATGCCGAGGGCGAGCGCCACGGTAATCCAGACCACAAGCTGGCGCCGAATGGAGTTCAATCGACGCGGGCGACGCGGTAGCCGACGCCGCGCACGTTGCGGATGAGCGCCGGGTCGAGCTTGCGCCGCAAGTGATGCAGATGGACTTCGACCGAGTTCGAGCCGATTTCCTCTCCCCAGCCGTACACACTGTCCTCGAGCTTGGCCCGCGAGACCACCGCGCCGGGCTCGCGCATCAGCGCTTCGAGCACCGCGAATTCGCGCGCGGAAAGCTCCACACGCGCGCCGCGGAACGTCACTGCGCGCTTCACCGGGTCGAGCATCAGCGCGCCGTAGGCGATCTCGGGTGAGACGCGGCCCGCTCGCCTACGCACGACGGCGCGCGCGCGCGCTAGGAACTCGTCAAGGTCGAAGGGCTTCACCAGGTAGTCGTCGGCGCCATGGTCGAGGCCGGCGATGCGGTCGGCCACTGCGTCGCGCGCAGTGATGATCAGTACCGGTACCTCGATGCGCGCGCGCCGAAGGCTCTTGAGCACTTCGAAGCCATCCTTGCGCGGCAAGCCGAGGTCAAGTACCGCGAGGTCGTAGGGGCAGTGGAGCAGCGCGAGTTCCGCGGCGGCGCCGTCGCGCACCAGATCCACGGCATGGCCTTCACCTTGCAGTCCATCGGCCACCGCGCGGCCGATCATCGGGTCGTCTTCCACGACCAAGACACGCATGGCCCAGTATAGGCCGGAGAGGATTTAAGCGGCGCTTAAGCCTGGCTCGTTCACTGTTCGTGGGAGCGAGGTATAGCCATGAACGTCCGAAAGATTTTCCTGGTCCTGTCAGCATCTGCCGCGGCAGCGACGGCCGCAGCCGCGCCGAAGGAGCAGTTCGTGCCGGCCAATTTCTACTGGGTCGGACCCTACGCCGCCGGCGGCTCCGGCATCTCCGGCGGCATGCTCGACTACCTGGAGATGCTCAACCTGCGCGATGACGGTGTGAACGGGGTGAAGTTCACCTGGGAGAAATGCGAGACCGAGTACAACAACGCCCGCGGCGTCGAGTGTTACGAGCGCACCAAGCGCCGGGGGCCGACGGGGGCAACGCTCATCCATCCGCTCTCGACTGGCATCACCTATTCGCTCCTCGAGCGCGCTGCTGCCGACAAGATTCCCCTGGTGTCGATCGGCTATGGGCGTGCCGACGCGGCGGACGGCCGGGTATTCCCGTACGTGTTCCCGCTCATCACCACCTATTGGGACCAGGCCGCGACCATGGTGCGCTATATCGGCGAGCAGGCCGGCGGGATGGAGAAGTTGCGCGGCAAGAAGATGGTGCTTCTCTACCACGATTCAGCCTACGGCAA
>DASTPE010000135.1:0-2254 GCA_035762345.1 Burkholderiales bacterium
ACCCACGTCGGCTGCGACACGGCGCAGTGCGGCGCCTGCACCGTGCTCATGAACGGCCGCGCCATCAAAAGCTGCTCGATCGTGGCCATGCAGGCCGAAGGCGCCGACCTCATGACCATCGAGGGCGTGGCAAAGCCCGACGGCACCCTTCACCCCATGCAGGCCGCGTTCAAGGAGAACCACGGCTTGCAGTGTGGTTTCTGCACCCCCGGGATGGTGATGAACGCGCTCGACTTCGCACAGAGCCATCCCAACCCTTCGGAGCAGGAAGTGCGCGAGGCGCTCGAAGGCAACCTCTGCCGCTGCACTGGCTACCACAACATCGTGAAAAGCATCATGGCCGGCGCGCAGGCGATGGGAGGCAAGATATGAACGCCCCACTCATTGGCGCGCGCGTCCAGCGCAAGGAGGACTACCGCTTCCTCACGGGCAGCGGTCAGTACACCGACGACGTCGCCCTGCCTAACCAGAGCTATGCCGTATTCGTTCGTTCGCCTTACGCCCACGCGAAGATCAAAAATATCGACACACAAAACGCCAAGGGCGCGAAAGGCGTATTAGCTGTCTACACGGGTGAAGACCTCGCCACCGCCAAAGTCGGTGGGCTGCCGTGCGGCTGGCTGATCACCGATGTCAACGGCAAGCCGATGAAAGAGCCGCCCTATCCGCCGCTCGCGCAAGGCAAGGTGCACCACGTCGGCGAGCGCGTGGCGGTGGTGGTCGCCGAGACGCCCGAGCAGGCGCGCGACGCCGCCGAGATGGTCAAGGTCGATTACGATGAGCTCCCCGCCGTGGTCGACCTCACCAAGGCGACACAGAGTGCTGCGATCCACGACATCGCCCCGGACAACACCTGCTACGTGTGGGCGCTGGGCGACAAGGCCGCGGTCGATGCCGCTTTTGCAAAAGCAGCTCAGGTAACGAAGCTCAACTTCTGGAACAACCGCCTGGTGCCGAACGCTATCGAGCCGCGCTCGGCGAACGCGGTGTACTCGCGCGCCGACGACGGCTACACGCTCTACGTCGCGAGCCAGAACCCGCACGTCGAGCGGCTGCTGATGACCGCGTTCGTGCTCGGGCTGCCCGAGAGCAAGGTCCGCGTGGTCGCTCCCGACGTGGGCGGCGGCTTCGGCTCGAAGATCTACCTCTACGGCGAGGACGTGGTCGTCACCTGGGCGGCGAAGCAGCTGAACCGCCCTGTGAAATGGACTGCCGAGCGCTCGGAGTCCTACGTTTCCGACGCGCACGGTCGCGACCACCTCACGACCGCCGAGCTCGCGCTCGACAAGGACGGCAAGTTCCTGGCGATGCGCGTGCGCACGACCGCGAACCTCGGCGCGTACCTCTCGACCTTCGCCTCCTGCATCCCAACCATTCTGTATGCGACCCTGCTCGCCGGGCAGTACACCACGCCGCATATCTATTGCGAGGTGACAGCGGTGTTTACCAACACCACGCCAGTCGATGCTTATCGCGGCGCCGGCCGCCCGGAAGCGACGTACGTGGTTGAGCGCCTGGTCGAAACTGCGGCGCGCGAGATGAAGATGAGCCCGGTCGAGATCCGTAAGCAGAACTTCATCCGCGAGTTCCCGTACCAGACGCCCGTCGCGCTGTGCTACGACACGGGGAACTACCAAGCCACGCTCGATGCAGCTCTGCAGCTAGCGGATGTAAAGAATTTCGAATCTCGCAAGGCCCAATCCTTGAAAAACGGGAAGCTTCGCGGCATCGGCTATGCCTGCTACATCGAAGCCTGCGGCATCGCGCCTTCCAACGTCGCCGGCTCGCTCGGCGCGCGAGCGGGCCTCTTCGAGGCGGGCGAAATCCGCGTTCATCCCACCGGCACGGTCACGGTGTTCACCGGGTCGCACTCGCACGGCCAGGGCCACGAGACGAGCTTCGCCCAGGTGGTCGCCGACCGGCTCGGGCTGCCGATCGAGGCGGTCGAGGTCGTGCACGGTGACACGTCGAAGATCCTGTTCGGCATGGGCACCTACGGCTCCCGCTCGATCGCCGTGGGCGGCACGGCGATCGTCAAGGCGCTCGACAAGATCGTCGCCAAGGGCAGGAAGATCGCCGCACATCTGCTGGAAGCCTCGGAGTCGGATATCGAGTACGACCGCGGCCAGTTCAAGGTCGCGGGCACCGATCGCAAGAAGACCTTCGGCGAGGTCGCGTTCGCGGCTTACGTGCCGCACAACTACCCGCTCGACAAGCTCGAGCCGGGCCTGAACGAGAACGCGTTCTACGACCC
>DASTPE010000136.1:0-28301 GCA_035762345.1 Burkholderiales bacterium
CATCCCCCCAACAAGTTGTGGCAACGAGCCGTCGTCCTTCTTGTCTTTCCAGCGAGCGACTGGCGG
Source organism: Burkholderiales bacterium (assembly GCA_035762345.1). Lineage (GTDB taxonomy): Bacteria > Pseudomonadota > Gammaproteobacteria > Burkholderiales > SG8-39 > SCGC-AG-212-J23. Next base: position 67 of record DASTPE010000136.1, read on the forward strand.
GATCAAGACTACCAGCCGCGCGCGATTTCGCGGCTGCGCCTTGGCAACTTCTTTCAAACGCTGCTCCAAATTAACAAGTTTCGTTGACCGTCTGGGGGTCAGAGTCCTGTAGGGGGCCTGTAGGGGGGAGGGGCATGCCGAGCCAAGGGGGTAGGCTCGCCACCAAATCTGTCGTTCTCCCAACTGTTCTCGCAGTTTCGTTTTTGTTCGCCGGCAAGGCGGCCGCGCCGATCGGACCCATTCCGCTCGATGCGCACCTCAAAGGCATGTGGTCGCCGGTGGCGCCGTGGCCGGTGATCGGGATCCATGCAGTGCTGCTGCCGGAAGGCCGCGTGCCGACTTACGGCACCGACACCAACGGTCGGCAGACCGGCTTGTTTACCTATGACGTGGGGGATCCGGCCGCGGGCCTCGACGGCGGGCACCTGACTTTGCCCAACGGTGCTGACGATCAGGCGCGCGCGCGGAGGGAATTATCGGCGAACAAAACGAACAAGATGCGGTATGGGTTCGCGGCACGCGCTGCAGGTTTCTGCTTGCGATGTTGGCGGACGGCGAAGAAGAGCGCACACTTTGCTGGTCGCCGGACGAGGATTCGGTGCGCGAGTGGATTCGGGACATGAAGCCACACACACTCGAAATCCTGGTCGCCGATGGTGAGGACAAGGAAGCCGTCGCGCGAGCCATCCGCGATGAGCATTGAAAGCGTGGGAATATCACCACGGGCACGTCGCGCCGCTTCCCCCGGCGGGTGCGAAAGGCGACTGGCAAAGGGGCAGCGCCCACGAGGCGCTCGCCCCGGAGCCCCAATTAGAGACCATGACTGAATTGCGCGACGCGCGCTCTCTCAACTCACGCCGCGCGGAAGAAATGCAGCCTCGTCTTACTCGCATGAGTAAGACGAATCAGCAGGAGCAAGAACAGGGCGAAACTGCGCTCAAAAGCCGAGTCTGACGGAAAACCGGCCGGGGAAATACGTCTCCGCCGACCAGGATGAGCGCGCGCCGCTCGATACTTAGCGTCGCGAAGCCGTCAGCGACGCGTCAACGGGTCGGAGGCTCGCGTTTCGACCAGCAGAATCTCCGCTTTCGAGAAATCGCCGCGCCGGCGCACTCTGCGCACGAGATCCCGAAGTTGCTCGAGCATCGCCCGCTCCCGATCGTCTGCATCGGCGTTCTCGAGCAGCTCGATGATCGCGAGCTCCAGCGAGTCCACCGATGTTCCCGTCGGTACCGACAGCAAGAAGCGCGTCGGTGCAAGCTCCACGAGTCGTAGCCACGGTATGCCAGCGAGGAGTCGGTTGGGCCCGATGGTGACGATGGCCCAGCCCGGCGCGATTTGGACGAGCTCGACTGGTTTCTGACGCTGATCGTCGAGGGAGAAAGCCGCTGCCGTAGCCTTCACAATCGCGCGGGCTCGATCGGAATCGATCGCCGCCAGTAGATCGAGCGTCTGCTCGGGCAGCGTGGCCGTAATTGGGCGCCGTGCGCCGTGGAACTTTGGCGGCCGGCCCGCTTTGCTTCTGCTACGAGTACTGACCACGGTTTTAGCGTTCGAAATGTGAGATAATGGACATTTTAGCGTAATAATTATTATGTCATCTGTCAGCATGCGGCGTCGCGCCACGCGTCGCTCGGCGCCGCCTCCTTCATGAGCTGGAAAGAGTTCTTCGTTTGGTACGCTGTCCTACTCGGCGCCGTCGCCGCGCTCATAGTGTTCATGTACTCGTTGCTCACCGGGCGACTAGACCTCCTATGAGGCGCTTCGGACCTCAATCGCACGCGCGCCTCTCGATCTCGAGCCGCACCTGGTCGAGCTTGTCTGGTACTGCTCGCGCAGCCGCACGCCGATAGGCGAGGTCGCCTCGATCCCTCCTTTCTCGATGCCGAATCATTATATGAGCCGCCTCGTGACGGCGTGCGATTACCTGCCGAAGTGAGGGGTTCCGAGCAAGAGTCATGACGTTCTCGTGGGCACGTTAAGCGACGTCGCAAGCCTCTGCAGGCGTTGGGCTACGTGGCGAATTTCGCCGCCGGAAACTCGGTGTGTCAGGTTCCAAGGCCACGCGCTTCCGCCGCCGGACATTCGCTACTGCGGAAGCCGATTTCGGAACGATACCTACTTCGTTCAGTCGGCGGTCGAGGAGGCGGAGCGCCTTAAGAACGTGCTGGGTCTGGGGCCGGGGTCTCGAATGCTGGAGGTCGGGTGCGGTCCTGGACGAACCGCGATCGGACTTCTCTACGCGTCCATTCCCGTCGGCCGGTATGACGGCGTCGATATCGACAGGCGGGCTGTCGAGTGGTGCAGAAGATTGATCTCGCGCAACCACCCTGAATACCATTTCGTGACCGTCGACGCGAAGCACGAGCGCTACAACCCGCGCGGCAGGGAAATGACCACGGCGTTCTCGCTGCCCTTCGATGCGGGAGTCTTCGACATCATTTACCTGCACTCGGTCTTCTCGAACATGAGCGAAAACGACGTGCGCATTTACACCCGGGAGTTCCGTCGGCTCGTGTCGCCGGGCGGGAGGGTGTTCCTTACCGCTTTCGTCGAGGAGGGCGTGCCGCCGGTGACGGTCAATCCCGAGAACTACGTAATGAAGTGCCAGGGCGCGCTGATGATTTCCCGATACGAAAAGGGCCACCTCTGCGCGATCTTCGAGTCCTGCGGCTTCGAGGTCGAACGATTCGACCATGGCAAGGAGCTCGACGGCCAGAGCGGTATCTACCTACGACCACGGCATGAGCGTGCGGCTACGTCCCTCGATCTCACTCGCACTCGCTGTCCAGTGTGCGAAGGATCGGGCGTAGATATGTTCCTTTCCCTCGAATTGGGGGAAGGCACGCAGAACGATTTTTTGCCCGTACGGTGCGTGAAGTGTCGCGGCACCGGCTGGATACCCGAAACGGACGTCGCAGGTTCTCAAGATCGGCTCGGGGGCCGAGCTGCGGGGGGAAGTTCGCAGCCCGCCCCTTTGCCAATGCCGGCGGTGCGCCCGCCCGGAAGCCGCGTCGTATGAGCTTGATGAAAATCCTCCTCATTAACGTCGCTTTGGCACTCGGCTTATTCCTGCTGTTGCTGTACTGGCTCTCCGGCGGGGTAGACGGCGATTTCGGCAAGTTCGGGACGTCATGTTGCTCGACATATTGGGCGCGTAGCTGCGCACCGATCGCGGGCTCCGACAAGCGCGGAGCCCCAGCCTAACGCAACAGGCGCGTGGGGTTCCTTTCTGGCACTTTTCCACTGGCGATCGACGATGGGCCGCCGCGCGGTTTCGCGCCCGCTCCTAGCCGGGCCGCGCGCGCGAGCGGTGATCGAGCGTGTAGCTATCGAACTAATAAACCGCTGCGTCGGCGGGTTTCCGGGCGCCATTTGCACGCTAGCCGCTCGAGGTGGGGCTCCGGTACCGACCCGCCAGCTTTGCGCGCGTTTAGGGCGTTCGTGGCGAGCCTAGGTTCGTTCGGGGGACACGCACACTAGGCGCACACGAAGGTTGGACGGGGCGGTCTGGCTTTAGGTAAGTGCTTGATTTGTGGCTCCCCGAGTAGGGCTCGAACCTACGACCTGCGGATTAACAGTCCGTCGCTCTACCGACTGAGCTATCGGGGATCCGGGAGGAGGCGCGATTCTACCGCAGAGAGCCCTGGCCGTAGATGCGGTCGGACTCGTTTGCCGAGGCTAGCGGATGACCTTCGCGATTGCGTCGGCCACGTAGTCGACGTTCTTCGTCGTGAGCGCGGCGACGCAGATGCGGCCGGTATCGATGGTGTAGATCGAGTACTCGTTGCGCAGGCGGGCGACCTGCTCCTTCGTCAGGCCGGAGTAGGAGAACATGCCGCGCTGCTTGAGGACAAAGCCGAAGTCGGAGCCGGGAACACGCCTGCGGATGCCTTCCACGAGCGCTTTGCGCATTGCCTTGATGCGGTCGCGCATTTCGCCGAGCTCCCGCTCCCAAAGCGGCCTCAGTTCGGCGGAAGAGAGAATGCTCGCCACGATCTGGCTGCCGTGGGTGGGCGGGTTGGAGTAGTTGGTGCGAACCACGCGCTTCAGGTTAGAGAGCACCCGCAGCGCTTCTTCGGGGCTCGAGGTGACGACGCTCAGGGCGCCCACGCGCTCGCCGTAGACGGAGAATGACTTCGAGAAGGAGCTCGCGAGAAACACGGGCGTCATCGCGCCGGCAAAGAGCCGCGCGGCGTAAGCGTCCTCGTCGACTCCATCGGCGAATCCCTGGTAGGCGAGGTCGAGGAAGGGGATCAGGCCGCTCGACTGCACGATGTCGAGTACGCCGCCCCACTGATCCTTGCTGAGGTCAACCCCGGTAGGGTTGTGGCAGCAGGCGTGCAACACGACGATCGAGCCGGCGGGGACAGCCTTGAGCCCGCGCTGCATGGCGGCGAAGTCGAGGCCTCGGGTCTTGGGTTCATAGTAGGGGTAGCTCTTCACCGTGAACCCGGCCGCCTCGAAAAGCTGGCGGTGGTTCTCCCAGCTCGGCTCGCTGATCCATACCTGCGCCGAGGGGTTGACCTGCTTCAGGAAGTCCGCGCCGATCTTCAGCCCCCCGGTGCCGCCCAAAGCCTGAACGGTAACGATCTCTTTGGAAGCTTTTGAAAAGACCAGCTGCTGCACTGCCTGGTCGTAGGCAGCCAGGCCGTCGATCGGCAGGTAGCCACGATGCGGCGAGGTCTTGAGGCGCAGCTCTTCCGCGCGCCGCACGCATTCGAGAAGCGGGATCTTGCCGTCGTCGTCGGTGTACACGCCTACGCCGAGGTTGACCTTGGACGGGTTCTTGTCGGCAACGAAAGCTTCGGTGACGCCGAGGATCGGATCTGCCGGCGCCATTGGCACCGAGGCGAGGGGAGAAGGAGAGTGCGGCGCGTTCATTGGACTAAAATGAGGGGTTTCGCACGCGCATTCTACCTGTGGCATTCAAGTTAGAAGAGCTTTTTCCGCCTTCCGGCGATCAGCCCGATGCGATTGCGAAGCTCGTCGAAGGCATCGAGGACGGGCTTGCATTCCAGACGCTCCTCGGGGTCACCGGCTCGGGCAAGACCTACACCATGGCGCACGTAATCGCGCGCCTCATGCGGCCGGCGCTCGTGCTCGCGCCGAACAAGACGCTCGCCGCGCAGCTCTATGCCGAATTCCGGGAGTTCTTCCCGGACAACGCGGTGGAGTACTTCGTCTCGTATTACGACTACTACCAGCCGGAAGCGTACGTTCCGGCGCGCGACCTATACATCGAGAAGGACTCGTCGATCAACGAGCACATCGAGCAGATGCGCCTGTCGGCGACGAAGTCTCTCCTCGAGCGGCGCGACGTGGTCATCGTGGCGACGGTGTCGGCGATCTACGGCATCGGCGATCCTTCGGAGTACCACGGCATGATCCTTCACCTCCGGCATGGAGAAAGGATGTCGCAGCGCGACGTGCTGGCGCGGCTGGTGGCGATGCAGTACCAGAGGAGCGAGCTTGATTTCCGGCGCGGCACTTTCCGTGTGCGCGGCGATGTGATCGACGTTTTCCCGGCCGAGCATGCCGAGCACGCGATCAGGATCTCGCTATTCGACGACGAGATCGAGAAGCTCGAGGTCTTCGATCCGCTCACCGGCCGGGTTCATCACCCGATGGCGCGCTTCACGGTGTACCCGTCGAGTCATTACGTGACACCGCGCGATACCACGCTGCGCGCAATCGAGGCGATCAAGGAGGAGCTCCGCGAGCGCATCGAGTTCTTCCAGAAGGCCGGGCGCCTGGTGGAAGCGCAGCGCATCGAGCAGCGCACGCGCTTCGATCTGGAGATGCTCGCGGAGCTGGGATTCTGCAAGGGAATCGAAAACTACTCGCGTCATCTTTCGGGCCGGCAGCCGGGCGAGCCGCCGCCGACGCTCATCGACTACCTGCCGCAGGACGCGCTCATGATCATCGACGAGAGCCACGTCACGATCCCGCAGCTCGGCGGAATGTACCGCGGCGACCGCTCGCGCAAGGAAAACCTGGTCGAGTACGGCTTCCGGCTGCCCTCGGCGCTCGACAACCGGCCTCTGCGCTTCGACGAGTTCGAGAGAGTGGTGCGCCAGACGATCTTCGTGTCGGCCACGCCGGCGGAATACGAGCGCGAGAAATCTGGCAGCGCGATCGTCGAGCAGGTGGTTCGGCCGACCGGGCTCATCGACCCCGAGGTGATTGTGCGGCCGGCGTCGACGCAGGTCGACGATTTATTGTCTGAAATAAGAGAAAGAAGCAGACGATCCGAGCGGGTCCTCGTGACGACCCTGACGAAGCGAATGGCCGAGGAGCTGACCGAGTACCTCGCCGAGCACGGGGTGAAGGTGCGCTATCTGCACTCCGAGGTCGAAACGGTGGAGCGGGTGGAAATCATCCGCGACCTGCGCTTGGGCGAGTTCGACGTGGTGGTCGGCATCAATCTCTTGCGGGAAGGCCTCGATCTGCCGGAGGTGTCGCTGGTCGCGATCCTGGACGCCGACAAGGAAGGCTTCCTGCGCTCCGAGCGCTCGCTCATCCAGACCATCGGTCGCGCTGCGCGCCACATCAACGGCACGGCGATCCTGTACGCGGACCATGTCACCGAGTCGATCCAGAAAGCATTGTCGGAAACCGAGCGGCGCCGGCGCAAGCAGCGGGCGTATAACGAGCACCACCGCATTACGCCGAAAGGAGTGATGAAGCGCATCAAGGACCTGATCGACGGCGTATACGACGCGGCTCAGACCCGCGCTGCCCAGGAAGAGGCGCGCTACGAGGTCATGTCGGAAAAGCAGATCGCGCGCGAGATCCGGTTGCTCGAGAAGACGATGCTGCAGCACGCCAAGAACCTCGAGTTCGAGCAGGCTGCCGCAGTGCGGGACCATCTCGCGGAACTGAAAAAGAGGGTTTTTGGCATCGAGGCCGCGGCACTTTGACCTTCGCCCGCAGGCGCCCCTGCGGGCAGAGTGTCGCCATGCTGTGGAAACTGCGCCTGCTGTGGTACCGGACCGACAAGGCCGCGCTCGCCTTTGCGCTGTTCGTGGCCTTGATCGCCGGGTCCCTCGCGCTCGCGCTGACCCTCGTGCACGAGGAACGCGATGCGCAGAGCGCCCGCGTTCGCGATTTCCACGCCCGCAGCATCGACTGCCTCGCGCGCAACGTCTACTACGAGGCGCGCGGCGAATTGCTCGCCGGCCAGTATGCGGTGGCCGAAGTCACCATGAACCGCAAAGCTCACCCTCGCTATCCGAGCACGGTCTGCGAGGTCGTGTACCAGAAAGACGCTTTTTCCTGGACCTCGCTCGGTCCGCTCGAACCGCCCGCGGGAGAACCGTGGCAGCGCGCGCAAAGGATCGCCGAGGAGGTGTACTACCAGCGCCGCCCGGCGAAAATGCCCGGCGTGCTCCACTTCCACGCCACCTACGTGCAGCCCGACTGGTCGAAGGAACGGCAGCGCGTCGCCCGCATCGGGCGGCACGTGTTCTACCGGTAAAACCGGGTTCCCGGCGTGAGCTCCTCGAAGACGAGGTAGCGCGTGGCTTTCATGCCCAGCGCGCTGTACGTGCTCTGCGCCGAAGCGTTGTCCCGGTCCACATACAGGCGAAATCCGCATACGCGCGGATCGGCCGCAAATTGGCGAGGAGGCCGCGCACCCCGGCGCCGATGACCTCGAGCAGGAGCTCCTTCTGTTCGGTCTCGCGTGCCATCGCCGCGTTGAACTCGACGAGGACCGCTGCGTCCTCGGGCATCGCAACCCGCACCAGCATCAGTACCTCGCGTTTCCCGGGGTTCTCGGGAAAGGAATCGCGTCGCGCACGTTTGTAAGGCCGGTGGCGTAGGCGACCGTGCGCTCGAAGCCGAGGCCGAATCCGCAGTGCGGCACGGTGCCGTAGCGGCGTAGATCGCGATACCAGCCGAGGTTGTCCTTGTCTATTCCCACTTCCGCCATGCGCTCGTCGAGCTGATTGAGCCGCTCCTCGCGCGGGCTGCCGCCGATGATTTCGCCGATCCCCGGCGCGAGCACGTCCATCGCGGCGACGGTCCTGCCGTCGTCGTTCAGGCGCATGTAGAACGCCTTGATGGCTTTCGGGTAGTTCATCACGATGACCGGCCTTTTGGCGTGCTTCTCGGTAAGGAAGCGCTCGTGCTCCGACTGCAGATCCACGCCCCACTGGACCGGGAACTCGAACTTCTCCTTCGATCGCTCGAGGATCGAAATAGCCTCGCCGTAGTCCATGCGCACGAACTCCGACTCCACGATCGCCTGCAGTTTAGCCACGATGCCTTTTTCGACGCGCTCGTCGAAGAAGGCCATGTCTTCCGGCCTTTCCTTCAGCAAGCCGGAGAAAATATGCTTTAAAAGCGATTCAGCGAGGTCCGCGTTGTCGGACAGATTCGCGAACGCGATCTCGGGCTCGATCATCCAAAACTCGGCGAGGTGGCGGCTGGTGTTCGAGTTCTCGGCGCGGAACGTGGGGCCGAACGTGTAGACCTTGGACAGCGCAAGGCAATAGGCCTCGACGTTCAGCTGGCCGGAGACGGTGAGGAAGGTCTCGCGGCCGAAGAAGTCCTTGGAGAAGTCTATCTTGCTTCCCTCTCGCGGAAGATTCGCGAGGTCGAGCGTTGAAACGCGGAACAGCGCGCCGGCGCCTTCGGCATCCGCCGCCGTGATGATCGGCGTGTTCACCCAGAAGAAGTCGCGCTCGTGGAAGAAACGGTGAATCGCCTGGGCGAGCGTATGGCGCACGCGCGTCACCGCCGCGATCACGTTGGTCCGCGGTCTGAGGTGGGCTACTTCGCGCAGGAACTCGAAAGTGTGCGGCTTGGGCTGGATCGGGTACGAGTCCGGATCGTCCACCCATCCGACGACGCGAATCGCGGAAGCCTGCATCTCGAAGGGCTGGCCTTTGGCGGGGGAGGGCACGATCTTTCCGGTTGCCTCGATCGCGCAGCCCGACGTGAGATGCAGCACCTCGCTCTCGTAGTTCGCCAGGTCCTTGGGCGCGACCACTTGCACCGGATGGAACGAAGAGCCGTCCGAGAGGTGGATGAACGAAAAACCGGCCTTCGAGTCGCGACGCGTGCGCACCCAGCCCTTGAGCACCGCGGCGGCGTCGCCCGGCGCGCGGCCGGCGAGGACGTCGGCGCACGAAGTCATAATGTCGATGATATGAAAGAAACGCGTTCCATCCTATTCGTCTGCACCGGCAATATCTGCCGCTCGCCTACCGCGGAGGCGGTTCTGAAAAGCCTCTGTCTGGAGGCGGGCATCGAGCTGCGCATCGAGTCGGCGGGCCTGGGCGACTGGCACGTCGGCAGCCCGCCCGACGAGCGCGCCCAGCACCATGCTCGCAGCCGCGGCTACAACCTAAGCGCGCAGCGCGCCCGGCAAGTCCGGATGAATGACTTCGAGGAGTTCGACCTCATCCTCGCGATGGACCGCGGCCATCTGCAGGCGCTAAGAAGCATGGCGCCGGCCGAGCATCACGCGAAAATCCGGCTCTTTGTCGCCGATTTCGACGTGCCCGATCCCTATTACGGCAGCGCCGCCGGCTTCGAGCGCGTGCTCGATCTCGTCGAAGAGCATTGCCGCTCGCTCCTCGATGAATTGAACAGAGCTACTTCCTAGTTTCGACCTGCTGCAGCTCTTCGTCCTGTGGCGAAGGCTTCGGCCGTTCGCGCCGCGGCCGGCCGAGCTGCGGCGAGGCCTCCTCGGCTGGCGCTGCCGGAGCTTTCGACCGGTCGGTCTCGATCATCACCAGCCCGTCGCTTTCCAGAAGGGCTTTGGAATCGATCTTCGGCGGCTCGATCCGCGGTGTGGGTTCCTCGACGCGCGGCGCGGCCTCCTCCACGCGCGGCGCGGCCTGCGCGGGCGGCGCCGGCGAACCCACGTCCTCGGTGTGCAACTCATCCTTGCGCGCGAGGGCTTCACGGCGCTGGTCTTCGCGCAGCTGGTCCTCCTTCATCGTTAATGGAGGCGCGGCGGCTTGCCGCTCGTCGCGCCGCTCGCGATGGCGGTCGCGCCGATTGCGCCTTCCGCCGCGGCGCTCGCCGTCGCCCTCCCGCGGCTGCTGTGGCGGCTGCTGCTGCGGCCGCTGTTGCTGCTGCTGCGGGCGCTGCTGCCGTTGCTGCTGCGGCTGACCGTTGCGCCGCTGCTCGAGCCGGCCCTGCTGCTGCCGGTCGCGCTGCTCGTCGCGCGTACGGCCTTCGCGGCCGCGGTCGCGGCCGCCGCGGTCGCGATCCGCGCGATGCTCGCCGCGGTCGCGGCGCGGCTGATGCTCCCGGCGAGGCTGCTGATCGCGACGCGACTGCTGCGGCGTCGCCGGTTGCACCGCTGGCGGGGTGACGACCGGCGGCTGCATGGCCGGCGTGGCCGGCTTGAACAGGCCGAAGAGCTTCGTTAGGAAACCGCCTTCGGCGGCCGCCTGCGGCGTGGGCTGCGGTTCTGTGGCCGGCTGGGGCCGCGGCAACGACTGATCGACCACCGGTGCGGGCTGCGAGGGGGTAATCGCCTTGACCACCGCCTCCTGGCGTTCGCGCCTTGGCTCTTCCTCGGCGCCCGGCGCCTTCGGCTCCTCCGGTTGCTCGACCAGCTCGTAGCTCGCCGGCACATGTTCCATCTGGTTCAGCTCGTCGTGCTTGAGGCGCTGCACCTTGTAGTGCGGCGTCTCCAGATGCGGATTGGGCACGAGCACGATATTCACCTTCAGGCGAGCCTCCAGTTTCTGGATCTCGGCGCGCTTCTCGTTCAGCAGGAACGACGACACGTCGACCGGGACCTGCGCGTGCACCGCGCCGGTGTTCTCCTTCATCGCCTCCTCCTGGACGATGCGCAGAACGTGCAGTGCGGTCGACTCGGTGCCGCGGATGAAGCCGGTACCGCTGCAGCGCGGGCAGCTGATATGCGCGGTTTCTTCCAGCGACGCCTGCAGGCGTTGCCGGGAAAGCTCCATCAGGCCGAAACGGGAGATCTTGCCGATCTGAACGCGCGCGCGGTCGTACTTTAGGGCGTCGCGCAGCCGGTTTTCCACCTCGCGCTGGTTTCGCTGCGACTCCATGTCGATGAAGTCGATGACGATCAGCCCGCCCAGGTCGCGCAGCCTCAGCTGGCGCGCGACCTCTTCGGCGGCTTCCAGGTTGGTGCGGAACGCGGTCTCTTCGATGTCGCCGCCGCGCGTGGCGCGCGCCGAGTTGACATCGATGGCGACCAGCGCCTCGGTGTGGTCGATTACGATCGCGCCGCCCGAGGGCAGCGCGACCTGGCGCGAGTATGCGCTCTCGATCTGGTGCTCGATCTGGAAGCGCGAGAAGAGCGGGACGTCGTCGCGGTAGAGCTTCACCTTCCCCACGTTGCCCGGCATGACGGTCTGCATGAAGGCCTTCGCCTGCTCGTAGATCTCCTCGGTGTCGATCAGGATCTCGCCGATGTCGGGCTGAAAGTAGTCGCGGATTGCACGGATCACCAGGCTCGACTCGAGGTAGATGAGGAAGGGCTTCTTCGACTGATCCTGCGAGGCGCTTTCGACCGCGCGCCAGAGCTGGAGCAGGTAGTTGAGATCCCAGTTCAGCTCCTCGAGCGAACGGCCGATTGCCGCGGTGCGGGCGATAACGCTCATGCCGTCGGGCAGCTGGAGCTGGTCGAGCGTGTCGCGAAGCTCGTTTCTGTCCTCGCCTTCGACCCGGCGCGACACCCCGCCGCCGCGCGGGTTGTTGGGCATGAGGACGAGGTATCGGCCGGCGAGGCTGATGAACGTGGTGAGCGCCGCGCCCTTGGTGCCGCGCTCATCCTTCTCGACCTGGACGATGAGTTCCTGGCCTTCACGCAGCGCATCCTGGATGCGGGCGCGGCCTACGTCGATGTCGGGCTTGAAGTAGCTGCGCGAAACTTCCTTGAATGGCAGGAACCCGTGCCGTTCCTCGCCGTAGTCGACGAAAGCGGCCTCGAGGCTGGGCTCGATTCGGGTGATGATTCCTTTGTAAATGTTGCTCTTACGTTGCTCCCTTGCCGCGGATTCGATGTCCAGGTCGACGAGCTTCTGCCCATCGACGATCGCGACGCGCAGCTCTTCCTGCTGCGTCGCGTTAAACAACATGCGCTTCACTTTTTGTTCTCCTGCGCGCGCAGGAGAGAGGCGTCAGCCGGCTAGAAAATCTCCTCTTCGGGATGACCTCTTGGGTCGCCTGAGACTTCTGCGGAAAAGCCCCTACGCGCGCTACTAGTAGTATCGCTACTTCCGGTGAGCGAAATTAACCAGCGCTTCAGGCTCGGCTGCGGCCGGGCAGGAGGCGGGTTGCAGGTTCCGGCACTGCCGGGATCCTGTGCCTCGCAACTCGAAGCGGCGAAAAGATCATACGGAAAATGAATGACTTAAGCAAGGCTGCTTCCCGGCTCAAGGCGACCTGGGTGGAAGTCGGCGAGGAAAACGAGGCGCAGCGCATCGACAACTTCCTGTTGCGCACGCTGAAGGGAGTCCCGAAAAGCCACGTCTACCGCGTGCTCCGCAGCGGCGAAGTGCGCGTCAATAGCGGCCGGGTGAAGCCGGACTATCGGTTGCGCGCCGGAGACCGGATCCGCGTGCCACCCATAAGGGTCTCCGATAAGAAGCCCGCGGCGCTGCCGCACGAATTCCCGGTCGTGTACGAGGATGCCTCGATCCTCGTGATCGACAAGCCTGCCGGCATCGCGGTTCATGGCGGCAGCGGCGTGAGTTTCGGGGTCATCGAGTCGTTACGGGCGGCGCGCCCGCAGGCCAAGGTACTGGAACTCGCCCATAGGCTGGACCGCGATACCTCGGGGCTGCTCATCGTCGCGAAGAAGCGAAGCGCACTCGTCGAACTGCACCGCATGTTGCGTGAGGGCGAGGTGGAAAAGGACTACCTCGCCTTGGTCAAGGGGGAGTACAGGGGGCCGCCGGAGATCCGCGCGCCGCTGCACAAGTACGTCACCGGCTCCGGCGAGCGGCGCGTCGCGGTTACCGAACGGGGCATGTCCGCCGCGACGCGTGTAAAAGTTCTCAAACGGACGCCGGGGCTCAGTCTGCTGGAAGTCCGTCTCCTCACGGGCCGCACGCACCAGATCCGGGTGCACCTCGCCCACGTAGGGCACCCCGTCCTTGGAGACCAAAAGTATGGTGGCGGTGGCGCCAAACGGCTCCTCTTGCACGCCGCGAGGCTTGCTTTCCGCCATCCGCTAACCGGCGAGCCGATGCGGCTCGCGTCACCGACGCCTTCGGCAATGCAGGTGCTCGTGGCGTGAAATACCGACTGCTTGTGTTCGACTGGGACGGGACGATCATCGACTCCGCGTCCACGATCGCAGAGTGTATCCGCGACGCAAGCCGCGATCTCGCTCTCGAAGTACCCGAGCGTGAGCGCGCGCGCCACGTGATCGGGCTCGGTCTACACGACGCGATGCGTATCGTCGTCCCGGAGCTGCCGGCGAGCCGATATCCGGAGTTCGTCGCGAGTTACCGGAAGCACTTTCTCGCACGCAAGGATTGCATGCAGCTCTTCGCGGGGATGCGGGAATTGCTCGAGGAACTTTCCGGCAGCCACCTTCTCGCCATCGCGACCGGGAAAAGCCGGCAGGGGCTCGCCCGCGATATCGAGTTCCACGGCTTGAAGGCATTGTTCGCTGCTTCGCGCTGCGCCGACGAAACTCACCCGAAACCGCACCCGGCCATGCTGATGGAGCTCATGGCGCAGCTCGCAGTGCAAAGCGACGTGGCGCTGATGATCGGCGACACCTCCCACGATCTCGAAATGGCGCGCGCGGCCAGAGTCGCTGCCGTTGCCGTGACCTATGGCGCGCATCCGGAGGACGGACTGCGCGCATGCGGGCCGCTCGGGTGTTTTTCCACGGTTGACGAGCTGCAGGTATGGTTGAAGGCGAACGGCTGATCTGCGAGGGTGCGGCGCTCGCCGAAGCCGGACGCGGCGTGCGCTTCCAGGTCGAATATTTCGGCGAGGCGGCGCCGGCGTTCGTTGTGCGCAAGGACGGCAGGGTGCATGGCTACATCAACCGCTGCGCCCACGTCGCGATGGAGCTCGACTGGCAGGAAGGCGTTTTTTTCGATGCCGAAGGGCGCGATTTGCTATGCTCGACGCACGGTGCCGCCTACGACGCTGCCACCGGCCGCTGCCTCGGCGGACCGTGCAACGGCAGCCCGCTCGTCAAGCTGCGCCTCGAGGAGCGTAACGGCGGAGTCTATTTCATGGGATTCGAAGATGACTGAGAACGGTGGTCACTGGGAACGCGAGCTCGTTAACAAGCTCGCCACCGCGGCGCTCAAGGAGCAGCGCCGCGCACGACTGTGGGGAATCTTCTTCAAGCTCCTGGCCTTCGGCTACGTGGCGGTCATTCTGCTGCTGGCGGTGGATTGGCAGAGCGCCGACATCTCCGGCGGCAAGAAGCACACCGCGATGGTCGAGGTGAGCGGGCTCATCGCTCCCGGCACCGATGCGAGCGCCGAGAAGATCATGAGCGCGCTGCAAGCCGCGTTCAAGGACAAGAACACCCAGGGCGTCGTCGTGCGCATTAACTCGCCCGGCGGTAGCCCGGTGCAGGCGCAGGCGATCTACGACGAGATGAAGCGGCTGCGCCAGAAATACCCCGACATTCCGCTGTACGCGGTGGTCGAGGACATCTGCGCCTCCGGAGGCTATTTCGTCGCCGTCGGCGCCGACCAGATCTACGTCGGCAAAGCGAGCATCGTCGGCTCGATCGGCGTGCTGATGAACGGCTTCGGCTTTACCGGCCTGATGGAGAAGCTCGGCATCGAGCGGCGCCTGGTAACCGCGGGCGAGAACAAGGGCATGCTCGATCCGTTCTCTCCACAGGACCCGAAGGACACAGAGCACGTGAAGAAGCTGATGAGCGACATCCACCAGCAGTTCATCAGCGTGGTGCGCGAGGGCCGCGGCAAGCGGCTCAAGGATTCGCCCGAGATCTTCAGCGGCCTCTTCTGGACCGGCGAGCGCAGCGTAGACCTTGGCCTTGCCGACGGCTTCGGCAGCCTTGAATACGTGGCACGCGAGGTGATCAAGGCCGAGGACATCCGCGACTATACAGTCAGCGAGGGAATCGCCGAGAAGTTCGCGCGCCGCTTCGGCGCCGCCGCGGCGAATTCGATCGTCGAAGCGCTGCTGCGCGTTTCAGTCCGCTAGCAGTAGGAAGACCGCCGGGCGCCGGCCGATCACGGCTTCCGCCCGGCGCCATGCGCCGATGGCTTTCGTCGAGATACTTTCCCCGGGAAGCGTGAGGTCGGCTGCCACGCACAACCGGGTACCGACGGCGCATGACTCGAGCAGCGCGGCGAAGAGCGCGTCGTTGCGATAGGGCGTCTCGATGAAGATTTCGGTCTCGCGCTCGCTGCGGGAGCGTTTTTCGAGCTGGCGTATCTTGATTTTTCTTTGCACCTCGTCCCGGGGGAGATAGCCGCAGAAGGCGAAGCGTTGTCCTTCGAGCCCCGATGCCATGAGCGCGAGCACGATGGACGAAGGACCGACGAGCGGCACGACACGGAAACCTTCGCGATGCGCGGCCTCGACCAGCGCGGCGCCTGGATCGGCGATCGCGGGGCAGCCGGCTTCGGAGAGCAGGCCCATGGAGCGCTTCGCTCTGAGCGGGGCGAGCGGATCGGGCTCGTCTTCAATCACTCGGATGTTCAGCTCGCGCACCGGCATGCCGAGCGCGCCGAGAAAGGCGCGTGCGCTTTTCGCGTCTTCGGCGACGAAATCTCGTAACGAACGGACGGCAGCGATACTGCTCGCGGGTAAAGCAGACTCCGGCGAGCCGCCGAGCGGTGTAGGGATGGCGTAAAGATTCAAAGCACCGGCATCCCGGCGCGCTCCAGCATCCCGGTGAGCGCAATGAGCGGCAGCCCGATGAGCGAGCTTGGGTCATCGGTCTCGATGCGCTCGATAAGCGCAATGCCCAGGCCCTCGGCCTTGGCGCTCGCGGAGCAGTCGTAAGGCTTTTCGCGGCCCAAGTAAGCCTGGATGCGGCGCTCATCCAGCGGCCTGAACACGACGCGGCAAGGGACCACCTGCGACTCGTGGGTCTTTTTCCGGGCATCGAGCAGCGTTACGGCAGTGTGGAACTCGACGGTCTTCCCGCTCAGCTCGCGCAGCTGGCGCACGGCGTTGTCATGCGTACCCGGCTTGTCATAGCGGCGGCCTTGGCAGGAGGCAACTTGGTCGGCGCCGATGATGAGCTCGCCGCGCTTTGCGGCAGCCGTTGCCTTGAGAAGCGAAAGACGACGCGCCGTGTCGGCGGGCGGCTCGCCGCCGAGTGGGACTTCATCGACCTCGGGCGAGAATACGTCGAACGGCAATCCGAGCCGCTCGAGCAGCGCTTTCCGGTAGGGCGACGCAGACGCCAGCACGAGTCGTCGGGGTTGCTCCATCGCTTTGTTTTGACGGGGCTTTTGGCTCGATGATATCATCGCACGGCTATGTCGCAACCGCCGGCGCATCAGCCGAGCATCGACGGCTTCGAGTTCGCGGCAGCCGGCGCAAAGCAGCAGGGAGCGTGGCCGCTGAGCGATTTTCCGCGCCTGCGCGACATGCTTGCAGCCGTCACGGGCGAGGTGGCGTACGAGATCAGCGGGGTGCGCGACGAGCGCGGGCGGCCGAGCCTGCGGCTCAAGGTGAGCGGCACGCTGACGCTGCGCTGCCAGCGCTGCCTGGAGCCGATGGCATTCCAGGTGCACACGGACGAAACGCTGGTGCTTGCCGCCACGCTCGCCGAGATCCACGACGAGCCGGCCGACGCGCACGGCCCGGACCGGGTGGTCGCAGGTAAGGAGATGGCACTGCGCGAGCTGATCGAGGACGAGCTGATTCTCGCGGTGCCGTATGCTCCGCGGCACGAAAGCTGCACCGCGGGCGGCGCGGACGACCGGGAGGAAAGGACTTCGCCCTTCGCCGGGCTGCGTGGGCTGATGCACAACAAGCACTGATCCAGAGAGGAGTCGTACAAATGGCAGTTCACAAGGACAAGAAGTCGCCGTCCCGCCGCGGCATGCGCCGCTCGCACGATCACCTGAGCGCGCCCGCGATCGCGGTCGAGCCGACCAGCGGCGAGACGCACCTGCGTCACCACGTCAGTCCGACCGGCTTCTATCGCGGCAAGAAGGTCATCAGGACCCGCGAAGAAGAGTAGCGCATTGATCACCGTCGCGGTCGATTGCATGGGCGGCGACCACGGCCCCCATGTAACGGTCCCGGCCGCGCTCGCATTCCAGGCGCGCGTGCCCGAGGTGGACGTGGTGCTGGTGGGCGTGCGCGACGCACTCGAGGCCGAGCTCTCGGCCCGGCGCGCTCCGCCGGGACCGCGCCTGCGCGTGCACCACGCCGCCGAAGTCGTTGCGATGGACGAGCCGCCGGCGCAGGCACTGCGCTACAAGAAGGACTCGTCGATGCGCGTCGCGATCGATCTCGTGAAGAGCGGCGAGGCGCACGCCTGCGTCAGCGCCGGCAATACCGGTGCGCTGATGGCGATCTCGCGCTTCGTGCTGAAGACGCTTCCCGGAATCGACCGCCCCGCGATCGCGACCGTGCTTCCCAACATGCGGGGCGCGCACACCTACGTCCTCGACCTGGGTGCCAACGTCGATTGCACCGCGGAGCATCTGCTGCAATTTGGCATCATGGGCGCGATGCTCGCCGCGGCGGTGGAGCATAAGGAGCGCCCGACCCTCGGCCTGCTCAATATCGGCGTCGAGGACATCAAGGGCAACGAGGCGGTGAAGCAGGCGTCCGAGTTGTTCCGCGCAAGCGGTCTCAATTTCGCCGGCAATGTCGAAGGCAACGACATCTACCGCGGCTCGGTCGACGTCGTCGTGTGCGACGGCTTCGTCGGCAACGTCGCGCTCAAGTGCTCGGAAGGCGTGGCCGAGATGATCGCCGCGACGATGCGCGAGGAGTTCTCGCGCAATGCGCTCACGCGGCTTGCCGCGCTCGCGGCCGCTCCGGTGCTGCGCGCGTTCCGCGATCGTCTGGATCCGCGACGCTACAACGGGGCGAGCCTGCTCGGCCTGCGCGGCATCGTGGTCAAGAGCCATGGCTCGGCCGACATCTTCGCCTTTGGCCAGGCGCTCGAGCGTGCGGTCGAGGAGGTGCGCAACAACGTGCTGCAGCGCATCGCCGCCCGCATGGCCGCGCTGCAGCCGCAGGCGGCCCAGCTGTAATGATCTATTCGCGCATCTGCGGCACCGGAAGTTATCTGCCGCCGCGCGTCATGACCAACGCCGAGTTCGCCGCGCGGCTCGACACGAGCGACGCATGGATCCGCAGCCGAACCGGCATCACCCAGCGCCACATCGCTGAGAAAACGCAGACGTCGAGTGACCTCGCGCTGGAAGCATCGAAGCAAGCTTTGCAAGCGGGCGGGGTGGCAGCGGAGGACATCGATCTCATCGTCGTCGCCACCTCGACGCCGGATTATGTCTTCCCGAGCACCGCGTGCCTGCTCCAGGCGAAGCTAGGAGTGAAAGGCAGCGCCGCTTTCGACGTGCAGGCGGTCTGCAGCGGATTCATTTATGGCATCGCGACCGCGGACGCCTTCATCAAGTCCGGCCAGCACAAGAAGGCCCTGGTGGTCGGCGCCGAAGTGTTCTCCCGCATCCTGGACTGGAGCGACCGCGCCACCTGCGTGCTGTTCGGTGACGGCGCGGGCGCAGTGGTCCTCGCGGCGGACGCGAAGCCCGGCATTCATGCGAGCGTGCTGCGCGCGGACGGGAGCCATGCGCAGATGCTGTCGGTGCCGGGAAATGTGTGCGGAGGTGCAGTCGCGGGCTCGCCCTTCCTGCAGATGAACGGCCAGGCGGTATTCAAGTTCGCGGTGAAAGTGCTCGAGGAGTCGGCGCGCGAGACGGTCGCAGCGGCCGGGATGCAGCTTACTGACATCGACTGGCTGATTCCGCACCAGGCCAACGTGCGCATCCTGGATGCGACCGCGCGCAAGCTCGGAGTGCCGGCGGAGAAACTCGTCGTCACGGTCGACCATCACGGCAACACCTCGGCGGCATCGGTGCCGCTCGCGCTGGATGAATTCGTCCGTGCGGGCCGCATCCGCCCTGGCCATCGGCTTCTCCTGCAGGGCGTGGGCGGCGGCTTTACGTGGGGCTCGAGCGTGGTGACGCTATGAAGCTCGCCATGGTGTTTCCGGGGCAGGGATCGCAGGCCGTTGGCATGCTGCAAGGCTACGGCGGCTTGCCCGAGGTCGACGAGGTGAGAATGCAGGCCGCGCAGGTGCTCGGGGCCGAGTTCGATCGGGTGCTGAGCGAGGGCCCGCAGCAGGCGCTCAACCTCACCGTGAACACGCAGCCCGCCATGGTCACCGCGGGCTATGCCGCCTACCGGGCTTGGCGCGCCCTCGGCGGCCCGGCGCCCGAGATGGTGGCCGGCCACAGTCTGGGCGAATACACCGCCTTGGTCGCGGCCGAGGCGATCTCCTTTCGCGATTGCCTGCCGCTGGTTCGCTTCCGGGCGCAGGCGATGCAGGAAGCCGTGCCCGAAGGGCGGGGAGCTATGGCCGCGGTCCTGATGCTCGATGACGATGCGGTGCGCGCGGCGTGCGCGGAGGCGGGCGGCGTGGTGCAGCCGGTGAACTACAACGCGCCGGGACAGGTGGTCATCGCGGGAGAGAAATCCGCGGTAGAGCGCGCAATGGGGCTGTGCAAGGCGCGAGGCGCGAAGCGCGCGATGCCGCTGCCGGTGAGCGCGCCGTTTCACTCAACGCTCATGCAGCCGGCCGCGGTCAAGCTCAAGGGCCATCTGGAGAAGGTGAACATCGCCGCGCCGAAGATTTCCGTCGTGAACAACGTCGATGTCGCGATCGAGAGCGGCCCGGAACGGATCAAGGACGCGCTCGTACGTCAGGCGGCGTCCCCGGTGCGCTGGGTAGAGACCATCCGTAAGATGGCCGACTCCGGGGTCACGCACATCGTCGAATGCGGGCCCGGGAAAGTGCTCGCCGGGATGACCAAGCGCATCGCTCCCGGCGTGAAGGCGCTTGCGGCAGCGGATCGCGCATCGCTCGAAGAGGCACTGAAATGCTAGAAGGCAAGCTCGCGCTCGTTACGGGCGCCTCGCGTGGCATCGGCCGCGCCATCGCCGAGGAGCTGGCGAGGCACGGCGCCAAGGTCGTCGGCACCGCCACCACCGAGTCCGGCGCGAACAACGTACCCGGCATCGGAAGAGTGCTGAACGTGCGCGATGCCGCGCAGATGGATTCCGTCGTTGAAGGCATTCAAAAGGAGCTTGGCGACATTCAGATCCTCGTCAATAACGCCGGCATCACGCGCGACAACCTGGCGCTGCGCATGAAGGACGCCGAATGGGACGAAGTTATCGAGACCAACCTGCGCGCGATCTTCCGCCTGTCGCGCGTGGTCATGCGCGGCATGATGAAAGCGCGCTGGGGACGAATCATCAACATCACCTCGGTGGTGGCCGCCTCCGGCAATCCGGGACAGGCGAACTACGCGGCGGCGAAAGCCGGCGTGGTTGGAATGACGAAATCACTCGCGCGCGAGCTCGGCAGCCGCAACATTACGGTGAACTGCGTGGCGCCGGGCTTCATCGACACGGACATGACGCGCGCGCTTTCGGAAGACAATCGAAAGGCGCTGCTCGAGCAGATTCCGCTCGGCCGGCTCGGCACGCCGCAGGACGTCGCCGCCGCGGTGGCCTACCTCGTCTCGCCCGGCGGCAGCTATGTGACCGGGGCGGTGCTGCACGTCAACGGCGGCATGTACATGGCGTAAAATACGCCCCCTCTTCGGGAAGGAGCAGCGATGGAAAACGTCGAACAAAGAGTCAGGAAAATCATCGCCGAGCAGCTCGGCGTGAACGAGGGCGAAATCAAGAACGAGTCATCGTTCGTCGACGACCTCGGCGCCGATTCGCTCGATACCGTGGAACTGGTAATGGCGCTCGAGGAGGAGTTCGAAACCGAGATCCCCGACGAGGAGGCCGAGAAGATTACCACCGTGCAGCAGGCCGTCGACTACATCAAGGCCCACGCCAAATCGTAGCCGGGAAGAAGCCAGGCAAAGCGCATTCGTGAGTCGCCGCCGAGTCGTGGTCACCGGGCTGGGGGTCGTCAGCCCGATCGGAAACACCGTCGCTGAAGCCTGGGACAGCGCCCTCGCCGGAAAGTCGGGCATCACCCGTGTCACGCGCTTCGACCCGTCGCGCCTCGCCTGCCAGATCGCGGGCGAGGTGAAGGGCTTCGACGTCGCGCCGTACATGTCGCCGAAGGAAGCGCGGCGCATGGATCTCTTCATCCACTACGGCCTCGCCGCGGCGCTGCAGGCGTGGCGCGAGTGCGGACTGCAGATCGGCGCGCAGAATGCCGAGCGCGTCGGCATCAATTTCGGCTCGGGCATCGGCGGCCTGCCGCTGATCGAGGCCCAGCACAAGGAGCTCACGGACAAAGGCCCGCGGCGCCTGTCGCCGTTTTTTATCCCCGGCAGCATCATCAACATGACCGCCGGGCTGCTCTCGATAGAGCTCGGCGCCAAAGGACCGAACCTCGCGATGGTCACGGCTTGCACGACTTCGACGCACTGCATCGGCGAGGCGATGAAGTCCATCCGCTATGGCGAGGCTGATGTGATGATCGCGGGCGGCTCCGAGGCGGTGGTGACCGAGCTTGCCATCGGCGGCTTCGCGGCGGCGCGCGCGCTATCGACCCGCAACGACGACCCGGCGGGCGCTAGCCGGCCGTGGGACAAGGACCGCGACGGATTTGTCCTCGGAGAGGGCGCGGGAGCGATGGTGCTCGAGGACTACGAGCATGCGAAAGCGCGCGGAGCGCGCATCTACTGCGAGCTCGTTGGCTACGGCGTGTCTGCCGACGCCCACCACATGACCGCGCCCAGCGAGGACGGCGACGGCGCATTCCGCTGCATGCGCAATGCGCTAAAGGATGCCGCGGTGGACCCGCGCGACGTGAGCTACATCAACGCCCACGGTACTTCGACGCCGCTCGGCGATATCGCCGAGACCAAGGCAGTCAGGCGACTGCTGGGCGAGCATGCCGCAAAGGCTGCGGTCAATTCGACCAAGTCGATGACGGGGCACCTGCTCGGGGCTGCCGGCGCCGTCGAGGCGGTATTTACAGTACTCGCGATCCGCGACCAGGTCTCGCCACCCACCATCAATCTGCGCACGCCGGACCCGGAGTGCGACCTCGACTACGTGCCGAACGAGGCGCGCAGGATGCCGATCCGCCGGGCGCTCTCGAACTCGTTCGGCTTCGGCGGCACCAACGCGACGTTGGTTTTCGGGCGTCCTTGAGCGGCACGCGCCTGGAGCTCGCCCGCTCCTGGATACTGGCGGCCGCGATCCTCTTCCTGCACGGCACCGCGGCTGCCTCGGCCTTGACGATCCTGCAAGGTTCGCCGGGTATCGCCTTAGCCGCGGCTGTCTTGCTGCTTGGCATCGCCGCCGCTTGGGGGCGGGCCCTGCACCGTTCATCGGCCTCGGTGCGAGCGATCGAGTTGTCCGGGGACGAAATCACGCTGGAGCTGCGGGACGGGCGCCGCCTGCGCGCGGAGCTCGGCGTGAGCCGCCACGTCAGCCGCTTCATCGTGACGCTGCCCGTGCGCCGCCCTTTGCGCCGCACGATACTCGTCACGCGCGACATGCTTCGCGCCGAAGAGTTCAGGCGACTACGCCTGTGGGCGCTCTGGGGGAAGGTTCCCGTGGCGGCCAAGCAACTCACGGCCTGAGACAAGCCCCGGAAAGGGGACGAACTATTTCCAAGTGCGTGTGTCTGTGGCACATAGGCGTTGGAACCGGGACGTAAGTCCACGGGCTGTTCGAACGGGGTGGGGAGCCCCTGCGCGGCTCCGGCGGCCAGCGGTTGAGGACGGTTGATGAGCGACCGTGACATCGACCGGCAGTTGGTCGCAAGGGCGCAGCGCGGCGACAAGCAGGCTTTCGAGCTGCTTGTCGATAAGTACCAGCGCAAGCTGGCGCGCCTGCTGTCGCGCTTCATCCGCGACCCAGCCGAGGTCGAGGACGTGACGCAGGAGGCGTTCATCAAGGCCTATCGGGCCCTCCCTGCCTTCCGCGGCGACAGCGCGTTTTACACGTGGCTGTACCGGATTGGAATTAATACGGCCAAGAACTATCTCATGGCCATGGGTCGGCGGGCGCCGACCTCGACGGAGGTAGAGGCCGAGGACGCGGAGGGATTCGAGGAAGGCGAGCAGCTGCGCGACATCAACACGCCCGAGAGCGTGCTGCTGTCGAACGAGATCGCAAGGACGGTGAATGCGACGATAGAGCAGTTGCCCGAAGAGCTGCGCACCGCAATTCAGATGCGCGAGATTGAGGGGATGAGTTACGAGGACATCGCGAAAGCGATGGACTGCCCGATCGGAACGGTTCGATCGAGGATATTCCGGGCGCGGGAAGCGATCGCAGAGCAGCTAAGGCCGCTCTTGGACACCCGGAAAGGCCGAAGGTGGTGACGCGAGGTGGTAGGGGTATGACGGAAAAGCTGTCGGCATTGATGGACGGCGAGCTGGACGACAAATCCGCCGCCGAAGTAATCCAGGCGCTCGGAAGCGACCGCGAGGCGGTGCGCGCGTGGCGCACCTATCAGCTCATCAGCGATGCGATGCGCGAAAACCGCGTGCTAACCGCGCACTTTGACGCGCGCCTCGCCGGGCGCCTTGCCGCCGAGCCGACCGTGCTCGCACCGGCCGCCCTCCAGGAGCCGTCCCGCGCACAGTCGCGCACGTGGTTCGCGCTATCGGCAGCCGCCAGCCTTGCCGGGATCGCGCTGGTGGGGTGGATGGCGCTGGCGCCGCAGCCTCAGTCGATCCCCGCGCCGACGCCAGCGCCGGTGGCGCAATTGCAGCCCGAGACCAAGCCGAACATTGTTCCGCTGCCGACGACGGCCAACGACTACCTGCTCGCGCACCAGGGATTCTCGCCGCGCATCTCCCTGCAGGGCATGGCACCCTACGCGCGCACCGTGGCCGAGCAGGCGGTGGAGCCGCGCCGGTGAGGCTGAAGGGGATCCTGCTCGCCGGCCTTTGCGCGCTGGGCCCCGCGGCGGTTCATGCACAGTCGGCCGACGCGCTCGCCTGGTTGCGCAAGATCCACGACGCGACGCAGAAGCTCTCCTACAGCGGGACCTTCGTCTACCAGAACGGCAGCCGCAGCGAGACCTCGCGTATTACGCGCTACGCCGACGCCTCGGGAGACATCGAGAAGCTCGAGGTGATGGACGGGGTGCCGCGAGAGATCGTGCGTACTAAGGATACGGTGCGCTGCTACCTCCCCGGAAGCCGCCTGGTAAAGGTCGACCGGCGCACCGAGCGCGACTTCCCGGCCTTGCTCCCCGAGCGCATTACGGCGCTCGCACGCCACTACGAGATCGAGCTCGGCGGGGTGCGGCGCATCGCCGGCTACGACTGCCAGGCGATCGTGCTCAAGCCCAGGGACAACCTGCGCTACGGCTATCGCCTTTACGCCGACACCGCGAGCGGCATGCTGCTCAAAGCGGTCACGCTGGACCCCGCTGGCGAGCCGGTGGAGCAGTTCTCGTTCACACAGCTTGCCATCGGCGGGGTGACGCGCGACATGGTGAAGCAGCGCCACGTCTCGGGCAAATGGCGCATCGAGGACGCCGAGGCGGCGCCGGCGCAACTCTCGGGTTGGGGACTGTCTGCCGAGCTGCCCGGCTTCCAGAAGGTGATCGAGCTACGGCGGAAGCTCGGCGAGTCGCGCTCTGCCGGGCAACTGGTGTACTCCGACGGCCTCGCCGCAGTATCGGTATTCATCGAGTCGCTCGAGGGGCGCAGCGACCCGGTGCGCACGGGGCTTGCAAGCATGGGCGCCATCCACATCTATACCCGCGAGGTCGCCAACCATATGGTGACGGTGGTAGGCGAAGCGCCGGCCGCAAGCGTGCAGCGCATAGCGAACGCGGTCGAATATCGCCGCCCGCAGTAGTATTGGGAGACTAAGATGAACGCAGTAAAGGCCATGATTGCTCTCTGGCTTGCCGCCGTCTGCGCGGCGGCGCCGGCGCACGCATTTGCCCAAGCGGTGCGCGAGCTGCCCGACTTCACCCGCTTGGTCGACGACCAGGGCAACGCCGTTGTCAATATCAGCACCACCCAGGCGCCGCGCCGCACCGGTGCCGCGCCCCAGGTTCCGGGGGTAGAGGACGAAGAAGTGCTCGAGTTCTTCCGGCGCTTCATCCCGCGACAGCAGCCGGGGCCGGGGCCTCGCTCCGAGGCGCGCTCGCTCGGCTCCGGATTCATCATCAGCGCGGACGGCTACATCCTGACCAATGCGCACGTAATCGAGGGCGCGGACGAGATCAACGTGCGCTTCACCGACAAGCGTGAGTTCAAGGCTAAGGTCATCGGCGCGGACCGGCGCACCGACATCGCGGTGATCAAGATCGACGCTACCGGCTTGCCCGCGGTGCGCTTCGGCGACCCGAACAAGCTGAAGGTGGGCGAATGGGTCGTGGCTATCGGCTCGCCGTTCGGCTTCGAGAACACGGTGACGGCCGGCATCGTCAGCGCCAAGGGCCGCTCTTTGCCGCAGGAAAACTTCGTACCTTTCATCCAGACCGACGTCGCGATCAACCCGGGCAATTCGGGAGGGCCGCTGTTCAACATGCGCGGCGAGGTGGTCGGGGTGAACTCCCAGATTTACAGCCGCACCGGCGGTTTCATGGGGCTCTCCTTTGCGATTCCCATCGACGTTGCGCTCGACATCCAGAAGCAGTTGCGCGAGAAGGGCCGCGTCGCGCGGGGCCGCATCGGCGTGGTGATCCAGGAGGTGACGCGCGATCTTGCCACCTCGTTCGGCCTGGACCGGCCGCGCGGCGCGCTGGTGAATTCGGTGGAGAAGGGCAGCCCGGCGGACAAGGCCGGCGTGGAAGCCACCGACATCATCCTCGCGTTCGACGGCAAGCCGGTCGAGAGCTCGAGCGACTTGCCGCGCCTCGTCGGCTCAACGCGCCCGGGCTCGCAGTCGACGCTCGAAGTGTGGCGCAAAGGTCAGATGCGCAAGCTCGGCATCACCGTGGCCGAGCTGCAGGAGGACCGCGTCGCCGCCAATGCGCCGGCGACGCGCGCCAAGCCGCAGGCCGAGGTGCCGGCGAACCGGCTCGGGATCGTCGTGGGCGAGCTTTCGGCCGAGCAGAAGAAGGGACTTGGCCTCCCGCATGGCCTGGTCGTCACCGAAGTGCGGCCCGAGTCGAAGGCCGACGTGCGCAAAGGCGACGTGCTCCTCACCCTGGTGCACAAGGGCCAGCACACGGAGCTGAAGTCGGTTGAGCAGTTCAACAAGCTGCTTGCCGGCCTGGACAAGAACGCGGTCATCACGCTTCAAGTCCGGCGCGGCGAAAGCACGGCGTTCGTGACCATCTCCGGGCTCACCGATAAGGGTTAGGCTGTACGGCCGCCGCGGCTGCCATCTATGCGAGCAGATGGCAGCCGAGTTGCGCGCGCTCGGCGTCGCATTCGAGGAGATCGACGTCGATTCGGATCCGCAGCTGCGCCTGAGGTACGGGCGCGACGTTCCGGTTCTCGTCACTGCCCGGTTCACCTGCCGGCATCGCCTCACTGCCGAGGCGATCGCCAAGCTGCGCTAAAATCGCGCGCTTTTCCCGATGCAGAGCCGGATACGCAACTTTTCCATCATCGCGCACATCGACCACGGCAAGTCGACGCTCGCCGACCGCGTCATCCAGAGGTGCGGCGGGCTGGCGGAGCGCGAGATGGCGGAGCAGGTCCTCGACACCATGGACCTCGAGCGCGAGCGCGGCATCACCATCAAGGCGCAGACGGCCGCGCTGGAATACCGATCTAGAAGCGGAGATGTCTACCTGTTGAACCTTATCGACACTCCCGGGCATGTCGACTTCTCGTACGAGGTGAGCCGCTCGCTCGCGGCGTGCGAGGGCGCCGTCCTCGTGGTCGACGCCTCGCAGGGGGTCGAGGCGCAGACGGTGGCGAACTGCTACACCGCGATAGAGCAGGGCGTCGAGGTGATTCCGGTGCTCAACAAGATCGACCTACCCTCGGCCGACCCAACGAAGGCGATCCAGGAGATCGAGGACGTGATCGGCATTCCGGCGCAGGATGCGATCCGCGTGAGCGCCAAGACCGGGGAGAACGTCGACGCGATCCTGGAGGCGGTGATCGCCCGGGTCCCGGCTCCGAGCGGCGACGAGGCTGCTCCCTTGAGGGCGCTGATCATCGACTCCTGGTTCGACAACTACGTCGGGGTGGTCGTGCTCGTGCGCGTCATGGAGGGCACGCTCAAGCCTAAGGAGCGCATCCTTCTCATGAGCACGGGCGCGAGTTACCTCTGCGATCAGGTCGGCGTCTTTACGCCCAAGTCGACGACTAAGGAAGAACTGAAAGCGGGCGAAGTCGGGTTCGTCACCGCGGGAATCAAGGAGCTGCGCGCGGCCAAGGTCGGGGATACCGTGACGCTCGCCGCCAAGCCTGCGCACAAGCCGCTGCCCGGATTCAAGGAGATCAAGCCGCAGGTGTTCGCCGGCCTCTATCCGGTCGAGGCCAACGAGTACGAGGCGCTGCGCGACGCGCTCGAGAAGCTGCACCTGAACGACGCGTCGTTCCATTACGAACCCGAGACCTCGCAGGCGCTCGGCTTCGGCTTTCGCTGCGGTTTCCTCGGCCTGCTTCATATGGACATCGTGCAGGAGCGCCTCGAGCGCGAGTACGGACAGAGCCTCATCACCACCGCGCCGTCTGTGGTGTATGAGGTGAAGCTGCGCGATGGCACGGTGGAGCAGGTGTCGAATCCCTCGCGCCTACCCCCGGCGGAAACGATCGAGGAATTCCGCGAGCCGATCATGGCCTGCAGGATCTTCGTCCCGCAGGAGTACGTCGGGCCGGTGATCACGCTGTGCACGGACAAGCGCGGCGTCCAGACCAACTTGCACTACTCCGCGCGCCACGTGGTGATCTCGTACGACCTGCCGCTGAACGAGGTGGTGCTCGACTTCTTTGATCGCCTGAAGTCGGCGACGCGCGGCTACGGCTCGCTCGACTACGAGTTCAAGGAATACCGCGCCGCCGACATGGTCCGCCTCGACATCCTGGTGAACGGCGACAAGGTCGACGCGCTGTCGAGCATGGTGCACCGCTCGGCCTCGCAGTACCGCGGCAGGGAATTGGTTACCAAATTGAGATCCTTGATACCAAGGCAGATGTTCGATGTTGCGGTCC
>DASTPE010000137.1:0-12371 GCA_035762345.1 Burkholderiales bacterium
CATGAACTTCATCATCCCGGGATGGGGCCAGTTGGTGCCCCAGACGCACCGATCGGGCCTTTCCGTCAACAACGCCTGAACGAGAGGCCGCATGTCGGCGAAATCCGGTGCTCCGCCGTCAGAGAGGCGGTACCAGCTCGAGATCTTGGTCCAGCAGTCGTCCCGGTCGGCGAGGAGCCGGCGCACTACCTTGAAGCCCGGCGCGTTCAAGCCCTCGCCGCCCCTCACGCGGCCGAGGTGGTCGAAGACCAGCGCAACGGGGCAGTGGCGCAGCCGCGGCTCCAGCTCGACCCAGTCCGCCGAGCGTGCAACGTTGATCTCGATATGCCAGCCGTGCGGCGCGACGCGCCGCGCGATCGCCTCGAGGTCCGCCGTGGTGGCGCCGGTGGCGACTGGTCCATCAGACGGGCCGCACGGAAACCAGATCGACTTAAACGTTGTAACTCTTTTTCCTGGATGTTCGGAGAGATTGCTGCCACCCCGACAAAGTGCCCCGGGTGATCCCGCAGGAAATCCTCGGTAATCGAGTTGTCGAAGCCGTAGGGGCTGCCGTGGACCTGCACGCCGCGACGCCGAGCGCGGCGTGCAACGCGAGCCAGGCCTCGCGCGTACACAGGGGCGGGGAATACTCTTCGAGGAAGAGAAACGGTACTTGTCGAAGCGATCGAAAATGTGCGCGTGGCAATCGACCGTTCCCGGCGGCAGCGGCCGCCGCGGTCGACGCAGCCGTGCGTCCGGCGGCAGGACGTCCGCGCCGCTCACTCGACGACGATGTTGCCCTCGCGCGCGACCTTGAGCCACTTGTCGTAGTCCGCGCGCACGTAGGCGGCGAACTCGTCCTGGCCCATTTCCATGATGTCGACCCCCATCCCGCGGAAGCGCTCGCGCACGGTGTCGTGCGCAAGCGCCTTCTTCAATGCGCCGTGCAGCTTCTCGAGGATGTTCTTCGGAGTTCCCGCAGGAGCGAAAATGCCGGTGAACGTGGTTGCCTCGTAGCCCTTTACGCCCGCTTCGTCGAGCGTGGGCACGTTGGGCAGCAGCGGCGAGCGCTTGGAGGACGAAATCGCGATGGCCTTGATGCGTCCCTCGCGGATGTGGCCGATCGAAGCGGTGAGCTGGTCCATCATGCTCTCGACCTGGCTGCCGAGGAGATCGGTAATCGCCGGTCCGCTGCCTTTGTAAGGCACATGGAGCAGGTTGAGATTGCCGATGCGCATGAGTAGCTCGATCGCCAGATGGTTGGACGAGCCGCTTCCAGCAGATGCGATCGACAGTTGACCGCTCCGGGAGGCCGCGAGCTTTCGATACTCCGCAAAATTCGTCGCGGGCGTCTTCGGCGCAACGGTTAGCACGATCGGGACAGACTGGATGGCGCCGACCGCGACGAAGTCCTTCACCGGATCGTATTGCCGCGTCTTCCACACCGCCGGGCCGGCGGTGATTGTGCCGCTCGAGCCGAGCAGCAGCGTGTAGCCGTCGGGCGCCGACTTCGCCACCGCGGCGCTGCCGATCGAGCCGGCCGCGCCCGCGCGGTTTTCCACCACCACGCTCTGGCCGAGCGCTTCACCGAGTGCCGGCGCGACCGTGCGTGCCGTGATGTCCACGTTGCCGCTCGGCGGCCAGGGCACGATGATGCGCACCGGCTTCGAGGGAAACTCCTGCGCCGCCGCCTCGGCGGCGAAAAAGACCAATAGGCCGACCAGGGTGTTTTTCATCTATTCCGCCTTGGCGCCGGAAACCCTCACGATCTCGGCCCATTTTTCCACCTCCTCGCGCAGGAGCTTCGAGAATGCCTCGGGACTGTTCCCGACCGGCTCCGCGCCCTGCTCGATGAGCTTCTGTCTCAAATCGGGCGAGCGCGCCGCGCGCACGGTGGCGTTGCTCAGGATTGTCAGGATGTCGCGCGGCAGGGCGGCGGGGCCGAGCAGGGCGTACCAGACCGGCACCTCGACGCCCGTGACGCCGGCCTCCTCCATCGTCGGCACGTCGGGCATGAGGTCGGAGCGCTTGGGCGCCAGCACCGCAAGCGCTTTCAGCCGGCCGCTTCTGACGTGCCCGAGGATTGCCGGCACATTGGCAAAGCTGAAATGCACTTCCCCGGCGATGACTGCGGTCAGCGAAGCCGCCGTGCCCTTATAGGGGATGTGCACGATATGGGTGCCGGTACGCACCTTGAAGAGCTCGCCGGCAAGGTGCTGGCTCGTGCCCGAGCCGGCGGAGGAGTAATTCATGCCCCCGGGTTTCGCTTTCGCTTGCGCGAGGAGCTCCTTCACGTTCGCGCCCGCGCTCGAGTGCGCGACGAGCAGATTCGGGCTCTGGGCGAACACCGAGATCGGCGCGAAGTCCCGCAGCGCGTCGAACGTGAGGTTCTTGTACAACGACATATTGATCGCGAGCGCCGAGGTGGTGAAGAGCAGCGTGTAACCGTCGGGCGCGCTCTTCGCCACCAGGTCGCTTGCGATGTTGGTCGTCGCGCCGGGGCGGTTCTCCACCACGAACGGCTGGCCGAGATGTTCCGAGAGGCGCGGCGCGAGCACGCGCGCGAGGATGTCGGTACCGCCGCCGGGGGGAAATCCCACGACAACCCGCACTGGGCGGCTGGGATAGCTTTGCGATAGCGCGCAGAAAGAGACGAATGCAAGGCAGAACGCAGCGAGCAGCTTCATGGTCGCCGAATCTTATAATGCGCCGGGATGAGCGGGAATCCTCTCGATTTGCGGCCCTGGCTGGCTGAAGTCGAAAAGCTTGGCGAGCTGAGGCGCGTCAAAGGCGCGGACTGGAACCTCGAGCTTGGCGCGATCAGCGAGCTCAACGTCAAGAAGAACGCGCCGCCGGCGCTGCTCTTCGACGAGATCAAGGGCTACCCGAAAGGCTTTCGCGTCCTGACCTGCAGCACGAGCAGCCCGGCGCGCCTGTCGTCGATCTTGAGGTTGCCGATTCAAAGTAATCATTCCGGATTGGTCGCCGTGCTGCGCGGCAAGCCCGCGCAGTGGCAGGCCGCGGCGAAGGATTTTCCCTGCGAGGTGGTGAAGTCCGGCCCGGTGCTGGAGAACATCCAGGAAGGCGCCGAAGTCGACGTGAACGCCTTCCCTTCGCCGCTGTGGCACGAGCTCGATGGCGGGCGCTACATCGGCACCGGCTGCTCGGTGGTGACGCGCGATCTCGACTCCGACTGGGTGAACGTCGGCACGTACCGAGTCCAGGTACTAGACGCAACGCATGTCGCCCTGGACATGGTGCCGGGCAAGCACGGCCGCATCCAGTATGAAAAGCACAAGAAGGCGGGCAAGCGCTTCCCGGTGGCGATCGTGGTCGGCGGCGACCCGCTCGGATATCTCATCTCCGGGATCGAGATCCCGTTTGGCATGTGCGAGTGGAACTACGTCGGCGCGATATTGAATCAGCCGGTCTCGGTGGTCCTCGGCACCCTGACGGGTCTGCCTTTCCCCGCCGCGTCGGAGATCGTGCTCGAAGGCTTCGTCGAGCCGAACGACGAGCGCGCTGAAGGGCCATTCGGCGAGTTCCACGGCTACTACCCGGGCAAGGCCGGGACGGCGCCGGCAGTCACAGTGGAAAGAATCTGCTTTCGGAGAGAACCGATCATCGTGGGCAGTCCCCCGGCGAAGCCGCCGAATGACTATTCGTATTCGAAGGCGGTCATGCGCTCGGCGCTGTTGCACGACGCGCTCGTGGCGGCGGGCCTCTCCGAGGTCAAGGCGGTGTGGGCGCACGAGATTGGCGGCGCCCGCATGTTCAACGTGGTGGCGATCAAGCAGCGCTACGCAGGGCATGCGCGCCAGGCGGGCCATCTCCTCAGCCAGTGCGGCGTCGGCGCGTACATGTCGCGCTACTCCGTGGTGGTCGACGATGACATCGATCCCTCGAATCTGCAGGAAGTGATATGGGCGGTCGCCACGCGCACCGACCCGGCAGTGGACATCGACATCATCCAGCGCGGCATGGGATCGAAGAACGATCCGATGTTCGTCGCCTATCCGTACGACGCGCCGCTCAGCTCCAAGGCCGTCATCGACGCGTGCCGTCCGTGGGACCATCTCGACGAGTTTCCGATCGTCGCCGAGGCGTCGAAGGAGCTGCAGGAAAAAACGCGCGCGAAATGGAAGGACCTGCTCTAGGCGAACGCGGCGTCGGCGCCCGCTTTCTCGGTCGTCGTCCCGTCGGGCCACCGGCCCGGCTGCAAACAAAGCTCCGCAGAAAGCGTCCCGGTCTCGCGCAGCTTGAGGCGGAACACCTTGTCCTTCAGCTGCGCCTTGGTCCAGCCCTTCGGGTCCGCGAGATCGGTGGCGTCGGATAGCCAGCGGTACTCCACCGCCGGCGCCTTGGCGCCGCCCTGGCCGGCGAGCGTGAGGCGCATCTCGAGGCTTTCGCTGTAGATCGTGCGCTCGGGGTACTGCGTGTCGAAGAGAAAGCCGTCCTTCACACGGTGCTGGGAGACTCGGAAAACCAGCAGGAAGTGCGAGAAGCGCGGCTCGTTCGGCGAGCGCAGGCTCGCGTCCAGGAATCCGGTGTGCAGGTACAGCGTGCGCGTGTTCTCGAGGTCCGCGCGCTTGAACCGCATCGCGTTCTCACACGGGTCCTGCCGGCGCTGGTGCAGAAAGACGCCCGTGCCGCGCACCGACAGGGAGAACTCGAAATCGTAGAGCTCGGTCAAGTTCTTCTCCGGCGCGGCGAGGTGGAGCGCGATCTTGTCCAGCCAGATCCTCACGCGCGTGTCGCCAAAGAGGAAGCGGCGCACATTCTCGTAGGTCGCGAAGCTGTTGACGATGCCGCGCCGGCCGGAATGCGCGCGGTGCACGTTCGCCCAGTAGGCGCCCTTGATGTAGGCGTTGCTCTGCTTCACCAGGCCGTCGCTGTGGCTGCCGGTGAGCTTCTTCGCCACGGTGTAGCTCTCGTGGTCGCTGCCGACGATGCACAGGCAACGGCCCTCGGGGAACTTGCCATCGAGGCTCTTCAGATCGGCGCTCTTGGAGAGCTTGAGATACTCGCGTATGCGCGCTTCCTTGAAGATCGCGGCGCCGAGCAGATTGCCTTTGCCGGCGACGAGTTCCTCGAGGATGTCCGGGACCGCGCTCAGCTCGATGCCGCCGTGCGGGGTGCCGATCGTCACCAGGCGGTGGATCCAGCGCTCGGGATCGGGCAGGAGATTCTGGATCAGGCAGCGCGCCACGAGCCCGCCCATCGAGTGCGCGATCAGGATCACGCGGTAGTCGCGGTTGCCGGGCCCGAGATCGATCCCGCCGGTCTTCCTAAGCTCTGCGGGAATCGTCTCGCACACGAGCTTGCGCAGGTCCTCGGCGTGGCTTTCGATCGGCCGCACCTTTTCGGACATCACGTCGATGTCGTAGAAGCGGCTGATCCACACGCTGCGCGTCGGGTTGAGCCTGATGTTCGCGGGATTGCTCATCGCGAGCGCGAGGCCGCCGTTCGCCGCGTCGACGTAGCCGTACTCCTTGAGGAAGCGGATGAGCTGTCCCTCGAACACGATCGGTGCGAGGTAATTCGGGGGCACGCCGTCTCGCTTTTCCACCGATGTGGCCGCGTAGCCGTAATAGGTATCGTAGAACGTTTCCTCGCGCTCGCCCGCCGTGGCGGCGAAGCCGCGCACGTAGACGATCGGATAGAAGCCACGGTCAGTATCGATGCGGATGCGCTTGGCCGCCATGCCAACCCTCCCGGAGAATTACTCGACGCCGCCCTTGGCGCCGATCATGTCCGCCGCCCGGCGCCAGTCCTCGATTGTCGCTTTCGAAAACTTGCGCCACCTTCCTGCCGCGCCGCCGAGCGCGCAGCCGAGCGGCGTGAGTCCATGCTTGTTTCGCTGGCTCGGCGCAGATCCCGCGGCGAGCAGCATCTCGACGATGTCGGGTCGGCCGAAGAACGCCGCCCAGCCCAGGGCGTGCGCATCGTTTTCCAGGTCCGTCGTCGAAATGCCCGCGCCATGCTCGAGCAGCAGCCGCGCTGCCTCGGTCTGCCCGGCCTCGGCCGCGACGTGCAGCGGGAACGGGCCACGCGCGTCGGTCTCGCTGCGCGCATTCGCCAATCTCGGGTCCGACTCGAGCAGTCGTCGCATCGCCGGAAGGTCGCCTCGCTTTACCGCCGCGTGCAGCTCGGTCACCTTGGTCATCCATGCTAGTCTCACCCAAGGCCATTCGATCCGGCAATCCCTCATGAAATTCGCCCTCGGGCAATCGCTGCAACGCCTCGAAGACGACGCCCTTCTGCGCGGCGCGGGTCGCTACGCGGACGATTTCGCGCTCGCGCGGGCGGCGCACGCCTGCTTCGTGCGTTCGCCATATGCGCACGCAAAGATAAAAAGCATTTCCATCACGGGAGCAATGAAAGCGCCCGGAGTCCTGGCGGTACTTACAGGGAAGGATGCCGCGTCAGACGGGCTGGGCGACATTCCGTGCTTGATTCCCTTGCCGGGGCTAAAGGAGACGCCGCGGCCGGTACTCGCAATCGGAGCCGTGCGGCACGTCGGGGATCCGGTGGCGATGGTGGTGGCGGAGACGCTCGCGCAGGCCAAGGACGCCGCGGAGAAGGTCCAGGTCGACTACGACCCGCTCGCATCAGTAATAGATGTAAGAGAAGGCCAGCTCGCGTTCGAGATGGATCTGGGCGACGCGAAGGAGAAGGTCGACGCAGCGCTCGCCAAGGCAGCGCACGTGACGCGCCTCGAGCTCTGGAACAACCGTCTGGTGGCGAACCCGATCGAGCCGCGCGCGGCGCTCGCCGAGCATGATCCGGCGAGCGGGCGCACCACGCTCTACACGCCCTGCCAGGGGCCGCACCACCTGCACGGCCAGATCGCCGACACGGTAGTGAAGACCGGGCGCGACAAGCTGCGCGTGGTGTCAGGCAACGTTGGCGGTGCCTTCGGCATGAAGATTTTCCTCTATCCCGAGCAGCCGGCGGTGGTGTGGGCGGCGCGGCGCCTGGGACGTCCGGTGCGCTGGAACGCGGAGCGCAGCGAAGGCTTTCTTTCCGATGCCCAAGGGCGCGATAACTGGACGATAGTCGAGCTGGGCACCGACGCGGACGCGCGCTTCGTCGCCCTGAAGGTCACGACCTGGGCCAACATGGGTGCGTACCTCTCGAACTTCGGCCCGTTCATCCCGCAGCTCGCCGCGCCCATGCTGTCCGGGGTCTACAAAATAGGAAGTATTTCGCTGGGCATCAAAGGCATGCTGACGAACACCGTGCCGGTGGACGCGTACCGCGGCGCGGGGCGGCCCGAGGCGATCTATTGCCTGGAGCGCGCGATCGACGTCGCCGCGCGCGAGCTCGGGCTTGCGCCGGAAGAGCTGCGGCGACGCAACTTCATCAAGCCCTCCGAGATGCCCTACCAGACGCCGGTCGAGAGCCGCTACGACTCCGGCGATTTCGCCGGAATCCTGGAGCGCGCGATGAAGCGGGCGGATTGGGCGGGTTTCTCGATACGAAGGAAGCGCTCGGAGAGCCAAAACAAGAAACGTGGAATCGGAGTGGGCATGTACATCGAGCGTTGCGGCGGTGGCCCGGGCGACACCGTGCGTGTGGAAGTGAAGTCGGGGGAAGTGAGACTTTATTCAGGAATGCAGGACAACGGCCAGGGGCATACGACCACCTTCGTGCAGCTGCTCTCCAACAAGCTTGGAGTCGACGCAGAGAATATAAAGGTGGTCCAAGGCGATACCGATATCGTCCCGGAGGAAGGCCTGACCGGCGGTTCGCGCTTCCTCGCGCTCGGCGGGGTTGCAGCGACGAAGGCGGCCGACGAGGTTATCGAGAAGGGCAGGCAGGAGGCGGCGCGCCTGTTGGAGGCGGGGGCGTCGGACATCGAGTACCGCGACGGCGAGTTCCGCATCGCGGGCACGGACCGACGAATTGGAATCTTTGAGCTGGGAGATTTGCAGAGCACGCAAACGCACGCGCCGCCGGACTACACGTACCCGAATGGCTGCCATGTCTGCGAGGTGGAAGTCGACCCGGACACTGGCCGCGTCACCATTGAGCGCTACACGATCGTCGACGATTTCGGCCGCGCGATCAACCCGAGGCTGCTGGAGGGCCAGGTGCAGGGCGGCACGGTGCAGGGGATCGGCCAGGCCCTGCTCGAGCACGCGGTGTACGACGCCCACGGCCAGCTTCTCACCGGCTCATTCATGGATTACGCCATGCCGCGCGCCGGCGACCTGCCGGGCCTTGACTGCAGTTTCCACCACGTGCCGTGCGCGACGAATCCGCTCGGCGTAAAGGGCGCCGGCGAAGCAGGCGCCGTGGGCGCGCCCGCGGCAGTGGTGAATGCGGTTGTGAATGCGCTCGGCGTGCGGCACCTCGACATGCCGCTTACGCCAGAAAAGGTTTGGCGCTCGCTCGGACGCTAGCGATTACAGCACGACCTCAACCTCGGCAGCGCCTTCGCGTGACGGCAGGGTGACGGGGACGCTCGACTCCTGGCGCCTGAACAGCAGATCGAGCCGGCTTTCGCCGACGCGGAGCCGGCGCACGGCCAGCGAGTCGAGGAAACTCGGCAGCCGCGGCAGGCGCAGCCGGACGGTCTCCGAGGCCGCGTCGACCTCGAGTCCCAGGCAGGCCTGAAGCAGCGCGAAGGGCGCGCACGCCGCCCAGGCCTGTGGCGCGCACGCCACTGGGTAGAGCGTGGGCGCCTTACCGCGGCGCCGCTCGAAACCGCAGAAGAGCTCGGGCAGCCGGCGCAGATGCATATGCGCGGCAGCGTCGAATAGCGCCGCGGTCAGCGAGAGCGCCTCGGCGGTATGGCCGTATCGGGCCAGGCCGAGCGCGATGAGCGCGTTATCGTGCGGCCAGACCGCGCATAAAATCTGAACGGCGGCAGGTGCACATGCTCGACGTGGAAGGCACGACGTCGAACTCGTGCACGCGCCTACATGTTCGATCATCAGCAGATGGTGGGGCAGGGCATCGGTCACCTCGGGGTCGAGGCGGAGCGCCCGTGGAGCGCCAGGCCGCCAGGCGTGCGGCGGTCTGCGAATCCCCGCTCGCGAACAGCGTGACCTCGTGGCCAAGCCTCACCAGCTCCTCGGTGAGGTAGGAAACGACCCTTTCGGTGCTCCCATATAGCCTCGGCGACACGCTCTCCGCGAGGGGTGCAACTTGTGCGATCTTCATGTCTGTGGTCGAAACACAGCTGCAATCGGCGTGCCGGGAATGCCGATTGCTGGCAGAATCCGCCAACTCATGCATATTCAAGCCGTCAAGGCGGCCTACCGGCGCTATGCGCGGATCTACGACGTCATCTTCGGCGCCGTGCTTCAGCCGGGCCGCCGGGCGGTGCTGGAGGCGCTGAACCTCAAGCCGGGCGACCGGGTCCTCGAGGTCGGCGTCGGCACCGGCATCTCGCTACCGCTCTACCCGCAGGACGTGCGCATCACCGGGGTCGACGTGTCGCTCGAGATGCTCGAGAAGGCGCGCGCGCGCGTCGCGCGCGCGAAGCTCTCCAACGTCGAGGCGCTGCTCGAGATGGACGCCGAATCCATGGCCTTCCCCGACGCGAGCTTCGATAAGATCGTAGCGATGTACGTGGTCTCGGTCGTTCCGCGGCCGGAGAAGCTGCTCGAGGAGCTGCACCGCGTCTGCCGCCCGGATGGCGACATTTTCATCGTCAACCACTTCCAGTCCGAAAACCCGATCCTAGGGACGCTCGAGCGCGCGCTCGCCGGGTTCTCATCGCAGATCGGCTTCAACCCTGACCTAGACCTGCGCCAGCTCGTGCCCGCCGCGCAGAACGGCGACGTCGCCCGGGTGAACTTCTTCTGGAGGATGGTGCGGCTGCGGAACGGGGTTTCGCACAGGTTGTAATTGCGGTTGTCCAAGCGGGATGCAAACCATGCCGGCGCAGCTGCCCGCGCTCATCAACCTCACCTTCGACGCGATCGAGCGCCAGCTGAAGAAGACCGCCGCGCTGCGGCACGGTCAGAACGTGTCTTCCTGAGGCGGCAGCGAGCGCAGGAACGAAGGCAGCGCCGCATCGGGCGGCGGCGGCGCGCCGAGCCGCGCGAAAGCCGCCCGCGCCGCCGCCTGCAGCCGATAGCACCGGGAGCGTATGCCCGCCTCGGCTGCGGGCAGCGTCGGCCAGGCGCGCAGCGCAAGCGCGCGCACATTGCAGCTTTCGCGCGCGGCGAGCTCGGCTGCGATCTCTTGGGCCTGCGCCGGGGGCGGTGGGTGCTTGCCGAGAGCGATCGCGATCCACCCTGCGAGCGCATCATCCGCCAGCAGCGTCTTGAGCTCGCGCCATGTCGCTTCAAGGTCCGGCGCATCGCGCACGCGGCAGAGGAGCGCCTCGCCGGGGTCGGATGACGGACAGGTTTCGGCGCTCGGCGCCTGCACGGCGATCGGCGGGATGTCCGTGGGCGCGGCAACCGCCTCGCGCGCGCGAATGAAGCGCGCACCGCTGGCGTGAAGCAGGAGCGCGACGCTCGGCAGCCCACGCAGCCACTCGGCTCGGCCCCAGCCGTGCTCGCTTTCCGCGAGCTCGAAGTGGCCCGCTCCGCCGGCAAGCAGGCCAAATCCGTTCGCGGTCGCGGCGCCTTGCGATCCTCCGCGAGCGGTATAGACATCGGCGCCGGAAACGTCGAACAGGACCCCGGCCGCAACGTCGAGCCCCATGCCTTGCGCGTACCAGTCCGCGGAGTAACGGTCGTCGCCGGCCTCGTCGCGCAGCGCGCCGACCGCCTGGTGCGCTGCGTTCCCTTGCGCATAGCGGTGCGCGGCATAGCTGTCGTCGCCGTCCCGGTCCCAGATCATGCCGATACCGTAGTAGTAGCCGCTGCCCTGCGCGAACATCTGGGCTTGGTAGGAGTCCGCACCCTGGTCGTCGCGCAAGATGCCGGCGCCGCCGCCGAGGCGGCCGCGCAGACCGATGCCAGCTCCTTGCGCGCCGCTCAACCCGGCGCCGCGCCCGAAGGGATCCGGCACGCCGCCCGCGATGTAGCGATCGTCGCCGCCGCGGTCCCAGAGGAGCCCCGTGCCACTTGCGATGCCCAAGCCCTGGCCCCAGGCTTCGATGCGGTAGCTGTCCCGCCCGGCGAAGTCGACCAGAGCGCCGACGCCGAGCGCCGCCGCTCCCTGCGCAAAGAACTTCGCCGCATAGCTGTCGTTCCCCTCGAAGTCGAGAAGTAGCGACGCGCCCGCGAGCGCCGCCCCGAGTCCGCTTCCCTGCATCGCATAGCGGTCGTCGCCGGCGAGGTCGACGATCGCAGACAGCGCGCGCAGCGCGACGTCGCTGCCCACGTAATGGTCATTGCCTGCGAGGTCGATAATGACCGAAACCGACCCGTTGCGCGCCGGCGCCCGCTCGTAGGTATCGTTTCCGCCCGGATCGATGATGAGCGCCGCCC
Source organism: Burkholderiales bacterium (assembly GCA_035762345.1). GTDB lineage: Bacteria > Pseudomonadota > Gammaproteobacteria > Burkholderiales > SG8-39 > SCGC-AG-212-J23. The sequence goes on from DASTPE010000137.1 coordinate 11,379, forward strand.
CGGCGCCATGCCGGTCATCGCCCCGTGTTCCGATCACGACCGTGCCGATCGGAGATTCGAACGTTCCGGGCTCGAGCGGCACTTCCCGCAGCCGGAAAGCGAAGCGAACGGTGGCCTCGATGAAGAGCTGATTGGCGCGCTGCACCTGCGCAAGATCTATCGAATCGGCGAGCGGAAGGAGCTCTGCCGACAGAGGCAGGCGCGCTTCGAGCGCGCGCAGCAGCGCCTCGTCGTCGAACGGTCGGAGCGCCGAGCGCAGGGTGCGCTGAGCCTCGGCAAGCTCTGTAAGGTAGCTCTTGAGCGCATGCTCCGAAAGTCCTTCGGCAGGTACCCTCTTCCGTTCCATCGAGGCGAGCGCGGCCGGCACGGCGGCGTTGAAGATCCCGGACGCATCAAGGGCGTCGAGCGGCCGGCCCAGGAGCTCGAGCACGAGCGGCGGGGTGGCCGGCGGCGGGGGCGGGCCGTGGCGCAGAAGGTTGTCGATGACGAGCAGCGCATCGGGCCCCAGGCCGCGGCGCTCGAGTACCGCCGCAACGCGGCTATCCAGCGCGGCGCGCGGCGGCGCAAGCGAAGCGCAGGCGCTCGCCAGCACGACGAGCGTGCAGACTCGCAGTACGAGCAGCCGGCTGCGGCGGCCGGCCTGGTGATCGAGCGGCCCACGGCGCCGGTCAATGGTCACCCTTGTAGCTTAACCGCAGCCGCCTCTAGAATCGGCGCGCCACCTGCCATGTCGGTCGACCTCAAGGGCATTCCCCTCTTCCAGGGCGTTTCCGAAGCCGACTTGCGCGCGCTCGCCGATCGCGCGGCGGTGCGCAGCTATCCGAAGCAGGCGATCATCGTCAGCGAAGGCGACGAAAGCGACTCGCTGTATCTGATCGTGGGCGGCCGGGTGAAGATCTACCTCGCCGACGAGCACGGCAAGGAGCTCATTCTCGCGATCAAGGGCCCGGGGCAGTATTTCGGCGAGATGGTGCTCGACGGCGAGGCGCGCTC
>DASTPE010000138.1:0-54078 GCA_035762345.1 Burkholderiales bacterium
TCACGAAGAGATTGTTCACGTCGAGCAGCACGCCGCAGCCGGTGCGCCGGGCGAGCTCCACGAGGAACTCGCCTTCGGTCATCTCGCCGCCTTCGGGCTCGAGATAGGCGGAAACGTTCTCGACCAGAATCGGCCGCCGCAGCGCGTCCTGGCCCATCTCGACCCGGGTCGCGACGAGCGCGAGCGCTTCACCGCTGTACGGCAGTGGGAGGAGGTCGTTGAAGACCCGCTCCTGCACCGCGCTCCACGAGAGATGCTCGGAGACGAGCACCGGCTCGGTCCATGCCACGAGATCGGCGAGCTTCCTGAGATGCGCGGTCGAAAAGCCTTGCACCGACCCGAGCCCGAGCCCCAAGCCGTGGAGGCTCACGGCATAGTCGCGCCTGACGCGCTCGAGAACGTGGCGATCGTAGCCGCCCGCGCCGAAGTAGTTCTCGCTGTGGACCTCGACCCAGCCGAGCGCGGGCAGCGCCTCCAGGAATTCCCGGTAGTGCGCGGCCCGCAGCCCGATGCCGGCGCTCAGCCCTTCTTCTCCGTGGCGAGCTTGCCGGACTTGCCCTGCTCGAGGCTGCCGCCCATCTGTACGCAGGTCCCGGCCTTGGTCATCTTGAAGTCGTTCGGGTCGTAGTCCAACTTCGACTGCCCGGCGCACGAGTGCGCCGTCTTGTTGCTGCCGCAGTCGTTCTGGCCGGCTTTCGCCACGCCCCAGCATTTCTCCTGGCCCTTCTTGTCCTGCGCGAGCGCCGCTCCGCCCGCCGCGCTGAGCGCGAAAAGTCCGGCGATCGCCGCCGCGACGATCGGTTTCTGCGTCATGAGCTTCTCCTTTCAGGTGGTCGAACAACATCGATGGATGGCCGCAATCCGGCCTGTCAGTTGGTCGCCGCGCCGCGCCGACGAATTACCGCTATTTATTTTTCCCGGGATGTAAGGAATGGCCGCCGGCGCCGGTCTTCTGCTCGATGGGGTCCGCGCCCGAACTGGGACGGCTTCGACCGCAGCTCATGAGCTTCGCGCTGCGGCGGCTGGGCGATCGCCACCGCGCCGAGGACGCGGTGCAGGAGACGCTGCTTGCCGCGCTCGAAGGCATCGAGCGCTTCGGCGGCGGCTCGTCGCTGCGCACCTGGCTCACCGGCATTCTCAAGCACAAGATCGTCGACGCGCTGCGCGTCGCCTCTCCCGAGGAGCGGCTCGACTACCATGAAGAGGTGCACGATGCGCATCCGGAAACCGAGTTCGCGCGGCGCCGGCTCCTCGAGGCGGTAGAGACGCGGCTGAAGCAGCTTCCGGCGTGCGCCGCGCGGGTCTTCGTGCTGCGCGAGGTCCTCGGTATGGACACCGCCGAGGTCTGCCGCGAGCTATCGATCTCGCGCGCGAATTGCTGGGTGATGACCCACCGCGCGCGCGTGCGTCTGCGCGCGCTCGCCGCCGATGCGCTTTGACGACCTGGTCCGGCAGCACGCCGCGGACCTGTATCGCTACGCGTTCTGGCTAGCGCGTGACCGCAGCCGCCCCGAGGACATCGTCCAGGAGGCGCTGCTCCGCGGCTGGCGCGCCTACCCACGGCTACGCGCGCAGGCGGCGGCAAAGAGCTGGCTCTTCTCTATAGCGCACAACGAATACCTGCGCGCGGCGAAAGCCGATGCGCACTGGCCCGAAGATCAGGAAGTCGAAATCGCGGATGAGCGCCAGACCGAGCTCGGCCTGGAGATGCGCGAGGCGCTGATGGCGCTGCCGGCCTCGTATGCCGAGCCGCTGGCGCTGCAGGTGCTCGGCGGCTTCAGCTGCGCCGAGATCGCCGCGATGCTCGGCACGACCGAGGGAGCCACGATGACACGCCTCACCCGGGCGCGCCAGGCGCTCAGGCGCCTCATTGCACCCGTGAAGGAACGACGCGGAGGCCGCGCATGAATTGCCTCGATTATCGAAGATCGCTCGCCGCCGGCGAGGCGGAAACGGCGGACATGAAGGCGCACCGGTTGCAGTGCGCCGCGTGCGCGGCGCTGTGGCGCGAGCACGCAGAATTCGAGCGCGAGCTGTACACCGGGCTCGCCGTGGAGGTCCCGGCCGGATTCGAACATCGCATGAAGAGCGCGGTCGTCTTCAGCCGCCGCCGCTTCCTCGCCGCCGCCGGCGTCGCCGCCGCGGCCGCCGGCATCGGCGCCTATGCGTGGGTCACGCGCGACGAGCCGCTTGCCCTGGCGTGCATCGAGTTCGTGATGAAGGAGGAAGCGAAGTCCATCATGATGGGTGCGATGCCGCGCGCCGAGGCCGAGACGGCGCTCGCCGGCACGCTGCCGCTTTCGCGCATCGAGCGCGTCGGGCAGGTAAAGCACATCGGTCCTTGCCCGTTCGACGGCGCCACCGCGTACCACGTGGTGCTCGCGGTTCCGCAAGGCAAGGTCACGCTGCTCGTCATGCCCGAGGGACGGCTGAGCGCTTCCCAGAAAGCCGAGCACGATGGCCTCTACGCGAGCGTGGTGGCGCTCCGCAAGGGCAGCCTGGGCGTGATCGGCACCGACCGCGCGGTGGTGACGAGCGTCGCGGGCGCACTGGGCGCGTGAAGAGAGCCCTCAGCCTGCCGAGCCTGGACAGCGGCGTGCAATTCGCCTTCGCCTGGCTCGCCTTCAACCCGGAGAGCGAAATCGTCCGCGCGCTGCTTCCCTAGCAAGGCTCGGTTTCGGCGATCTGGATGGCTCGCGCTGCGCCACTGCCGCCATGGGCCAGCGTCACCACTACGACCCTCCCCTGGAGCGCATGCAGGAGGACGCGGTCGTCTCCGCAGCTGATCGGGGTGCCGAGCGGCACCTGGATGGGAAGCGCCCCGCCATTGCCGTGCGTGGGCTGCAGGAACAGCGTCCCGGCGCAGCCGCCTCTTCGGGTCGCGTCGCAGTGCGTGACCCGGGTCGCGGTCACGATGCCCTCGATCCTTTCGTCGGCGAGAGCGCTCGACGCGTGGCTCACCAGAGCGAACAACGACACCGCCAGCAGCAGTCTCACAAGCCTTCCTGTCTATCGGGGCCTGGATGAGACCGGGCCGACGCGTCGATGCTTACGCGCTAGCCGCCGCGCGGACGGCTCTCGGTAATCTGCTGAAGCAGCGCCTCCAGCTGCGGGCCGATGCGGCGCAGCTCCTCGCGGTGCACTCCCGCGAGCTTTTCCAGCACCCGGTCGCCCTTGGCGGTGAGGCGCAGGTGCACCTTGCGTCCGTCCTCGGGCGACGGCTCGCGCACGACCAGGCCCTGCTCGCTCAGGCGGTCCGCCAGTCCCACCGCGCTGTTGTGCCGGATGAGGAGCTGCCGCGCGAGGTCGTTGATGGTGACGCCCTCAGGCGTCGCGCAGATGGCGAGCAGCGCCTGGTAGTGCTGGGCAGTCAGGCCGACCTTCTCGGCCGCCGCCTCGCTGAAGCGAAGAAAGCTGCGCAGCGCGTAGCGAAACGACGCGAGCAGCCGGTATTCGGCGGCTTCGAGAGGTGCGGAGCGGGGCATGCTTGACAATATATCGTAATACGACGTATATATATCGTACCGCGATATTGTAGCCCCCACCGCCAAGGAACGCCAATGAGAATCCAGCTCCCCGGCCTGCCTTACCCGCGCGATGCGCTCGAGCCGTTCATCTCGGCGCGCACGCTCGAGATCCATCACGGCAAGCACCACCGCGCCTACGTCGACAAAACGAATGCGCTTGCGGGCGGGAGCGGCGAATCGCTGGAGCAGGTGATCGCCCGCGCCGCGGGCGACCCGGCGAAGAAGGTGCTGTTCAACAACGCGGCCCAGGCGTGGAACCACGCGTTCTACTGGAGATCGCTGCGGCCGCAGGGCGGAAAGGCACCGCGAGAGCTTGCGAAATGGGCCGAAGCGCTCAAGAGCGCGGCGAGCGGGCACTTCGGCAGCGGCTGGGCGTGGCTCGTGCGCGAGGGTATCGAGCTGAAAGTCGTGACCACCTCGAATGCCGACACGCCGCTCGTGCATGGCCAGGTCCCGCTGCTCGCGATCGACGTGTGGGAGCACGCCTACTACCTCGACTATCAGGAGCGCCGCGCCGAGCATGTCGCCGCCGTCGTGGACCATTTGCTCGACTGGGATTTTGCCGCGGCCAATCTCCGGAGGGCCGAGAAATGAGCCTCGAGGAGTACGGCCGCATGCAACAACACGTTGCTCGAAGCGGAGCGAGCGGGCGCAAAGCTTCTCGCAGCCTACGTGAACGAGCTGCCTCTCGACGCTGACGACTGGGCCGCGCTGAGCGCCGTCCAGCGCGACGAGGCGCACAACTGCTCGGTGCTGATCCATCTTCTGCTGAACGCGGCGGTCGAGCCGACCCTCGCGGTCGGCGACTTCTACCGCAAGGGACTCGCATCTCGCCAATATCGATAGGTGCGAGCGGCTGCTTGCCCGGTAAGCCAAGGCTTGGAGGGAAACATGCAAACTCAAGGGGCACTAGCACCGGTCGAGCGACCGGCGGATAACGACCTCATCGCAAGAATCCTGTCGGGAAACATGCGCGCGCTGGAAGCGCTGATGCGCGCTCACAATCGCACCCTGTACCGAACGGCGCGCGCCATACTGCGCGATGACGCAGAGGCGGAGGACGCCGTGCAAGAGGCCTACCTGCAGGCGTATCGCATGCTGGGAAGCTTTCGCGGCGAATCGAAGCTCTCGACCTGGCTCATACGCATCACCGCGAACGAAGCGTTGATGCGCCGGCGCCGCAACGCCAGGCAGGCGATGCCGCCCGCCGATGTGGAACCGGACGACCTAGCGTCTGCCGAACCCGGCCCCGACGCCATAGCTCAGCGACGGGCAACGCGCCGGTTGCTGGAAACGCACATCGACGCGTTGCCCGACCCGTATCGGGCGGTCTTCGTGCTGCGCGCGGTGGAGGAGCTCAGCGTGGCGGAAACCGCCGCAGCGCTCGGCATCCCGGAGGCGACGGTCCGCACGCGGTATTTCAGGGCACGCGGCCTGTTGCGCGAATCGATGGCGGGCGCAGTCGACTCGCCGCCTGTAGAAGCGTTTGCGTTTGCCGGCACGCGCTGTGACCGCATCGTGCGCAAGGTTCTCGCTACGCTTTTCAACTATGAGGAGCAGCGTTCACCGTCGACATGCGTATGCCCGCGCAGCGCGCCGGGAACGCGCTCGCGCGCAAGCCCGCCTTTGTCGAGCCAGCGCCGGGTCTGATCGGCGGCGTGCTCGATCAGCTCGCCGGCGTGCGAGAAGTCGTACGGTGAAACCGACAGCGGGCACAGCGGCGGCACGGTGATGATTTCGACCTGTTCGCGGCAACGCTCGATCTCCGTCACCAGTTGATGCGCGATCAGTAGCGTGATGGCGTGCAAGGCGCACCCGATCGCATCGTGTGGCGGTCCTTCGAGCGCGCAGGCATAGCCTGACGGCAGCACCAGGACCCGCTTCACGCCGAGCTCGACCGCAACGCTGATCGGCGTATTGGTCGCGACCGCGCCATCGATCAAATAGCGCTCGCCGATGCGCACCGGCGGGAACGCCCCGGGGATCGCGCAACTCGCGAGCACCGCATCCAGCACCGGGCCGCTCGAGAAGCGCACCGAGCCTCCGGCGATCAAGTCGGTCGCGACCACATGCAACGGGATCGCCGCGTGCTCGAATTCCCGGTAGGGCAGGCGTTTTTCGATGATGCGCCGCAGTCCGCCGGGATCGACCAGGAAATTGCGCTTGGCGAGCAGCCCCAGAAGGCTGCGCCAAGCGAGCGGGAAAATGTCGCGACGGCGCAAGCCACGCCAGATCGCTTCGAGCTGCACTACGCCTTGCGCGTTTGGCAGGCCCGCGAAGTAGGCACCGTTGACCGCCCCCACCGATGAACCGACGACCAGGTCGGGCATGACGCCGTGGGCGACGAGCGCGCGCAGCATCCCTGCCTGCACCGCACCGATGCTCCCGCCGCCCGCCAGAACGAACGCGGTCTCAGTAGCCGTAGAACTCTTCACTGCGGATGTCGTCGGCGGCGACGCCCGCTCCGCGCAACGTCTCCTGCATCGCCAGGACCATCGCCGGCGGCCCGACGACGTAGTACACCGGTGCGGCGAGCCCGCCGGCACAGCGCCGTATCAGGTCCGCGTTGAGCGAGCCTCTTTCGCCGTCCCATTTGCGCGCGGAGCTCGCCATGTCTGTCATCGTGGCAAACAGCCGGAAACTGGTGTTGTTCCGCACAAGCTCCTGCAGCTCGGCGAGAAACGCGGCGTCCTCCGGACGGCGATTCGAATAGAGCAGAAGAAGCGATTGCGTCGAACGCTCCCGGCCTGCCTGGCGCAGCATGCTCATGAAAGGAGTGATGCCGATGCCGCCGGCGATGAATACCGCGGGCCGTCCCGCGTCGGCGAGCCCGAACTGGCCGATCGGCCCTGTCAGCTTCACGCTCGCACCGTCCGGCAGCGCGTGCAGCGCTCGCTTGAAGGCCGTGTCCCGCACCCGCGTGGCGATGACCAGGGTGCTCTCGAACGGGGCGCTGACGAGAGAGAAGGTGCGGCGCTTTTGCCCGTCGGCCGCCGGGGGATCGAGCAGCTCGAGCACGACAGCCTGTCCGGCCCGGAAGGCGAATCCCGCCGGCTTCTCGAAGCGAAGGGCGAGGGTACCTTCGGCAATCGGTTCCCGGCCTTCGAGTTTTACTCGATGGCTTGGCATCTAGAAGCTGCGAATCTCCGGGAATGCTTCCCGCGCCTCGTGGCGCTCGCCGGCCTCGTCATACCAATAGAGCTTGCCGGGCTCCTCGCCGCGCGTGAGCTTGTGCGAGCCGTCGCAGAACGGCTGGTTGTTCGACAGCCCGCATCTGCAGAGCCATTGCTCCTTGCCGTCGACGAGAAAGGCAGCGGGTTCGGTGTGGGTACGTCTCACGATGCGCGCCATGGTGTTATGCCTTTGTCGGTGGGGTTGCTGGATTGGATGACACCCCGCGCGCGCCCGTTTCAGCGCGAAAGGCTGAAACCGAACCGGGCCCGGCCGCATCCAATGGCCCCGAGGCAGAAGGAGACCAAGGCGATTCCATGCCGAGACGGATGCTGGAAAAGCTCATCGATGCGCTGCCCGACGACTACCGCGCGGTCTTCGTGCTGCGCGTGCTCGAGGAGCTCACGGTCGAAGAGACCACCGCGGCGCTCGGCCCTTCCCTCGAGGAGGCTTTCGCCTTCGACGGCGAGCGCTGCGACCGCATAGTGGCGAAAGTCTTGGAGCGGATCGCCGCGGGAACGTAAACGCCCCTGTCGCGCATCCAATGTGTGCGTACCCACCACACAAAGGAAAACGACATGAGCTTCCTCGCATTCGCTTCTCCGCTCGCCGCGCGGCGCGCGTTTCTCGGAAGATCGGGCCTGCTGCTGTCCGGGTCTGCCATCGCCCTGCTCGCGGGGCGCGATGTGCTGGCCGCCAAATCGGGCGGCTCGAAAGCGAGCGACGTCAACATCCTCAACACCGCGCTCGCCGCGGAGCTCGAGGCGGTCGCGGCGTACCAGGTCGGCGCCGAGAGCGGCCTGCTGCAGAAGCCGGTGCTCGCACTCGCGCTGCAGTTTCAGGGACACCACAAGGAGCACGCCGACCTCCTCGCGAAGACGGTGCAGAAGCTCGGCGGCGCGCCGGCGGCCGCGAAGAGCAAGTACGCTTTCCCCGTCGAGGGACTGAAGGCCCAGGCCGACGTGCTGCGTTTCGCGGCGGGCCTCGAGCGCGGCGCGGTGAGCGCTTATCTCGGCGCCGTGCCGCTGTTCGCCAATCGCGAGCTCGCGAAGGCCGCGGCGAGCATCCTGGGCGACGAGGCGATGCACTGGGCGATCCTGCGCAACGCGCTCGGCGAGAACCCGGTGCCCGAGGCCTTCGTCTCTTGAGCTTCGAAGGCGCATTGCTCGCCGCCGCCTTGGCGGCCGGCGATCCCCAGGCGGGCGAGCAGCTCTATGCGCGCTGCCAGGCTTGCCACGCGCTCGCCTATGACCGGGTGGGGCCGCGCCACTGCGGCCTGCTCGGTCGTCGCGCCGGAGCCGTGCCCGGCTTCGAGTATTCGCACGCGATGAAGCGCTCCAAGCTGGTGTGGAACGAACAGACCCTGGATCGCTTCCTCGCCGACCCGCTCAAAACGGTGCCGGGCACGACGATGACCTACGCTGGCGTGGCCGACGCGAAGGAGCGCGCCGACCTGATCGCCTACCTCGCCTCAGCTACCTGCGACAAGCGCTAAAGACGAAATGCCGATCAGGAACCCTTGACGATCTTGATCTGGTTGTCGACCGAAGCGACGCCGTCCACCTTCGACGCGATGTCGCCGGCGCGGCTGCGCTCGCCGGCGGTAGCCGCGGTGCCCCAGAGACTGACGCGTCCGTCCTTCGCCGTGACGTCGATCGCTGCGGCCTGTACCTTGGCGTCGCCTTGGAGCGCCTGCTTCACGCGCTGGGCGAGCTCCTTGTTCGGATCGGGCTTGGGCGCTTCGGGCGCCTTCGCTTCAGGCGAGGGAGCAGGCGTCGATGCCGCGGGCGCGGCAGCCTGTGGCGGGGGCGTCTGGGCGGCGGGCTTGGGCGGCGGGACGTTGTCGCCGCACGCCGCGAGGGCGGCGACTGCACACACAGCGAGAAGTTTCTTCATCGGGACCTCCTGAAGCAAGGTTAGCACCGGATTGTGGCAATCCGGGGGAAAAACGGGCTTAGTGGTAAGCGAATAGCTCGGCGATGGCGCGCGCGTCGAAGCGGTATTCGTGGTTGCACATTTCGTTGCGGATCACCACCTCGCCCTGCTCGGCGAGGATCGCTTCGACTTCCTTGCGGCCGAGACCGCGGAGCATCTCCTTCACCTTGCCTTCGTCGTAGGGGCAGTGGTACTCGACGGCGTAGAGCCGGAAGACGCGCATCAGCTCTTCCGGGAACACGCGCGTGAGGAGGTCGTAGGGCTGCACGTCGCGCGTCTCGTCGAGCGTCAGCGTGGACGCGAGGTGAGTAACGCGGTTCCAGCCATCGGGATCGCGCGCATCGGCCTGCGGCAGCTTCTCGAGCAGCAGCCCACACAACGCGCCGCCATCGGCCTTCAGCCGCAGGAACGCGATGGTCTGCTCGGATTGAGACAGGTAATGCTCGAAGATCTCCTCGAGCGTCTCGCCTTCGAGCGGCACCAGGCTTTGGTAGAACTGGCCGCTGCGCACGTCTTCCAGCGTCACTGAAAGCCGGCCGTCGCCGAGAAGGGTTCTCTCGGAAGTGAATTTCTCGACATCCTTCTCATAGCTCGCCATGCCTCGGATATGGAGCTCGGCGGTACAGTCGGCGACCAGCAGCTTCACCGGGCCCGAGCCTTGCACCTGAAGCGTGACGCGGCCCGAGCCCTTCTGGTTGGCGCCCAGGAGCACGTTGAGCGCGGTGGTATGACCGAGCAGGGTCGCGATATCCTCGGGGTAGCCGCGGCCGTCCAGCATGCGCTGCCAGGCCGCGGTCAGGCACACTAGGCGCCCTCTAATGTCCAGATTTTCGAAAAGAAAGCGCTGAACGTAGTCCGTCCGCATGGTCCAAAGTATAGATGGCTGCCGTCACTGACCGTCCTGCCCGACTGACCGGGCACGACCTGTATCTGTTCCGGGAAGGGACGCATAGCCGCCTGTACGAGAAGCTCGGCGCGCACGTGGAGCCCGGAGGGACGCATTTCGCGGTATGGGCTCCCAATGCCGCGCAGGTGTCGGTAATCGGCGACTTCAACGGCTGGGACCCGCGCGCGAACCCCATGCAGACGAACGACGCCGGTATCTGGACGACGCTGGTGCCGCAGGCGAGGCAGGGCAGCCTGTACAAGTACCACGTGGTCTCGCGGCACGGGAACCACCGCGCTGACAAGTCTGACCCCTACGCGTTGCGCGCCGAGCCGCCGCCGAAGACCGGCTCGATGGTATGGAAGCTCGACTACGAGTGGAACGACGCCGAGTGGATGAAGAACCGCCGGCGCGCCAACGCGCTCGAGGCGCCGTGGTCGATCTACGAGCTGCATCTCGGGTCATGGAGACGTTCACCGGAAAATCCGCGGGCGCCGCTCGGTTACCGTCAGCTCGCAGAACCTTTGGCCGACTATGTGAAGCGCATGGGCTTCACCCACGTCGAGCTCATGCCGATCATGGAGCACCCGTTCTATGGCTCGTGGGGTTACCAGTGCACCGGCTACTTCGCGCCGAGTTCGCGCTACGGGACCCCGCAGGACTTCATGCATCTCGTCGATGTGTTGCACCAGAACGGCATCGGCGTAGTGCTCGACTGGGTGCCGTCGCACTTCCCGTGGGACCCGCACGGACTGGGTTTTTTCGACGGCACTCACCTCTACGAGCACTCCGACCCTCGACAAGGCCACCATCCCGACTGGGCGAGCGCGATCTTTAATTACGGCAGAAACGAAGTGCGCGCCTTTCTCTCCTCAAGCGCGCATTTCTGGCTCGAAAAGTACCACGCCGACGGGCTGAGGGTCGATGCCGTGGCGTCCATGCTCTACCTCGACTACGGCCGCAAGCACGGTGAATGGATCCCGAACCGCCATGGCGGCCGCGAGAATCTCGAGGCGATCGACTTCCTCAGGTTTCTGAACGAAACCGTGTACCGCGACTTCCCCGACGTGCAGACGATCGCCGAGGAGTCGACCGCCTGGCCCGGCGTGTCGCATCCGACCTACACGGGCGGATTGGGCTTCGGCTTCAAATGGAACATGGGCTGGATGCACGACACGCTGCGCTACTTCAAGCGCGACCCCGTGTACCGCAAGCACCATCACGACGAGCTGACCTTCAGCCTCTGGTACGCGTTTCACGAGAATTTTGTGCTGCCGCTCTCGCATGACGAGGTCGTGCACGGCAAGGGCTCGCTCATCGGCCGCATGCCGGGCGACGCCTGGCGGCAGTTCGCGAACCTGCGGCTTCTTTTTGGCTTCATGTGGAGCCACCCGGGGAAAAAGCTGCTCTTCATGGGCGGCGAATTCGGCCAGCGCCGCGAGTGGACGCACGAGGACAGCCTTGAATGGCACGTGCTCGGTGTCGATCGGCGCCACGAGGGCGTGCAGCGCTGGGTCGCGGATCTCAACAAGGTTTATGCCAGCGAGCCTTCTCTCCATGTGAGAGATTTCTCACCGGAGGGCTTCCGCTGGGCACAGCGCGGCGACTGGGAAGCAAGCGTGCTGTCCTTCCTGAGACAGGCGCCCGGCGCCGCGCCGGTGCTGGTGGTGTGCAATTTCACACCGGCGCCGCGGCGCAACTACCGCATCGGCGTTCCCCAGGGCGGGCGCTGGCGCGAGATCCTCAACAGCGATGCCGAGTACTATGGCGGTAGCGGCGCCGGCAATTACGGAGGCGCCGATGCGCAGCCTATGCCCTATGAGGAATTCAGCCAGTCATTGACGCTAACACTTCCGCCGCTTGCGGTGCTCCTCTTCAAGCCTGAATAAACCGCGCGAAAAAGTCGCGGCGGCGCCCGCGCGCGCCGTCATTGAGTCGGTACGGCCGCAGGTCGACGACGGCCGCTATCCGATCAAGCGCGCCATTGGCGACGAGGTCGTGGTCGAGGCCGATGTTTTCGCCGACGGCCACGACGCGGTCGTCGCGCAATTGCTGTATCGGTATTCCGGGGAAGATGACTGGAAAGTAATACCCATGGAATACCTCCACAACGATCACTGGGTGGCATCGTTCCGGGTCGAGACGCTCGGGCGCTACCAGTACACGGTGCGCGGCTGGTCCGACCGCTTTCTGACCTGGCAACGCGACCTCGTCAAGCGGCATGACGCCGGGCAGGATTTGACCGTCGACCTGAGCATAGGCTCCGAACTCATCGGCGGAGAGATCCCCGACTACGAAACCGCAATGAAGCTGCAAGCGCCGCCGCCCGACGACTCGGCTGTAGTAACTTTTGAAAAAATCCTGGAAGTGGTGGTCGATCCGGTACGCGCGCGCTTCAGCGCATGGTACGAGGTATTCCCGCGCTCTTTCGGCGGCCTGCGGGCCATGATCGATGTGCTTCCCTACGTAGAGCGGCTGGGCTTCGACATCCTCTACCTGCCGCCGGTGCACCCGATCGGCACTACGGCGCGCAAGGGAAGGAACAACGCGGTGGTGGCGCAGCGGGGCGACGTCGGCAGCCCGTGGGCAATCGGCTCGAAGGAGGGCGGTCACAAGTCGATAGAGAAGAGCCTGGGAAGCCTGGAGGACTTTGATCTCCTGGTGAGCAAGGCAGCCGAGCGAGGCATCCGGATCGCGCTCGACATCGCCTTCCAGTGCTCGCCCGACCACCCGTACGTGAAGGAGCACCCGGAATGGTTCCGCGCCCGGCCCGACGGCACCATCCAGTACGCCGAGAACCCGCCCAAGAAGTACCAGGACATCTATCCCTTCGAGTTCGAGACGCCGACGTGGCGGGCGCTGTGGCAGGAGCTCAAGTCGGTATTCGATTTCTGGATCGGCCACGGGGTGAAGGTCTTCCGCGTCGACAACCCGCACACCAAGTCCTTCGCGTTCTGGGAATGGGTGATTACCGAGCTGAAGAAGCAACACCCGGAGCTGATCGTGCTGTCCGAAGCGTTCACTCGGCCGCGCGTGATGCACAAGCTGGCGAAGCTCGGGTTTACCCAGTCCTACACTTACTTCACCTGGAGAAACTCCAAGTCTGAATTGATCGACTACTTCACCGAGCTCACGAAAGACCCCTCGCGCGAGTACTTCAGACCCAATGTGTGGCCCAACACGCCCGACATCCTGCACGAGACCCTGCAGCGCGGCGGCCGGCCGGCGTTCATCGTGCGCGCGGTACTTGCCGCGACCGCGGCGGCCAACTACGGTATCTATGGGCCGGCGTTCGAGCTGCAGGAGCGCGCGCCGCGCGAGCCGGAGAGCGAGGAGTATCTCCACTCGGAGAAGTACGAGCTCAAGCGCTGGGACCTTGAGCGCGCCGACAGTCTGGCGCCGCTCATTGCCAGGCTGAACGCCATAAGGAAAGACAACCCCGCGCTGCAATCGGACTGGAGCCTGCGCTTTCACCCGGTCGACAATCACCAGCTTCTCGCCTTCAGCAAGAAGGAGGGAGGGAACGAGATCCTTGTCGTGGTGAACCTCGACCCGCATCACCGGCAAACAGGTTGGCTGGAATTCTCGCCGTGCGAGGTGCACGATCTTCTTTCGGGCGGGCACTACGTGTGGCGCGCCGAGCGTAACTACATCGAGCTCAACCCGCACACGCTGCCAGCGCACGTATTCCGCGTCCAGAGAAGATGAACGAACGCGTCACCGAGGCCCTCGAAGCGCCTGCCGCGGTCGAAAGCCCGACCGATGCCCTCTGGTACAAGGACGCGGTCGTCTACCAGCTGCACGTCAAGGCGTTCTACGACTCGAACAACGACGGCATCGGCGACTTTAAGGGCCTGACCTCTAAGCTCGACTACATCCAGGAGCTGGGCGTCAACGCGCTCTGGCTGCTGCCGTTTTACCCCTCGCCGCTCAAGGACGATGGCTACGACGTCTCGGACTACCACAACATCCACCCGCAGTACGGCACCCGCTCGGATTTCCAGAATTTCGTTCAGGAGGCGCACCGGCGCGGGCTCAAGGTGATCACCGAGCTCGTGGTCAACCACACCTCGGATCAGCATCCCTGGTTCCAGGCGGCGCGGCAGGCGCCGCCAGGCTCGGCCAAGCGCGACTACTACGTGTGGAGCGACACCGACCAGAAGTACAAGGGCACGCGCATCATCTTCACCGACACCGAGACGTCCAATTGGACATGGGACCCTGTGGCGAAGGCCTACTACTGGCACCGCTTCTTCAGCCACCAGCCTGACCTCAACTTCGACAACCCGCACGTGCTGGAGGCGGTGCTGCGCACGATGCGCTTCTGGCTCGACATCGGCGTCGATGGCTTCCGCCTGGACGCAATCCCGTACCTGATCGAGCGCGAAGGCACGACGAACGAGAACTTGCCTGAAACGCACGCGATCTTGAAGCAGATCCGCGCGGTGATCGACAAGGACTACGCGAACCGCTTCCTCCTCGCCGAGGCCAACATGTGGCCCGAGGACGTGCGGCCGTACTTCGGCGAGGGCGACGAATGCCACATGGCGTTCCACTTCCCGCTGATGCCGCGCATGTACATGGCGATTGCGCAGGAGGACCGCCACCCGCTGGTCGAGATCATGGCGCAGACGCCCGAGATTCCGGACATCTGCCAGTGGGCCATCTTCCTGCGCAACCATGACGAGCTCACGCTCGAGATGGTCACTAGCCGCGAGCGCGACTACATGTATCGCATGTACGCCGCCGACCTGCAGGCGCGCATCAACCTCGGCATCCGCCGGCGCCTCGCGCCGCTCATGGAGAACGACCCCGACCGGGTGAAGCTCATGAACAGCATGCTGCTGTCCATGCCCGGCTCGCCGATCCTGTATTACGGCGACGAGATCGGTATGGGCGACAACATTTACCTCGGCGACCGCAACGGCGTGAGGACGCCGATGCAGTGGAGCCCGGACCGCAACGCCGGGTTCTCCCGCGCCGACCCGCAGCGGCTCTACCTGCCGCCCATCATGGACCCGGTGTACGGCTTCGAGGCGGTGAATGTCGAGGCGCAAACGCGCGATCCGGCGTCGCTCCTCAACTGGACGAAGCGCATGCTCGCCACGCGCAAGACGAGCCGGGCGTTCGGCCGAGGCAAGCTCGAGTTCCTGGGCGCCGGGAACAGGAAGGTACTCGCCTATCTTCGAGAACTGGGTGACGAAGCGATCCTGTGCGTCGCGAACCTCTCGCGCAGCGCCCAGCCCGTCGAGCTCGATCTCCGGCGCTTCAAGGGCCGCGTGCCGGTCGAGATGCTCGGCCGCACCGCCTTTCCGCCGATCGGCGAGCGCTTCTACCTCTTCACGCTGCCCGCTTACGGTTTCTACTGGTTTCGCCTCGCCGCCGACGCGGCGGCGCCCGACTGGCACACGCAGGTGACGCCGCCGCAGGAGCACCCGATGCTGGTGCTCTTCGACAGCTGGACGAGCTTCTTCCGCGAGGCCGTGATGCCGTGGCGCATCGGCATGGCGGAGACGCTGCGGGAGCGGCTCGAGACCCAGGTGCTGCCGGCGTTTCTCGAGGCGCAGCGCTGGTACGCGCAGAAGGGCGAGGCGGCCGGGCGCGCCAAGATCCGCGACCACGTGGTCTGGAGCGTGGGGCCGATCAGCTGGCTGGTCGCATTCGTCGAGGTGAAGGACTCGGTCTACTTCCTGCCGCTCGCGCTTGCCTGGGAGGAGGAAGAGGAGCAGATGAAGCGACTCTCTCTCGCCACGGTGGCGCGGGTCCGGCAGCAGGCGAACGTAGGCGTGATCGCCGACGCGGTGGCCGGCGAGGGCTTCTGCCGCCATGTCGTGAAGGCGATCGACGAGCGCCGCGCTTTGGCGACGAAGAATGGTGCGCTGAAATTCACGCCGACGAGCGCCTACGCGGAGATCGTTCCCGCCGAGCTTGCCAGCCTGCACGTCGGGCGCCTGCAGTCGCAGAGCACCAATTCCTCGGTGCAGCTCGGCGATCGGCTGTTCCTGAAGTGCTACCGACGTGTGCGCCCCGGCGTGCACGCCGAGCTCGAGGTGGGGCGCTTTCTCACCGAGGTGGCGCGCTTCAAGAACTGCGTGCCGCTCGCCGGATCGGTGGAGTACATCGGCGCGGGCGCGGAGCCGGCCGCGGTGGCGCTCCTGCAGGCTTACGTCCCGAACCAGGGCGACGGCTGGAGCTACACGCTCGCTTACCTTGAGCGCTTCCTCAAGGCGCCGCGGGCCGACGAGCCGCACGGCGCTTATCTGACGCTGGTGCAGACGCTTGCCACGCGCACCGCGGAGCTTCACCGCGCGCTAGCCACACCGAACGGCAACCCGGCGTTCGAGCCCGAGCCGCTCACCCCGCAGGACGTGGCGGCGTGGAAGCAGCGAGTACGTGAGGAGGCGGCGGCGACCTTCGCCAGGCTGGAAAAGTCCCAGCAGGGCATGCTTCAGCCGGTACTCGAGCGCATCGATACTTGCGCTGCGCCATCGAAGCCGACGTTCCAGACTCGTCACCACGGGGACTATCACCTCGGGCAGGTCCTGCTCGCCAACAACGACTTCCTGATCATCGATTTCGAAGGCGAGCCGTCGCGGCCGCTAGCCGAGAGCCGGCGCAAGCGCTCGCCGCTGCGCGACGTGGCGGGAATGCTGCGCTCGTTCGCCTACGCGA
Organism: Burkholderiales bacterium; assembly: GCA_035762345.1. Lineage (GTDB taxonomy): Bacteria > Pseudomonadota > Gammaproteobacteria > Burkholderiales > SG8-39 > SCGC-AG-212-J23. The sequence continues at coordinate 16,192 of DASTPE010000138.1, forward strand.
AGGGCGCGGCGCTCGCGAACGCCGCGCAGCTGGCGCCCGAGCGTAGCGTCGCCGACCTCGACGCGTGGGAAGCCGCCGCCCGCAAGGCCTTCCTGACCGCGTACGCCGAGGCGATGCGCGGCTCCGGGATATTCGAGTCGTTCGACGATGTGCGCGGCCCGCTCGAGCTCGCCGAGATCGAGAAGCTGCTCTACGAGCTGCGCTATGAGCTCGACAACCGGCCAGCGTGGCTGCGCATTCCGCTGCAGGGGCTTGCTGCGCTGACCGCAAGACCGCCGACAGGGTGATCTAACGGGAGGATGTAGATATGGACCGCTTCGAGGTGCTGCTCGAGCCCCTGCGCGTGTTCCTGCGCCAGATGGGCGACTTCCTGCCACGGCTTGCCCTGGCACTGCTGGTCGTCATCATCGGTTACTTCATTGCCAAGGCGGTGAAGTTCGCCATCGTGAGGGGCTTGCGCGCGGTGAACTTCAACGTGCTGACCGAGCGCGCCGGCATCGACGGCTTCCTGCGCGGCGGCGGAATCCGCTCCGACGGCACCGAGATCGTGGCGCTGCTCTTCTACTGGGTCGTTATCCTGGTCGCGCTGGTGATCGGTTTCAACAGCCTCGGCCTCGCCTACATCACCGACCTCTTGAGCCGCGTGCTGCTCTTCGTGCCGAAGGTCATGGTGGCGATGTTGATCCTCGCTTTCGGCTCGTACTTCGCCGGCTTCATCGGCCAAGCGGTGACCGCGTACTGCAGGAAAGTCCAGCTGCAGGATGCGGAGCTCCTCGGCCGCATCTGCCAGTACGCGATTCTTGCGTTCGTGGTGCTGATCGCGCTCGACCAGGTGAACGTCGGCGGAGATATCGTGCGCCAGACCTTCCTTATCGTGCTCGCCGGCGTGGTGTTCGCCCTTGCGCTCGCGTTCGGCCTCGGCGGCAAGGAATGGGCCGCCGAAATGCTCGAGCGCTGGTGGCCGCGCAGCAGGAAACCGTGAAGCGAGGGGTCAGTCCAGCTTAGCGTGAGCGTTCCGCCTCGCATCCCCGCCCGCCATTCCATGCCGTTCGGCGCCGAGGTCCTGGAGCAGGGCGGCGTGCGCTTCCGCCTCTGGGCGCCCGGGGCGAAAGAGATCGAGCTACAGGTCGCAGGCCGCCTGATCCGGCTGCAATCGGGCAGCGACGGCTGGTTCGAGCACATCGAAGCCCAGGCTGGCCCGGGCACGCTCTACCGCTACCGCGTGGACGGCAAGCTCTTCGTCCCCGACCCGGCGTCGCGTTTCCAGCCGCATGATGCCGACGGGCCTAGCGAGGTCATCGCACCGCATGCTTACAAGTGGCGCGATCACGCATGGAACGGCAGGCCGTGGAACGAAGCGGTGCTCTACGAGCTGCACGTCGGTACTTTTACGCCAGAAGGAACGTACGCCGGCGCGGCGAAGAAAATTGCGACCTTGAAGGAGCTCGGGATCACGGCGATCGAGTTGATGCCGCTTTGCGATTTCGCAGGCAAACGCAACTGGGGCTATGACGGCGTGCTGCCGTACGCGCCGGACTCCGCGTACGGCCGGCCCGAGGATCTCAAGGCGCTCGTGGACGCCGCCCACGTCGCGGGTCTCATGGTGTTCCTGGACGTCGTCTATAACCACTTCGGCCCAAAGGGCAACTACTTGCCGCGCTACGCGCCGCAGTTCTTCACCGCCCGCCACGAAACGCCGTGGGGCGCGGCGATCGATTTCTCGAACGAAGTGGTACGGCAGTACTTCGTGCATAACGCGCTCTACTGGCTCAAGGAATACCGCTTCGACGGACTTCGCTTGGACGCCGTGCATGCCATCATCGACGAGTCGCCGCGCCACATCCTGGAGGAGATCTGCGCCTCGGTTCCCGCGGGCAAGCACCTCGTGCTCGAAAATGACGCCAACCAGGCGCGCTTCGTCGGACCCGGGCGCTACACCGCGCAGTGGAACGACGACTCGCACCACGCGTACCACGTGCTCGCTACCGGAGAATCCGACGGCTACTACGTCGCCTACAGCGATTCGCCGGCGAAGCACCTTGCGCGTTCGCTTGCCGAAGGCTTCGCCTACCAAGGCGAGCTCTCGCCTTTCACCGGGAGGCCGCGCGGTGAGCCGAGCTCCCATCTGCCGCCTTCGTGCTTCGTCGACTTCCTGCAAAACCACGACCAGATCGGCAATCGCGCGTTAGGGGAAAGACTGCTTTCGCTGGCGAGGGAAAGAGAGCTTAGGGTACTGACCGCGATCCAGCTCCTCGCCCCATCACCGCCGCTGCTCTTCATGGGCGAGGAGTGGGGTTGCCAGCAGCCCTTCCTCTTCTTTTGTGATTTCGAAGGCGAGCTCGGCGAGGCGGTGCGCAACGGGCGGCGGGAGGAGTTCAGGCGCTTCACCGGCTTCAAAGGCGAAATTCCGGATCCGCTCGCCGAGAGCACTTTCAAGCAATGCGTGCTCGACTGGAGCAAGCGCGACGCGGGCTGGCTCTCGCATTACAAGAAGCTGCTCCAGCTTCGCGCGCGGGCGATCGCCCCGCGCAGGTTCGGCCCGGGCAAGTACCGCATGCTGGGCGAGCGTGCATTCGAGGTGAAATGGGGCGGCCTCGCGCTGATCGCGAACTGCGGCTATCAGGCGGTCGCGGTCAGCGAATTCCCCAGGGACCAGCCCCTGTGGTCGAGCGGCAGGCCTGGCGATCCGTGGTCGGTGAACTGGTGGCTGACGAAGTAGCGTCGAGCTATCTCGACGTCTGGGGCAACGAGAAGCCGATCGAGCCCGAGGTGCGCCGTGTGCTGCTGCAGGCTATGGGGCCGAGGCGCAGGGCGCGGAGGGTACACCTCGCGACTGGGCGCTGCTACCAGCCGAAGGTGGTCGAAGAGCGTACGCTGTGGGGCTTCATGTCGCAGCTCTACGGGCTGCGCTCGGAGCGCAACTGGGGCATCGGCGATTTCACCGACCTGCGAAACCTGATCGAGATCGCGGCCGGGCTTGGCGCCGCGGTTGTTGGCGTGAACCCGCTCCATGCTACGCAAGGCAGTCCCTACAGCCCGTCGAGCCGCCACGCGCTCCATTTTGTCTACATCGATGTCGAAGCCGTGCCCGGGTACGAGCCCTCGGCAAAGCTTCGCCGCCGCCTGCAGGCACTGCGCGATTCCGAACTTGTCGATTACGCCGGCGTTCGCCGCGCCAAGCGCCAGGTTCTCGAACTTCTATTCAGGATCAATAAACCACGGCTGAAGATGCGCACGAAGGGCCTGCGCGACTACGCAGTGTTCGAGGCGTTGCGCGAGGAGTTCGGCGACGGCTGGCAGAACTGGCCAGAGGCTTTTCACCATCCCGAATCGAAGGCGGTGAAGGCTTTTGCCAGGAAGAATGCGAACCGCGTTGCCTTCCACGCCTGGGTGCAGGCGATCGCACGGGAGCAGCTCGACGGCGCGCTGCGCCATGCGCACGCGCGCGGCATGCCGCTCGGGTTGTATGTCGATCTCGCGCTCGGCGCGGACCGCGGCGGGGCGGAGGTCTGGTCGGAACAAGATGCCTACGCCGTGGGTGCCTCGACGGGCGCGCCGCCCGACGAGTTCAACCCGCGCGGCCAGGACTGGGGGCTGCCACCCTATTCACCCCGAGCGCTACGCGCGAAAGGGCATCGGCCGTTCATCGAGTTGCTTCGCGCCAACATGCCGGTCGGCGGTGCGCTGCGCATGGACCACGTCATGGCGCTGGCGCGGCTGTGGTGGATACCGCAGGACGAGAAGCCTGACCGCGGCGGCTATGTCGCTTACCCGTTCCGCGAGCTCCTCGCGATTCTCGCCGCGGAAAGCCGCCGCGCGCGATGTGTGGTGATCGGCGAGGACCTCGGCACCGTCCCGGCCGAGCTGCGTAGCGCGCTCAACCGGGCCGGCGTGCTCTCGTACCGGCCGCTGCTTTTCGAGAAGGACTCCTCGGGCGAATACTGTCCGCCCGGCGCTTATCCGCGCGAAGCGCTGGTGTGCGTGACGACCCACGACCTGCCGACGTGGCGCGGCTACTGGGAAATGCATGATCTCAAGCTTAGGCAGCGCTTGGGCTCGAGCGTAAATTTCGAGAAGGAGGTTTCTGCCCGCGAAGAGGAAAAGAAGAAGCTCGCGAAGGCCCTGGAGCGCGAGGGATTAGACCTTTCGGCGCGCTCGGCGCACGCCTTCATCGCGCGCACGCCGTCTAAGCTCGCGATGCTGCAGCCCGAGGACGTGTTCGAGCTGGTCGATCAGGCGAACCTGCCGGGCAGCGTCGATCAACACCCGAACTGGCGCCGGAAGGTTCCGCTCACGCTCGAGCGCTGGAGGTCACACCCGGAAGTCTCGGCGCTTCGCGACATGATGGCGGAGAGACGGGCTCCCGCCGCCCCTGCGCCACTCGCCACGTACCGACTGCAATTTCACAAGGGCTTCAAGTTCACCGACGCCACTCGCCTTGTGCCGTATCTCGGGAGGCTTGGCATCAGCCACGTCTACGCCTCGCCGTTCCTGAAAGCGCGCCCCGGGAGTACGCACGGCTACGATGTCGTGGACCACAACCAGGTCAATCCCGAGATCGGAAGCCAGGGCGAGTTGAAGGAGCTCATCCGCGCGCTGAAAGCGCTCGGCATGGGCCTGGTCGTGGATCTCGTGCCGAACCATATGGGTGTGCTCCACGCCGACAATCCGTGGTGGCTCGACGTGCTGGAGAATGGGCCGCGCTCGCGCTATGCGCGGTTTTTCGATATCGACTGGTCGCCCGGCAGGCTGCTGCTCCCGGTCCTGGGCAAGCATTACGGGGAGGCGCTCGAGGAGCTGAAAGTCGAGCGCAGAGCCGGCAACTGGTACGTCCGCTACTTCGACCACTGCTTTCCGCTAAATGCAAAGTCAACACGGAATCTCAGGCGGCCACCCAAAGACAGCTTGGCGCTGCACCGGCTGCTCGAGAAGCAGTACTACCGGCTCGCCTATTGGCGGGTCGCGTCCGACGAGATCAACTACCGGCGCTTCTTCGAGATTACCGACCTCGCAGGCCTGAGGGTCGAGGACCCGGAAGTGTTCGAGGCGACGCACGCGCTCGCGGCGCGGCTTGCGCAGCGCGGCGGCATCGACGGCGTGCGCATCGACCATCCCGACGGCCTCGCCGATCCGAGGGAGTACTTCGAGCGGCTCGCGCGGTTTTTTCCGCGCCGCTGGATCGTGGTCGAGAAGATCCTCGCCGAGCACGAGAAGCTGCCCGGCGACTGGCCGGTGCACGGCGAGACCGGCTACCGCTTCGCCAACCTGCTGACCGGCCTCTTCATCGACGGCGCCGCTGAATCGCGCTTCGACCGGATCTACCGCCGTTTTACCGGCGAGCAGCGCAGCTTCGAGGAGATCGCGCGCGAAAGCCGCATCCTCATCATGGCAACGACGCTCTATGCCGAGCTGCGCATGCTGTCCAATTGGCTTGCACGCATCGCCGCCGGCAACCGCTATACGCGCGACTACACCGCGAGCGTGCTGCGCAAGGCGCTCGTCGAGATCGCCGCCCGGTTCCCCGTATACCGTACGTACGTCTCCGCGCGCGGCGTGTCCGAGAGCGATAGGCGGGTGATCGACTCGGCGGTAAGTGCGGCGAAGCACGCCACGCGAGCGGCCGACCCGAGCGTATTCGACTTCGTGCGCAGCGTCCTGGTCCTGGAAATCCCGGGAAAGCGCCGCGAGGACATGCTGCGATTCGCGATGCGTTTCCAGCAGTTCACGGCTCCGGTGGTCGCGAAGGGAATCGAAGACACCGCCTTCTACCGCTATACCCGGCTCATCGCGCTGAACGAGGTCGGCGGCAATCCCTCGCGGTTCGGCTTCTCGCTCGCGGAATTCCACGCCGCGGCAGAGGAGCGTGCGCAGCTCTGGCCTGCGACCATGCTCGGCAGCTCGACGCACGACACCAAGCGCTCCGAGGACGTGCGTGCGCGCCTCGGCGCGCTGTCCGAACTGGTCTCCGGCTGGCGCATGACGCTGCGGCGCTGGAGCTTGCTGAACCGCGGCGGCATCTCGCGCAGCGACGAATACCATTTTTACCAGGCGCTCGTCGGCATCTGGTCCGGCGAAGTTTCGCCCGAACTCACCGAGCGGCTGAAGGCCTACATGCTGAAGGCGGCGCGCGAGGCGAAGGAGCGTACCAGCTGGATCAACCCGGACGCGGAATACGAGCGCTCGCTCGAGCGCTTCGTCGAGCAGTCGCTGCAGAATCCGGCTTTCGTAAGCGACGTGGCCGCCATGGCGGCGCGCCTTGCGCGTGTCGGGTTCCTTGTCGGACTCTCGCAAGCGCTCGTCAAAGTCGCCTCGCCGGGCGTGCCCGACTACTACCAGGGAGCCGAAATCTGGGACTTCAGCCTCGTCGACCCCGACAACCGCCGGCCGGTGGATTACGGGTTGCGCGCAAAATTGCTCTCATCCTTAGGGAAGAACGCGTCCGAACTACTGCAAAATCTCGCTGATGGCCGGGCGAAGCTGCATGTCATCACGAAGGGGCTGGAGATGAGGAAGCAATTCCCGGCGCTCTTCCAGGGCGGGAGATACACGCCGCTTCGTGCCGACGGCGGCCGCGAGGAGAACATCGTCGCCTTTTCGCTTTCGGGCCCGACGCAGCGCATAGTCGCCGTGGCGCCGCGCCTTTTCGCGCGCCTGATGGACGGCGACGACTTGGCGCCGCTCGGGGCGAAGGCCTGGGGCGAGGCGCGCTTGCCTCTCGACGGCCAATACGTCAACGTACTGACCGGCGAACGTCATGAGGGTCGCGCAGGTCACGTGAGCGTAGCGCAGCTTCTTGCCACTTTCCCGGTTGCACTCCTCGCACCGTCGTGAGCGGACCGCCCTTTCGCGCCGAGCATATCGGCAGCCTGCTGCGGCCGCGGAGGCTTCTGCAGGACCGCTCGCTCGCAGACGAGTGCATCACCGAAGCGATCAAGTGGCAGGAAAGCCTCGGCCTCAAGGTCGTGACCGACGGCGAGTTTCGCCGCGAGTCCTGGCGGCTCGGCTTCGTGTCGAAGGTCGCGGGCTTCGCGCGCGCCGATGCGGTGGGCAATGTCGACCTGCAACGCGACGAGGCCGGGAACGTGATGCGCGTCGGATCGGCGCCTGTCGCGGTGACGAGGATCCGGCGCACCGGGCCGATCGTGGCCGACGAGGTCGGGTTCTCGTTGAAGCACACCAACCGGATGGTGAAAGCCACGCTGCCCGCGCCGTCCTATCTGCACTACCCGCGCGGGCGCAATTGCGTCGACCGCGACGTCTATCCCGACCTCGAAGAGTTCTTTGCCGACGTAGTCAAGGTCTATGTCGACGAGCTGCACGCGCTGCACGCCGTCGGCGGGCGCTACCTGCAGATCGACGAAGTGGCGCAGACTCTTCTCTGCGACCAGAAGCTGCGCGATGCGGTGCGCGCCCGCGGCGACGACCCGGAAAAGCTCGTCGACCTGTACATCGATCTCATCAACCGCGTGGTGCGCGAGCGGCCCGCCGGCATGACGGTCGGCGTCCACATGTGCCGCGGCAATGCCATGGGCAGGTGGATCGCCGAGGGCGGCTACGAACGCATAGCCGAAAAGTCCTTTTCCCGCATGGAGGTCGACGCCTTCTTCCTCGAGTTCGACAGCGAGCGCGCCGGCGGCTTCGAGCCGCTGCGCTTCGTTCCGAAGGGCAAGCGCGTCGTACTCGGACTGGTGTCGACCAAGATCGCGTCGCTCGAAGACAAGGACATGTTGAAGGGGAAGATCGAGGCCGCGGCGCGCTTTGTTCCTCTGGAGAATCTTTCCATCAGCCCGCAATGCGGCTTCGCCAGCCACGAAAAGGGCACGACGCTGGCATTCGGCGACCAGGAAGCGAAGCTGCGCTGTGTGGTCGAGACTGCGACGGAGGTATGGGGACACGCATGAAGAGGCTATGGCTTGCGCTTCTTGCGTTCGCTTGCTTCACCGCCCGGGCTGAGGAGCCGAGCCAGTTCATCTTCGCCTGGCCGCTCGACGAGAAAGCGCTCAAGCCGCGCGGCGCGACGACGCGCGGTGCGCCGGTGACGCTTGATACGGCGCCGACAGATTCCTGGAAACGCCTGAACGAGCCCGGCCTCAGCGCGCGAGAACGCGACCGGCGCGCGATCCTGGCGATGGCGGGACCGTACCGGGTGAGCTTCGATTTCCTCGAAGTGGTGCGCTACGATCCCTCGCTCAAGCAGGATGCGCCTTACCAGAGCTGGGGCACCGAGTACGTGTTCGTCGCCGAAGACCGGCTGGACTTCATCGCGCTCCAGCACATCCTGGTGATGCGGATGCTGCGAGAGGGCGGCAGTGGCGGTTCGCCTATCGTGAGCGAGCCGATGGTGGTGCGCCATTGGCGCCAGGAGTGGCGCTACGAGGCGCCCACGCTCCTCGCGTACGAGGGCGGGAACACCTGGGCCCGCCGCGCCACTCCCGCCGCCGAGCGCCGCGGCGCCTGGACGCAGACGGTGCTCCAGGTCGACGACTCACCGCGGTACGCCGCGCTCGGGCGCTGGGAGCACTCGAGCGGCGTATCGACCTGGGCCAGCGACGAGACCTGGCGGCCGCTCCCGCGGCGCGAGTTCAGCGTGCGCAAGGATTACGACGTTCTTGTCGGGACCAACCGACACACGATCACCCCGACGGGCTGGGTACAGGAAGAGAACAACCTCAAGCTGGCGACGAAAGACGGGAAGTACCTTGCGCGGGAATACGGCGTGGCCCGGTATCAGCGCATAAAGGATTACGACTTCGGCGCCGGCGAAAAGTACTACGCGCGCACCGAGCCGTTCTGGGCAGAGGTGCGCGCCGCCTGGCGCGAGCTCGAAGAGGAGCGCGGCCGCTTCGCCGTACGCGCGCCAGTAGACCAGGCTCAGCTTTTCCTGCCGTTCTTCCGGTATGCCGACAAGCTGGTGGAAGGCGCGCCCTTCGACCGCGAGAACGCACGCGGCTTCGTCAGGCGCACCCTGCAGGACAGCTACCTGAAATAGAACCTAGTCGGCTTTCGCTCCCGACTTGCGGATCACATCGCCCCACTTGGCGATCTCGCGCTTGATGTAGGCAGCGAACTCTTCCGGCGTGCTGGTGAGGGGCTCGGTGCCGGTGGCGGCTAGTTTCTCCTTTAGCTCCGGCGAGTGCATGATCTTCACCAGTTCCGCATTCAACCTGGAAATCACATTCTTCGGAGTTCCGGCAGGCGCAAGCACGCCGTACCAGGTGGTCACCTCGAAGTCCCTGAGCCCGGCTTCGGCGACGGTCGGCACGTCGGGTAGCGCACCCGAGCGCTGCGGTGCGACGAGCGCGAGAGCGCGCAGCTTTCCCGCCTTGATATGAGGCGCCGCCGCCGGTATGCCGATGAAGACGAGGTGCACGTTACCGGCGAGCACATCCTGCATGGCGAGATTCACGCCCTTGTACGGCACGTGCACAAGCTTCGTGCCGGCGACGATGTTGGAAAGCTCGCCTGCGAGGTGGTTCGAAGTGCCCGCGCCGCCCGAGCCGAAATTGAGCGCGCCGGGCCTGCCCCTGGCATAGGCGATGAATTCCTGCAGGTTCTGCGCCGGCAGCGAAGGCTGCGTGATCATGACGTTCGGCACCGTGGCAACCAGGCTCACCGGCGTGAAGTCCTTCACCGGGTCGTAGTTGATCTTTGAGTACAGCGTCGGACTGATGGCGAGAGAGGGCGCGACGAGCACGATCGTATAACCGTCGGGCGCCGACCTCGCCGCCGCCTCGGCGCCGACGTTACCGCCGGCGCCGCCCCGGTTCTCGGTCACCACCGGCTGGCCGAGGCTCGCGGAAAGCCGCTCGGCGATCAATCTTCCCAGGATGTCGGTGCCACCTCCTGGCGGGAACGGCAGAATGAGGCGGACCGGCCGCTGCGGCCAGTCCTGCGCGCCTGCCAGCGTCGAAGCGAGAATGAGGAGCAGGGCAGCGACGAGGCGCATGCCGAATATCTTAGCCGCAGCCGTGTTTACCCCGTCATGAAAACCTTCATCGCAACCCTCGGCCTGCTCGTCGCGGTCAGCGCGCACGCGCAGCAAAAGGACATGAGCTTCTTCATCACCAGCGTCGGGCCCGGCAAAGGCGCCGACCTCGGCGGCCTCGCGGGCGCGGATGCGCAATGCCGGAAGCTCGCGCAGGCTGCGGGGACCGGCCAGCGCGAATGGCGCGCGTACCTCAGCACCGACAAGCTCGATGCCCGCGACCGGATCGGCAAGGGGCCGTGGAAGAACGCGAAAGGCGAAGAGATCGCCAAGAGCGTCGACGACCTGCACAAGGATCCGAAGATCAACAAGCAGACCGGCCTGGACGAGAAGGGCAACATGGTCAACGGGCGCGGCGACAGCCCGAACAAGCACGACATCCTGACCGGCTCGACGCCCGACGGCCGCGCGATCGCCGACAAGGAGATGACCTGCGGCAACTGGACGAAGAGCGGCGAGGGCTCCGCGATGGTGGGTCACCACGACCGCATTGGCCTGCGCGACGACGACGCCTCGAAGTCCTGGAACTCCTCGCACCCCTCGCGCGGCTGCAGCCAGGATGCGCTGCGCAGCTCGGGCGGCGACGGCCTGTTTTATTGCTTCGCCGCCAAGTAGTTTCGCCCTATGCCTCTGGGATCGAGCGTTTGCTCGATCCCGGCCGCGCGCAGCACCCAGGCGACGAACGTATTGCTGTTCGGCCCGGGCCAATAGCGGTACCGCTGGCAGTGCGGATAGCTCTGCGCGCTCTTCAGCACGCGAACGATTTTCGCCGCGCTGTCTCCGCTCCATTGCGCAGCCACGGTTGAAGGACCGCCACCGACACCGTCATCCGGATGCTTGAGGTCGCGGTGGACATGGCCAATGCACCAGCCGCCGGCGTTTTTCGTCTGCCACACTTCCCAGCGGTGACGCCCGGTGTCGTCGCACACCACGAACCAGTAGTGCCAGGCGATGGCGCCGATCCAGGGAAGCGGCGCATAGCGCAGCTCGACTTTCAAAATATCGCGATCGTGCGCTGGCCGCGGCGGTCGATGCATGCGCGGAACATGCCCGCGCTGTTGAACGGCATGGCGACATTGCCGCGGCGGTCCACCGCGATCAGCCCGCCGTCCGCGCCGAGCGCAGCGACGGCCTTGAGGGCGGCGGCCGCGGCCGCGGCGAGTGTGGCGTCGGCGTAGCGCATTCTCGCGTACACGTCGTAAGCCACGGTTGCGCGGATGAATGCTTCGCCGAGCCCGGTGCCCGACACTGCGCAGGCGCGGTTGTCGGCGTACGTTCCGGCGCCGATGAGCGGCGAATCACCGACGCGCCCGGGCATCTTGCCCGTATAGCCACCGGTGGAGGTCGCTGCAGCAAGGTTTGCGTCCGCGTCCAGGGCCACTGCGCCGACGGTGCCGTGGTAATTCCTAAGATTCTTCTCTAGAGCCCTTAAGCGTTTCTGTGTATGAAAAAACTCCGCAGGCTCGAACTTCAACCCTCGCTTGCGCGCGAAGCGCTCGGCCCCCCTGCCGGCGAGGAGCACATGGCGGCTTGTTTCCATCACCGCGCGCGCGGCGAGCACCGGGTTGCGGATCCGTTGCACCGCGGCCACTGCGCCGGCGCGCAGCGTCGCGCCGTCCATGATCGAAGCGTCCATTTCGATCTCGCCGTCAGTGTTGAACGACGATCCGCGTCCGGCATTGAAGAGCGGCGAATCCTCGAGCACCACGACCGCGGTGGCCACGGCGTCCAGGCTTGATTGATTCCTTTTCAGAATCTCGTAACCTGCGTCCAGTGCCTGTTCAAGCGCGGCGCGATGGCGCGCGCCGGGCTTGTCGGCGCGCAGCACGCCGGCGCCACCATGGATAGCGATCACCGGGCTCATCGCTTGAGCATTGCCTCCACTTCATCGTCGCTGAGGTCGCGCCATTCCTCGTACGCGTCGGCCACCGCAAACGATCCGCCGCCGCGGATGTTCGGGCATACGATCTCGTCGGCGAACCTGCGCATTACATCGAGCGAGCGCGAGGGTGCGGTAGGCACGGCGACGACGATGCGGCCTGCGCCGAGCTTGCGCAGCGCAGCGATCGCGGTGCGCATGGTCGATCCCGCCGCGATGCCGTCGTCGACAAGAATTACCGTTTTCCCGGACAGTCCGGTCAAGGCCTTGCCGCTGGATAACGTCTTGGTTCGACGCTCGACCTTGGCGCGGGCATCGGCAACCGCCTTCTCGACCTGCGCTTTCGTCAGGCGGGAGTTTTCTGCTGCCTCCTCGTCGATCCAGACGCTGCCGTCGAAAGCGACCGCGCCGAAGCCGCTTTCCGTGGTCCAGGGATAGAGCACCTTGCTGACCGGCGCGGCGTGCACGGGCAGGCCGAGCTCGCGCGCGATCGCCGCCCCGACCGGGACGCCGCCCGCCGGGATGGCAAGCACGACCGCGTTGCCGCCCTTGTACTTTTCGAGCATCGCGGCAAGGTGCGCCCCCGCCGCGGCGCGGTCGCGGAACGCAGGCTTCAATCCAGTGTCCGCTTGTAGAAGCGCAGGCCGATGGTCATGACGACCAGCATGAACACGAGTATCGGCCAGATCTGCGGCCACAGGTCGGCGAGCCCGCTGCCCTTGAGCATGATGCCGCGCACGAGGACCACGAAGTGCGTAAGCGGCAGCGCAGAGCCGAGCCATTGCGCCCATTCCGGCATTCCGCGGAACGGGAACATGAACCCCGAGAGCAGGATCGAGGGCAGGAAGAAGAAAAACGTCATCTGCATGGCCTGGAGCTGGTTGCGCGCGATGGAGGAGAAGGTGATGCCGAGCGTCAGGTTGGCGGCGATGAAGACGAGCACGACCAGGTACAGCAGGCCATAGCTTCCCTGCATGGGGACCGTGAAGAGCCACAGGGCGCAAAGGATGATGAGCGTCACCTGGATCAGCCCGATCAGGATGTAAGGCACGATCTTGCCGGTCATCACCTCGATCGGCAGCGCCGGCGTCGAAAGCAGGTTTTCGAAAGTGCCGCGCTCGCGCTCGCGCGTCATGGCAAGGCCGGTCATGAGCACCATGGTCATGGTAAGGATGGTGCCCAGCAGGCCCGGGACGATGTTGTAGGCGGTGACGCCCTCGGGGTTGTAGCGCCGGTGCACGCGCATCTCGAGCGGCGGCGGCACCGCTTTGAGCGGCTCGAGCGCGCCGCTCAGGTCGCGCTGCAGCGACGAGAACGCCACCTGGTTGAGGGCGGAGACCGCGTTGCCGATTGCCTGCGGGTCGGTGGCGTCGGCCTCCACCAGCAGCACCGGGCGCTCGCCGCGCACGAGCTTGCGGTCGAAGTTCTCGGGAATAGTCACGGCGAACAGCACTTCTCCCCGCGCCATCAGCTCTTCGAGTTCGCTCTCGTGAGAGACGAGGCGGTCTATGCGGAAGTAGCCGCTCGTCTGCATCGCGGCGACGAGCGTGCGGGAGTAGGGGCCGGAGTCGGCGCTCAGCACCGCGGTCGGCAGCAGCTTCGGGTCGGAGTTGATCGCGTAGCCGAACAGGATGAGCTGCAGCACCGGGATGCCGATGATCATGCCGAACGTCAGCCGGTCGCGCTTGAGCTGGATGAATTCCTTGATGATGATCCCGACCCACCTCGACCAGGACAGCTTCATTGCACCTGGTCTTTCATGAGGTGGATAAAGACGTCTTCCAGCCCGGGCGCCACCTTTTCCCAGGAAAGTCCTTCTTGCGAAAGAAAGGGCGCGACGGCCTTCTCGAGTTCGACCGCGTCCTCGCCCGTGACGTGCAGCGTGTTGCCGAACGCGGTAACGTGCGCGATGCCGGGAAGGCCGTCCAGCCGCTCGGCAAGCGCGGCGAGTTGGGTCGGCGGCCCATGCACCGCCCAGGAGGAAAGGCTCACCATGTGCAGCACTTCCTGCGGCGTGCCGGTGGCGAGCAGCCGGCCGTAGGCGATGTAGGCGAGGCGGTGGCAGCGCTCGGCCTCGTCCATATAGTGCGTGGAGACGAGCACCGAGATGCCGCCCGCGGCGAGGCGATGTATTTCCTCCCAGAAGTCGCGCCGCGCTTTCGGATCGACGCCCGCGGTCGGCTCGTCCAGAAGCAAAAGCTTCGGCCGGTGAAGCATGCACGCGGCGAGGGCCAGGCGCTGCTTCCAGCCGCCCGAGAGCGTCCCGGCGAGCTGGTCTTTTCGGGTCTGAAGGTTCAAATCGTCGAGGGCTTTCGCGACAGCGTCTTTCCGCTCCGCCATTCCGTACATGCGGGCGACGAAGTCGAGGTTTTCGCGGATGGTGAGGTCCTCCCACAGCGAGAACCGTTGCGTCATGTAGCCGACCTCGCGCTTGATCGCCGCGGAGTTCCGGATGTCGTACCCGAGGCAGGTGCCGTGCCCGGAATCGGGCCGCAGCAACCCGCAGATCATGCGGATCGAGGTGGTCTTGCCGCTGCCGTTGGGGCCGAGGAAGCCGTAGATCTCGCCGTGCCGCACCTCGAGCGAGAAGTCTTTCACCACGTGCTTCGCACCAAAGGACTTGTTCAGTCCATGAACGTCGATGGCGAGAGCGGTCATTTCAATTTCACGTCGACCGGCTGTCCGGGACGCAGGTTTGCTCCCTGTAGTCGTGCCTCGACGAGGAACATGAGCTTGGCGCGCGATTCCTTGCTGAAAAGGACGGGCGGCGTGTATTCGGCCTGGTTGGATACGTAGGTGACCTTGGCGGCGATCGGCGCCGGGCAACCGTCGCAGCGGATCTCGATGTCTTTGCCCACCGAAACGGCGCTCAGCGACGTCTCCGGTACGTAAAAGCGCGCCTTTACGTTTCCCGGTGGCAGCAGCGCCGCGACCGGCCGGCCTGCGGGAACCCACTCGCCCTCAACGAAGAACGTCTCATGCACGAGGCCCCCGACCGGTGCGGCGACGCTTTTCTGGTCGAGGCGCCACGCCGCCTGCGCGAGCGCCGCCTTGGCCGCCTCCACCTCGCCTTCGGCGGCCTTGCGCTCGGGCTCGCGCCCGAGCGGCATTTGCGCGTTCTTCAGCTGCGCCTCGGCTTCCCTGACGCGCGCTGTGTCGCGCTCGAGGGCACTGCGCGCCTCGTCATAGCGCAGCCGGGAAGTTGCGCCGTCTCGCACCAGACCTTCTTCGCGCTGCAAGTTCACCGCCGCCAGCTCGCGCGCGACCTGGGCCTGCCTGAGCTCCGCGCGCAGGGCTTCGATCTCGGGCGCGCGCCTCGGCACGCGCAGGTTCTCAAGCCTCGCCTGAGCGCTCCTCAGCCGCTCCTCGGCCTCCAGACGCGCAGCGCGCTCCGATTCCTGCTCGAGCGCGAACACCGGCCTGCCGGACTCAATGCGCTCGCCGCGGCGCACGTGGAGCTTCTGCAGCTGCCCGGCGTAGGGCGAGGCGAGCAGCACGTACTCGCCTTCGACGTAGCCCTGCCAGGCGTTGTTCGGCTCGTTCCCACAGCCGGCGAGCAAGGCCACCAGGATCAGCAGGCGCTTCATGCGGGCTCCTTCGGCAGAGAGGCGATGGCCTTTTCGAGGACCGCGCGCGCTTCGGCGCGCGCCTCGTTGTCGTCGCGCGCGAGCTGAAGCACCGCGCAGCCGACGACCACCGTATGCAGGAAAGCCATGTCCTCGGGTCTCGCTTCCAGCCCGGCCGAGCGCAACAGGGGCTCGAGGCCGCCGCGCAGCTCGAGGATGAACCGCCGCATGCCCGGCTTGAGAGTGGCATCCCGGTCGGCGGACTGCACCAGGCCCAGCATCAGCCTTACGCGGCGCTTGTCGCGAGACGCCTTGGCGATGACCTCGGCGAGCGGTCCGGGGCGTTCACGCGCGTTGGCGCCGGCGAGCGCCTTGGCGAGCGACTGAAACGAGTGCCGCGCTACTGCCTGCAGGAGGTCGTTGATGGTGGGAAAGTAATAGGTGAGGTGGCTCTGTCGGACCCCGGCTTCCTTGCTCACGCGGGGCTGGGTGATCTGCGGCGCGCCGCCCTCGCCGAGCAATCGGAGGGCGGCTTCGAGGATGCGGGTGCGGACGTCCACGGCTTGGTAATCCTACCAAGACTTTGGTAGAACTACCAAGCCCGGCGCTACACCGCCCGAGAGTCGTAGGCCCAGTGCAGAAGCGACTGGCGCTGGCGCGGACGGCAAGAGAGGTCGTGCCGCTCGCAATGCTTCTCGATCTGCGCAAGGTGGCGGCGGATGTTGCGCCAGCGGCGAATCTGGCGCGCATCGTCGGAGCCGCGCCGCCCCATGTAATAGCGGCAATACCACTGAAACCAGCCGCGCGGGTCGTCGGGGTGAACCCAGCCCTTCGCGCGCCACACGCTGAGCGGTTGCGACGCGTTGACCTTGAAGAAATTCAACTCGGGATCGTGGCGCTCGGCGCAGAGCTTGGCCCGCTCGAACCATTCGGCCGGGAACTCGGCGCGGCAGTCGGTCATGTACTTGCCCCCGAACACGCCGATCTTCAGCAGCTCCGAGGGCGTGAGCTGAGGTCTGAATTCGGGATCGAAACTCTTGCCCTCCGGTTCGGTGAGGAAATAGACATAGCCGCGCTGCATGCGGTCGTTCACTGTGACTTGCTTCATTTCCTGGGACGAAAGCGCAACGCACTCCACACTTCATCGATGGCGACCTGGCGGACGGCCTGAACGCCTTTCTTCAGCATGTGCTTCCAGAGAAGGTCGCGGTTGAGATCCGTGTTGAGCTGGCCCGCTTTGGGATAAGCGATCCATGCGATGCGATCTTCCCTGGCCGCTTCCATCGCCGGGCCGGCCTTGGCGTCGACCTCTGCAAGAGTCCTAACGAACACGATGACCGCGTCGGCCACGGCCGACGAAGTCGTGTGCACGCCGGTCAGCGCCACGTTCGCGGGCTTGCCGACCATGCGAACCTTCATGTCCTTTTTGAGGTTGAGCTTTTTTTGCATCGTGCGTCAGAGTCCGAGGTAGGCCTGCCGCACGCGATCGTCGCGGAGCAGCTTGTCGCCCGGCCCAGCCATGACGATACGGCCGTTCTCAAGCACATAGGCGCGGCTCGAGATCTTCAGCGACACGGCGACGTTCTGCTCCACCAGCAGAATGGTAAGCCCGCGCCCGTTCAGCACATGGATAGTGTGCAGCACCTCCTGGACCACGCGCGGCGCGAGACCGAGGGAGGGCTCGTCGAACATGATCAGCTCGGGCGCACCCATCAGGCAGCGGCCGATGGCGATCATCTGCTGCTCGCCGCCGGACATGGTGCCCGCCAGCTGGTGTCGGCGCTCGGCGAGCCGAGGGAAGAGGGCAAGGACGTCCTCGAGACTGCGCCGTGCCGCCGCCCGGGCCCGCCGCAGCATTGCGCCCATCTGCAGGTTTTCGAGCACCGTGAGGCTGGGGAATACCTGGCGGCCTTCGGCGACCTGGCCGATGCCCAGGTTGCAGATGTCGTGGGACTCGAGGCCCGAGATGGTCTTTCCATTGAACGTGATCTTTCCCGAGCGCGGAGCTTCTATCCCGGCGATGCAGCGGATGAGCGAGGACTTGCCGGCGCCGTTCGCGCCGACGATGGCGACGATCTCCCCCTTGCCCACCTCGAGGCTTACGCGCGAGAGCGCTTGCGCGTCGCCGTAATACAAGTCCAGCGCTTCCACGGAAAGCATGCTCATACGGCCACTTCTTCCCCGAGGTAGCACTCGAGCACTGCAGGGTTGCGCACGACTTCGTCTGGTCCGCCGCGCGCGATCACCTCGCCGTGGTGCAGCACCCCGATGTGCTGCGCGAGCGCCATCACTGCACGCATCACGTGCTCGATCAGCAGGATGGTGAGGCCGTCTGCGCGGTGGAGGTCGCGGAACGCTTGCACCATCTGGTCGGTTTCGGTTGGGCGCAGGCCTGCCATCACTTCGTCGAGTAGGAGCAGGCGAGGCCGCGTGGCGAGCGCGCGCGCGACCTCCAGGCGTTTGCGGTCGGGGAGGGTGAGAGAAGAGGCGGGCAGAACCGCTTTCGAGTGGAGATCGAGCTTCTTCAGGATGGAAAGAGCGTAAGCACGCGCGCCGACTACCGTTCTTTCCCTGTGAAGCGCGCCGACGATCACGTTGTCGAGCACCGAGAGACCGGCGAACGGCTTGACGAGCTGGAAGGTACGGCCGATTCCGGCCGCACATACCTGGTCGGGCCGCAGGCCATCGATCCTGTTGCCCTCGAAGATGATTTCGCCGGTGTCGGGCGCGTATACGCCGGCGACCATGTTGAAGATCGTGGTCTTGCCCGCGCCGTTCGGTCCGATGAGCGCGTTGATGCTTCCCTTCGGCAGCTCGAACGACGCTTCGCGCACGGCGCGCAGTCCGCGGAACGATTTGGAAATGTTCCGGACTTCAAGCATCGATCTTGAGCTTTCTCGCGACCGTGGGCCATATCCCGTGGGGGAGAAGCATCACCACGACGAGCAGCACGACGCCGTAGAACACCTGCTTGATGCCGGGAACGTCCCAGCCGAGCGCAGCGAGGAGGTCGGTGATGCCGTCGGAGAGGAGCGTGAGCACAGCGGCGCCGAGGATCGGGCCGAACAGCGTGCCGATACCGCCGATCACCGGGCCAAGAATGATCTCGATCGAGCGGCTGATGTGGAAGATCTGCTCGGGGAAAAGGTTGTTGTAGTAGAAGGCGAAGAATACGCCCGAGATCGAGGTCATCGCCGCCGAGATCGCCACCGCCGCCATCTTCCAGCGGAACGTATTGATGCCGAGCGCCTGGGCGGCTTCCTCGTTTTCGCGGATTGCCTGCCAGTAATAGCCGGCTCTTGAGCGTAACAGCATCCAGCAGCCGATGAACGCAATCACAGTCAAGGACAGCATCGTGTAGTAGTACATGAGAGGCGGACCGCGGAAGTTCGCCAAGTCCCAAACGTCGCGCTGTGCCACCTTGAGGAACATGCCGCCGGGCCCGCCGAGCCAGTCGATATGGTCGAAGCCGATACGGGTGAACTCGGCGAAGGCGATGGTGAGGAGCGCGAAGTAGACGCCGGAGATGCCGAAGCGAAAGGCGAGGAAGCCGATCACCAGTCCGAGCGCCACGCAGAGCAGCATCGCGACCCACAGCCCAGCCCACGGGCCGATGCCGTAGTGGAAGAAGAGCGCGCCAGCGGCGTAGGCGCCGACACCGACGTAGAGCGAATGGCCGAGCGACAGCTGTCCGGCGAACCCCATCATGACGTTCCACGCCTGGCCGGTGTAGGCAAAGTACAGGATCAGCGTGGCGACCGAGAGCGCATAGGAGCCGGCGAACGCCGGAAGCAGAACGAGCAGCAGCGTCAGGGCCGTGAGCCCGATGCCCGCCCGGCTCACCGTTTCACGCCCAGAAGGCCTTGCGGCCGCAGGAGAAGCACGAGGATAAGCAGGCCGAAGCTGAACATGCTCTTGGCCGACGGGACTATGAAAAGCCCGGCGAGCGCCTCCGAGAGCCCGATCAGCACGCCACCGAGCAGCGCGCCGGTCATCGATCCGAGCCCGCCCACAATGACAATGACGAAGGCGAGAAGGGTGTAGTACGGACCGAGCGGCGGGGTCACATCCACGAGGAGCACCAGCGCGCAGCCTGCGACCGCGACGCAGGCCGAGCCCAATCCGAAGGTGAGCGCATAGTACTTCTTGACGTTCAGCCCCACGACTTTGGCGCCCAGATAGTTGTCGGCGCAGGCCCGAATCGCCTTACCCGTCAGGGTGAAGCGGAAGAAAGCGAACAGCGCGGCGGCGGCGGCCACCGCGACGAGCGCGGCATACAGCCGCGCCTTGTCGACGAGAACACGGCCGATCTCGAACGACTCGAGCTGGTAATCCACCTGCACGTTTCGCGCGTCGGGGCCGAAGATAATGAGCAGGGCGTTCACCAGGATGATCGCCACCGCCACGAGCAGCATGAACTGCGAATGCTCGGGGCGGGTGATGAAGGGATTGATGAGCCCCGCCTGCAGCGCGTAGCCAAAGGCGAAGAAAGCCAGCGCCACCGGCAGCACGGCGAGGAACGGATCGAGCCTGAGCGCCGCGAACAGCACCGTCGCCGCGTACATCGCGATCGTCATCATCTCGCCGTGCGCGAAGTTCACCACCCGCACCACGCCGAAAATCACGGACAGCCCAAGCGCCATCAGACCGTACACCAGCCCGGTCAGGACGCCGGCGATCGCGACGTTGACGATGAGGTCCCAGGTCATGGGGCAAAAAAAGGGCCGGCGAGCCGGCCCTCTATTCTGAGCACTTTTCGATCAGGTCTTCTGCTGTTAGGCGGGCCGTCACGCCTTCTTATATTCCGGGACCGGAAACACCGGCTTCGCCGTGGCCGCGCCTTTCGGCAGCACCACCGTGGGCAGGAGCTTCAGGTTCTGCACGCACGCCGAGCCAATGCCCTCGACCTGGCCCTTGGCGTTGAACTTGATCGGCCCGCCCAGCGTCATCTTGTCGGTGATGTTGGTCTGGCGAATCGCGTCGGCGAGCGTCTTCGGCTCGGTAGTCTTCGCGCGCTTGAAAGCATCGGCGGCAACCAGGATTGCCTCGAACGTGAAGCCCACGTTGAGCCCGTGGAACACCAGCTGATCCTTCGGATTCTGCTTGAGGAATGCCTTCTCCACGACCTTGGTCAGCTTGGCGTTCGGGTTGTACCAGGGAACGTTGGAGATCGAGTACTCCGAAAGCTTGCCGAGCGTCTTGAAGTACTGCTGCTCGTACATGCCGGGGGAACCGGGGCTGATGATGCCCATCGGGTTCCAGCGCTGCTTCACCATCTCGCGTCGCAGCAGGATCGCGTCGTTCAAACGGCACACGAGCAGCAGGAAATCGGCGTTCGACGCCTTGGCCTTCGACACCTCGACGGCGAGGTCCTTGGCCGCGACGTCGTAGGAGATGGTGTCCACGATCCTGAACGGCAGCTGGGTGAGCCGCGGCATGAACGCGCCGATCCCCTTCGCCATCGCCTGGCCGAAAGTGTCGTTCACGTGCATGAATACCGCCGTGCGTGGCACGGTATTCGTGGCCTGGAAGAGCTCGCCGATCAGCGCGAGGCCCTCGCGTACGATGTCGGGCGCGGTCTGAAAGTTGCGGAACACGAACTTGTAGCCCTGCTCGGTGATCTGCGGCGCGGCGGCGATATTGACGATGTGCGGGATGCCGCGCTGCTCGGCGACTTGCGCCATCGCGGCGGTCTGCCCGGAGTCGAACGCGCCCACCAGCACGTGCGCGCCCTCCTGGACCAGGCGCTCGGTGCGCGTGCGGGAGGTGTCGACGTTGGACTCGTTGTCGGCGCTCACGATCTCGATGTCGACGCCGAGCATCTCCTTGATCACGCCGGGCGCGAGGTCGGCGCCCTTCTGGCACGACTGGCCGATGAAGCCCTGCACGCCCGACTTCGGCAGCACCACGCCGACGCGCAGCTTCTGCGCCTGGGCTCTCACATAGGGAACGGCGGCAAGCGCGGCCGCGGCGGCGATCGCTTGGTTGAACTGACGGCGTTTCATCTCTCCTCCTCAGAGTATGAGCGACATTGTTATATAGGACTACAATCGCCGGGTCAATGACGAAGCGTCGCCTTGCCGCGCGCGACCTGGCGCGGCGGACCACCCTCCCCCGTGGTCCGCGCCCGAGCAGCATCGCGCGCGTGGCCGGCATCGACTACCTGGACCTGGATCAGCACCTCGGCTACGCGCTGCGCCGCGCCCAGGTCGCCGCGTTCGACGCGTTCCACCGGGCGACCGCGGGCGCTGGGATCACGCGGCCGCGCTTCACGGCGCTTGTCATCCTGCAGGCGAACCCTGGCATCACTCAGACGACGCTGGGGGATGTACTCGGCACGGCGCGCTCGGGCGCGATGCTGCTTACCGACTGGCTCGAGGGGCAGGGCCTTGCCGAGCGGCGCCACCGCAGCGACGATGGCCGCGCCTGGGGCCTGTATCTGACCGGCAAGGGGCAGCGTCTCATTGAGCGCCTGCGCCGGCGAGTGCGCGCGTACGACCGCCGCTTCGCGGCGCGCATCGACGCGCGCGAGCGGCGTGAACTGCTGCGGGTGCTGGAGAAGCTCGCCCGATGATAATTCGCTCCATGAAAGTAGGTCGCATGTACACGCGTCGCAAATTCCTTGGCGCCGCCGCGCTCGGCTTGTTCGGCGGCGCGGTTCCGCTCCGGCTGCGCAAGCAGTTCGGCCTTGAGGTCCAGGCTTCGACCCCGCGCGTGCTCGCCGAGCTGCTCAAGGCGGACGCCGCCGAGTGGAGCGGTCTCGCCAAGGAGACCGGGTTCACCGCCGATTCGTGAGTGAGGCGTCCGACACGCGCAGGACGCGGAGCGTGCGATTGGCCGAACCGGCCGCCGTGGTCGAGCGCCGCGCGGATCGATCGATCCTCCTGCGCTCGCCGCACGCGCTCGGGCCGTATCCGGCAGAGCTCACCGAGCGCCTCGAGCACTGGGCGCGCGTCGCACCGGATCGTGTTCTTTTCGCACAGCGCTCCGGGTCCTCCTGGCGCACGCTTTCCTATAGAAATGCCCTTGCCAGGGCGCGGCGCGTGGGTGCAGGCCTGCTCGCGAAGGGACTAAGCGCGGAGCGTCCGCTGGTGGTGCTTTCGGGCAACGACCTCGAGCACGCGCTGCTGCATTTGGGCGCGCTGTATGCCGGTATCCCCTATGCGCCGGTCTCGCCTGCGTACTCGCTTCTGTCCACCGACTTCGCCAAGCTGCGCTCGATTTTCGCGCTGCTCACGCCGGGGCTGGTATTTGTTGCTCAGAAAAATCCATTCCAGAAAGCGCTCGACGCTGCGGCGCGCGGCATCGAGGTGATCGATACGCTCCCCGAGGCGGAGCCGGGCGCGGCGCTCGAGCAGGCGCACGCCGCGGTCGGTCCCGACACCATCGCAAAGTTCCTGTTCACCTCTGGCTCGACCGACGTGCCGAAAGCCGTGATCAACACCCAGCGCATGTGGTGTGCGAACCAGGCGATGATCGCGAGCCAGTTCGTGTTCTTCAGCGACGAGCCGCCGGTCATCGTCGACTGGGCGCCGTGGCACCACACCGCTGCGGGGAACCATGACTTCGGGCTGGTGATCTACAACGGCGGCTCGTACTACATCGACGACGGCAAGCCGATGCCGGGCGCAATCGAAACCACCGTGCGCAACTTGCGCGAAATCGCGCCCACCTGGTATTTCAACGTGCCGAGAGGCTACGAAGCGTTGCTGCCCTACCTGCGCAGCGACGCCGCCTTGCGCGCCAATTTCTTTTCGAGAGTGAAGCTGCTCTGGTTCGCTGGCGCCGCCATCGCCCAGCACGTGTTCGAGGAGATCAAGGCGCTCGCGCGCAAGACCACCGGCGAGGACATCCTCTTCCTCACCGGCCTCGGCTCCACGGAGACCGCGCCGTATACCATGGGGCGGATGTGGGAGACCGACGACGCGACTAACATGGGCCTGCCGCCGCCCGGCGTCGAGATCAAGCTCGTGCCGCTGGAGGGAAAGTACGAGGCGCGCATCAAGGGAGCGCACATTACGCCCGGCTATTGGCGCCAGCCCGAGCTCACCGCCGGTGCGTTCGACGAGGAGGGCTACTACCGGCTCGGCGATACTTTCGCGCTGGATAGAGGCGATCCCGCGCGCGGGCTGCTATTCCGAGGGCGAATGGCGGAAGACTTCAAGCTTTCGACCGGCACCTGGGTGCACGTCGGCCCGTTGCGCGCAAGGTTCATCGAGCATTTCGCGCCGCTGGTACGCGACGTGGTAATCACCGGCGAGGGCAGGAGCGAAGTCGGCGCGCTGGTCTTTCTTGCCACGAAGCTGTCGGCTGCGGAGCTGGACGAGAGACTGAAAACCCTCCCATCCACCGGAAGTTCGAATCGCATCGCGCGCGTGCTTGTGCTCGAGGAGCCGCCGTCGCTCGACGCCGGCGAGATGACGGACAAGGGCTCGATCAACCAGCGTGCGGTGCTCAAGCGCCGCTCGGCGCTGGTACAGGAGCTCTACGCGGATTCGCCAAGGGTATTACTCGCATGAACATCAAGGATTTCGTCGCCATCGATGTGCATACCCACGCCTGGAAGTCGGCGCTGCGGGTGGACGACAAGCTCACCGAGTCGCAGGAGGCGATGGGGCGCTATTTCCGCTACCAGCCGCAGCACCAGACGGTGCCTGAGATGGCCGAGATGTATCGCAAGCTCAGGATGGCGTTCGTGGTGTTCACCGTGGACGGCGAGAAGGGGGCCAGCCGCGGCGTTACCAACGAGGAGGTCGCCGAGCTCGCGCACCAGCACGGCGACGTGGCGATTCCTTT
The DNA here is from genome assembly GCA_035762345.1 of Burkholderiales bacterium. Taxonomy (GTDB): domain Bacteria; phylum Pseudomonadota; class Gammaproteobacteria; order Burkholderiales; family SG8-39; genus SCGC-AG-212-J23. The sequence continues at coordinate 40,418 of DASTPE010000138.1, forward strand.
CGCCAGCATCAACCCGCACCGGGGCGCGGACGGGGTGCGCGCTGCAAGAAGATTGATCACCGAATACAAAGTGAAGGGCTTCAAGTTCCATCCCTCGGTGCAGGAGTTCTTCCCCAACGACCGCCTGGCATACCCGCTCTACGAAGTCATCGCGGAGGCGAAGCTGCCGGCGCTTTTTCACACCGGGCAGACCGGCGTCGGCGCAGGCACGCGGGGCGGCGGCGGCATCCGTCTCAAGTACTCCAATCCGTTGCACCTCGACGACGTCGCGGCAGATTTCCCGGATATGCCGGTCGTCCTCGCGCACCCGTCGTTCCCGTGGCAGGAAGAGGCGCTCTCGGTCGCAACGCACAAGCCGCAGGTCTACATCGATCTTTCGGGCTGGTCGCCGAAGTACTTTCCGCCGCTTCTCATCCAGTACGCCAACACCCTTCTCAAGGATAAGATCCTGTTCGGCTCGGATTACCCGGTGATCTCGCCAGAGAAGTGGCTGGAGGAGTTTGCCAAGCTTCCGATCAAGCCCGACGTGCGGCCGCTCATCATGAAGGAGAACGCAGCGCGGCTGCTGCGGCTCTAAGCTTTATGCCCGTACGACAGGAAATCAGCGAAGGCCTCGTTCCGGTCAAGGTTTATACCGGCGAAATCGAACCTGAGGCGCGTGCCCAGCTCGTCAATATTTCCTGCCTGCCGATCGTGCATCACCACGTGGCGGCGATGCCGGACGTTCACCTCGGTATTGGCGCTACCGTAGGCTCGGTGATTCCGACCAAGCGGGCTATCATCCCGGCCGCGGTCGGCGTCGACATCGGCTGCGGCATGATGGCGACGCGGCTCTCGCTCACCGGCAACGAGCTCGACGAAAGCTCGTTGAAGAAGGTCTTTGCCCAGATCAGCCGGGACGTGCCGGTGGGCTTCGGCCAGCACTCCGACCGCGATGCGCGTACCGGCGCGGCAAAGCAGTTCCAGAAGGGTTTGAGAAGAATTCTTGACAAGCATCCCGGGATCGGGAAGCGCGTCGGACGCAACTCGAGCTGGGTGCACCAGCTCGGCACGCTGGGCGGCGGCAACCACTTCATCGAGGTCTGCCTCGACGAAGCGAATCGCGTGTGGGCGATGCTGCATTCGGGCAGCCGCGGCATCGGCAACGCGATCGGGACCTACTTCATCGAGCTGGCGAAGAGGGATGCGCAACGGCACAACATGCGTCTCCCCGACGCGGACCTCGCTTACTTCCCCGAGGACGGGCAGCACTTCGACGACTACGTCGAGGCGATCGGCTGGGCACAGGACTACGCGCGCGCGAACCGCGAGGAAATGACGGACCTGGTTCTGGACGCCATGCGCCGCCATCTGTCTTCGTTCGAGGTGGCGGGCGCGGCGGTCAACTGCCACCACAATTACGTCGAGCGCGAGGAGCATTACGGCGAATCGGTCTGGCTGACGCGAAAGGGAGCGATCCGCGCTGGCGCAGGCGAGCTCGGCATCATCCCCGGCAGCATGGGCGCTCGCAGCTATATCGTGCGCGGCAAGGGCTCGGCAGAGAGCTTCCACTCCTGCGCACACGGCGCTGGGCGCCTCATGAGCCGCAACGCCGCGCAGAAAAGGTTTTCGACGAAAGATCTGGCCGATCAAACTGAAGGCGTCATTTGTCGCAAAGACAAAGGCGTGATCGACGAGATCCCGGGCGCCTACAAGCCGATCGATGAGGTGATGGCGAACCAGTCGGACCTAGTCGAGGTGGTCCATACGCTCAAGCAGGTCGTCTGCGTGAAAGGGTGAAGAAGATCGGGTGATGAAGATTGCGGTCATGGGGGCCGGCGCCGTCGGCTGCTACTACGGCGGCATGCTGGCACGCGCCGGTCACGAAGTGACGCTGATCGGACGTCCTCAGCATGTCGACGCGGTGCGCGGTAGCGGCCTCCTTCTCGAGACCAAGGAATTTCGGCGGCGCGTGCCAATGCACGCGAGTAGTCGTGCGGACGGGGTGCGTGGCGCCGAACTAGTGCTTTTCTGCGTCAAGTCGACTGACACCGAAAGCGCGGGCGCGGACATGGCGCCGTACCTTGATGCCGGGGCGCTCGTCCTCAGCCTGCAGAACGGAGTCGACAACGCCGCGCGGCTGCGGTCGTTCCTGCGGCAACGGGTCGCCCCGGCGGTCGTTTACGTCGCAAGCGAGATGGCGGGCCCAGGGCACGTCCGGCATCACGGGCGCGGCGAGCTCGTCGTGCCGCCCGAGGTTGCCAGCGCGGAGCTCACCGCGGCGTTCGCCGCCGCCGGCGTGCCACTCCAGACTTCCGACAACGTGGCCGGGGCGCTTTGGCTGAAGCTGATACTCAACTGCGTGTACAACGCGATGTCCGCAGTCACGCAGCTTCCCTACGGCCGGCTGATCGAGGGAGAGGGCGTACGCAGCGTGATGCGCGACGTCATGGAAGAATGCCTGGCGGTCGCGCGCGCGGCCGGGGTCACCGTACCGGGCGACTCCTGGGAGGCGGTGCTGCGCATCGCTCGCACCATGCCGACGCAGTACTCGTCGACCGCCCAGGACCTCGCGCGCGGCAAGCGCAGCGAGATCGACCACCTGAACGGCTTCGTCCTGCGCCAGGGAGAAGCGCTTGGCGTACACACCCCGGTAAACCGCGCCTTGCATGCACTGGTCAAACTCATGGAGACACGATGATCTTCACTCGTCGCCGCGCGCTCGGCGCGGCATTGTTCGTCCCGCTCGAAGCCCTCGCGCAGACCTGCGGTGTGCTCACTCCGCGCCAGACCGAGGGGCCCTTCTTCACGCCCAACTCGCCCAGGCGAATTTCGCTCGTGGAAAAGGGAAGCAACGCTCCGCGCCTGGTGCTCGCAGGGACGGTGCTCTCGGCGCAGTGCAAGCCGGTGCCGAACGCGTTGCTCGACTTCTGGCACTCCGATGAGGAGGGCGCGTACGACAACCGCGGCTTCCGCTACCGCGGCCACCAGCACGCGGATGCGCACGGGCGCTACCGGCTCGAGACCATCATTCCCGCGCAATATCCCGGCCGCACGCGCCACCTCCACGTCAAGGTACAGGCGCCGGGCGGGCGCGTGCTTACCACGCAGCTCTATTTCCCCGGCGATCCGGGAAATCAGCGCGACTCACTGTACCGGCGCGAGCTCGAGATGAAGAAGGCAAGTGCTGAAGACGCGAGCTTCGACTTCATCGTCGAGGCCTGACTGCGCCCAGCTTGGCATGCGCTGTTCGCCCCGCTGCCGGGCGACGCCGAGGTGCGGGTGCGTCCGGTCCTTTCGGCGGAGCTTGCGGGCAGGCCAGAATCCGCGGCGATCGCCGGCTGGGAGAGCGTAACGGCAGACCTGTCCGCGGGCGCGGCCGGAGCGCGGCATGTCATGGTGACCCTCGATGCCGAAGGCGTGCCGATCTCGGCGAGCGACTGGGTGCTCTACTCCAGTGGCGAGCCGCGCGAGTATGTCCACGAGACAGTCGGCGGGCGCATCGAACGCGACGGCACCTTCCGCGGCACCCGCTGGCGCAATGTGATGGTCGAAGTTGCCGACAGCGACGAGCCGCAGCCGCGGGAAGCCGTGCGATCGGATCCCAGTCCCGAAGACGTTCAGGGCCTGATGCGGGTGGTGCGCGAGCTGCTGCGCCGGGCCGGAAAAGAACTCCGCAGCTAGCGCCGTCCGTCGTACCAGGCGTAGCAGCTTGCGCGGCTGCGCAGGGTGCGCCCGCCGAGCAATGCCGTCTTCAGCAGGAACCAGAAGAACTCGCGCTTGGTGTAGAGCTTCGCTTTGCGGCCGCTGGTGCGCAGCGGATGACGATGCAGGATCACGATTTCGCGGCCGCGCGTGCGCGCGTGGCGCTTCAGCCGCCCGAAAAAGTCGAGCTCTTCGGCAGCGTACAGCTTCTGGCTGAAGCCGCCGAGCTCACGGAACGCAGCCGAGTCGCAGAACACGAACGATCCCGCCGCCCAGCGTGCGTGGCGGCTCGCGAAGTTCCACGCCGCGATCCACCAGCGCGCGAGCGCATCGTCGGTCTCGAAGGCGACCGTCGCGCCGCCGGCGAGGCAGCGCCCGCCCCGTATCTCCTGCAGAACCTCGTTCATGAGGTCCCTATCCGGATACGAGTCGGCATCGACGAAGAGCAGCCACTCGCCGGTGGCGTGCGCCGCGCCGGCGTTGCGCGCCCGCGCGATCTGGTTCACCGGCTCGAACACCACTGCGGCGCCCGCGTCGCGCGCGATCTCGGCAGTACGGTCGGTCGAGTTGTTGTCGCACACGATGAGCTCGGTGGCCCAGTCCGCCTCCTCGAAGGCGCGCAGCGCGTCGCGGATCGCAGCCAGCGAGCCCGCCAGCAGGCGTTCTTCGTTGAACGCCGGCACGACGACCGAAAGCTTCACATCGGCTGCTTGGCGTGCCGCTGGACCGAGCCGAGGTCCATGGTCCACTGCAGCGCGGAACGGCACCAGAGCTGCGTCCTCGGCGCTAGCGAGGCGCGCTGACGCACGGTGCCGACCCGCAGGTTGAAGACCTGCGGATCCTTGTCCGCCGACGCGTAGATGCGCGTTCCGCATTCCGGACAGAAGGCCTGCGCGCGGCGGTTGCCGCTTTCGGCGGTCTTTACATAGAGCTTAGGCTCGCCGCGCAGCCTCAACGCCTCCTTCGGCACCGGGACGTACACGACGAACGCGGAGCCGGAGAGAGTCTGGCAGTCGGTGCAGTGACACATGCCGACCCTGTCAGGGTCGATGTCCGCCTCGTAGGTGATCCGGCCGCAGTGGCAGCCGCCGTCGATTCGCACCCGCCAAGTTTAGCGGTCGAGGCGGGCGAAGACGACCGGCGAGGCGATGTGAAGCGCGATCAGCGCCATGCCTACCCCGGGCAGGATCGCGACCAGCATTGAGAGCGGCAGGAACAGGAAAACGAACGCAAGAATCCAAGGCACGGACGGCATGGTTCCGAGGTCGATTCCCGCCTTGCGCAGCTGCGCCGCGATCGGGCCGGCCGGCCGCGGGGCGCGGCGCAGCGCTTTGGCGAGCGCGCGGTTCTCCAGCCACGAAAGGAAGACATAGCCCTGCACGAAAGCGCTGCCGACGAGGATGACCGGCGCGAGAAGAAGCGAGAGCAGGACGAGGATCGGCTGCAGGCCCCCGAGATACATCACCGTCGCTGCGGCGCACGCGAGGCTCGTCCCTACGATCAGCCCCCCGATCGGCGCGACCAGCATGGTGCGCTCCATCACGTAGGCCCTGAATCCCCGACCTTCCTGGTACCGACGCACCAGATTCATGCCGTCGTTCAGCGGGTCCAAGATCAAGACTTGGGCGATGTGGGCCTTGTCCATGGCCACCAGCATGCAAAAAGCGCGGCCGGAAGTCGCGGGCATATTCCCCGCTTGTCACCTCCTCTCGAGGCGTGACGTGACGCGTTTTCCCTCGAGCACCTCGATTCCGCACAGCCGCCCGCGCGGGTCGGCATCGACGTTGACCCCAAGCTCGTCATAGAGCGAGAGCCGCTCTACGTGCATCATGTCCACTGGCGCCGCGCTCAGCTGCAGGTAGGCGGTGTCCGAGAAGTCGTCGTAGGTCCAGCGCGCGACGTTCGCCTCCTTCAGTTGCTGCACAAGATCGCGCCGTCCGAGGTTGAGGAGACCGATCTCCAGGTCGGCGACGAGCTCAGGCAGCGCCTGCGCCAGCTTCATCTGCTCTTCGAGGCGTACGTTTGTTCCCAGTTCTTCCCGTCCCTGGGAATGATCGTCATCTCCTCGACCGTTCCCTCGTCCAGGCAGCGTGCGTTGACGCTGTAGCCGTCCGGATGCGAGCGCGGCACGTAGAACGATTTGATGCCGCATACCGAGCAGAAGAGGTGCCGGGCGGTCCCCGTATTGAATGTGTATTCGGTCAGGACGTCGTTGCCCGAAACGAGCCTGAATTGCGACTTGGGCACGATGAGATGCAGGTATCCAGACTTCGAGCACATCGAGCAGTTGCAGTCCGTGACCGAAAAACGGGCCGGCGCGATGACCTCGAAGCGCACGCGGCCGCAGTGGCATCCGCCCTTATGCGTAATCACGTGCCAGGAGAGCAGTTGATCGCGCCGCAGCGATGAAAGAGTCGAGCTCGTTGAAGCCTTCGAACGTGAGCACCGCTATGCGCATGGAGTCAGTCCACGTGCTGGGTACGCCGTCACGCACCGATCCCGTGCTCAGAAGGAATGGGCGACGGCGGGCCCGCCGGCCGGGCGAGAAGCTCGCGCTCCGGAACTCCCCGCTTGAATTGCGCGACCAGCTCGTCGGGATCGAAGTTCACCCCGATCGGGTTGGTGGCGAAAGCCTCGCCGACCATGTACGCGTTGGCCTCTTCCGCCGTGGCGAAGCAATCGACCTGGAACTCCAGGCGGTTGCCGTCGGGGTCCCGGTAATAGAGCGATAGCGTCGGGCCGTGCCTTATCGGCCAGTACGGCGTAATGTCCTGCTGCTTGAGGCGCGTGTAGGTATCGATCAGGTCCGCGAGACTGGCGTAGGTGTAAGCGACGTGGTCGACGCCAGCATCTGGTTTTCCTTCGGACCGCTTCCCCGCCGGATCGAGCAACGCCAGGTTGGCGAACGCGAAGCGGTGGTGCTCGTCGTCGTAGGTAAGGAACGCTAGCGCCGGGTTCTGGCACTGCACTTTCGCCTCGAACACCTTTTGGTACCAGGCGATCATCTCGTCGAAGCGCCTTGTGCGGTAGACGATATGCGCAAATTTCGAAGGCTTGGCCATCATTACTCCAGTTCTTACGCGGTTCTGGCCCACGATCGTGCCGGCGCTGAAAGCAGCGTCTTGCGTTGAAAGCGGCTTCCCGGTTCGATACGGTACGCCCGCGCTCGGCGCGAGGCAATTTGCGCCGCTACCGGTCGCGCTAGGCGGCGCGTCGGGCGCGGAGGAAGGGCTCGACTTCGTCCGAGGAGCGGGCGGGCGAGAGCAGATCGCCCTGGCAGACGCGGCAGCCGGCTTCGGCGAGAAATTCGCGCTGCGCCTGGGTTTCGACGCCCTTCGCTACGACCTCGAAGTCAAGCCCGCGGGCAAGCGCGATCAGAGCGCGGGCGAGGCCGGCGCGCTCCGGGTCGTTCGGCACACCGGCGATCAGGCTGCGGTCAATGCACACCGAGCTTGCGCGCAGGCGCTGGAGCATGGGCAGGGACGCGTAGCCGGTGCCGAAATCATCGACGCTCAAGCGCGCGCCGCCCGCAGTGATTTCGGCGAGCGCCTGCTCGACCGGCTCCGCGGGCTGGCGCACCGCGGTCTCGGGCACTTCGATGAGGAGCGATTCTGCCGGCAGGCCGCTTGCCCGCAGCGCCTCGCGCACCCGGCCGGCGAGGTTTGTGGCGCGCAGCTGGCGTGCGCTCATGTTGACCACCACCGAGAAGGGCCGGATGCCGGCATCGAGCCAGCGCCGGCCCTGTAGGCAGGCTTCGCGCAGAATCCAGCCGCCGAGCTCGGCGAGCAGGCCCATGTCGTCCGCGAGCGGCAGGAACGCCTCGGCCGCGAGCACGCCATGGCGCGGATGGCGCCAGCGCAGCAGCGCCTCGGCGCCGACCACCTGGCGCGTCGCGATATCGAAGCGCGGCTGGTAGGCGAGGAAAAGCTCGCCGCGCTCGGCGGCCGCGCGCAGCTCTTCGGCGAGCTCGGCCGCGGCCTCGGCGTTGTCGTTGAGCAGGCCGGAGAAGAACTGATAGCCGTTGCGCCCGAGCTCCTTCGCACGGTACATGGCGTGATCGGCGAGCCGCAGCAGGCGGCTGACGTCGTCGCCGTCCTGCGGCACGCACGCGATCCCGATACTCGCGCCCGAGCTCACCTCGTGCTCGCCGACCCGGTAGGGCTTGCCGAGCTCGTGGATCAGCTTCTGCGCCACCGCGGCCGCCTCACGGGGATCGGCGATCTCCTGCAGGAGCACGCAGAACTCGTCGCCGCCGATGCGAGCGATGAAGTCGTCGCCGCGTACGCTCGCGCGCAGGCGCGACGCCATGATCTTCAGCAGCTCGTCGCCGATCTCGTGGCCGAGGTGGTCGTTGACTTGCTTGAAGTTATCCATGTCGAGAAACAAGAACGCCGCCGTCTTGGCGTGGCGCCGGGCGTGCGCCACCGCCTCGCGTGCGCGGTCGGCGAACATCGCGCGGTTGGGAAGGCCAGTCAGCGCGTCGTGGTGGGCGAGGAACTCCAGGCGCTGCGCGTCGTACTGCAGCTGCGCCGCGGCGAAGCGCAAGCCCTCCTGCGCGCGCTTGAGCGCGGTGACGTCGTTCGCGAGCATGTAGAAGCCGAGCACCTCGCCTTCCTCGCTGAGATGCGGCACGCAGGCAACCTGCAGCGTGCGCGCCTTTCCTCCTTCGGTGGTGGCGAACTCGAACTGCACCGCCGCGCCCGCCATGCAGCGCTCGATGTCCGGGCGCATGTGCGCGTACGCTTCCTCGCCGAACACCTCGGCGACGGTGCGGCCCTGCATGCGCTCATCCGCGATGCCGAACCAGTCGTCGTAGGTGCGGTTGCTGAAGCGGTAGCGCTGGTCGCGGTCGACGTAGGAGATAAGCGCCGGGACATTGTTCGCCACGAGGCGCAGCCGCTCCTCGCTCTCCCTCCGCGCCGCTTCGGCAGCCGCAGTGCGCCGCGACGAGCTGCGCGTCATGATCAAGGCCGCGGACAGCAACAGCGCTGCCGACGCGACCAGCACATGGAGGATTATTTCCTTCGGCAGCGGGATGTCGCCCGCGAGCCAGCCGCGCGCAGCGGTAACGATTTCCGTGGCGGCGGTGAGGATAAGCAGCGCCGCGCCGACGAGCGTGAGGAGCGGCGCCAGTTGGGTCTGCCGAGGCATCGCCTATGATCGCCCCCGGCGCAAGTCGCGGCAACGGTTGAACTTCTTGCAGTGCTGTCGCTGAAACCCTTATTGTGACGTCGCCGCTTTCTGACGTGGTGCCCTTATAATGCGCGCCCTATGACTTACGTCGTCACCGAAGACTGCCTAAAGTGCAAGTACATGGACTGCGTCGAAGTGTGCCCCGTCGACTGCTTCTACGAGGGCGCCAATATGCTCGTCATCCATCCCGACGAGTGCATCGACTGCGGCGTGTGCGAGCCCGAGTGCCCGCCGAAGGCGATCCTGCCCGACTCCGACTCGAAGGCGGAGAAGTGGCTGAAGCTTAACGCCGAATACTCGGTGAAATGGCCGAACATCACGCGCAAGGGCACGCCGCCGCCGGACGCGGACGCGTGGAAGGACGTCCCGGGCAAGTTCGAGAAGTACTTCTCTCCAGAGCCCGGTAAAGGCGAGTAGTTGGAACTCACGGCCGAGGAGCGCGGCATCCTCGCCGGCTCACGCGGCGAAGCAGCGCGGCGCGCGCTCCAGTACCAGATCGAGGTCGGCCGCTTCTGGGGCGCAAAGCGCTTCGTTCCCGTCACCAACGTCCACATGATGGGCGACATCGAGGTGATGGGCGACGCCGGCCTCGAGTTCCTGAGGGATGAGCTGAAGCGCGCGGCGCGCTGCGCCGTCGCGACGACCACGAACGCGCGCTGCGTCGATTTCGCGCATTGCGACCGGCTCGGACAGAACGCGGCGGAGGTCGCGAAGGAACGTGAGCTGATCCAGTGTCTGCGGCGCATGGACGTCGTCACCACGGACACGTGCATCAACTACCAATCGGTATACCAGCCGCACTTGGGCGAGCACGTCGCCTGGGGCGACACCGGCACCGTGATCTACGCGAACTCGGTGTTCGGCGCGCGCTCGAACTTCGAGTCCGGGCCGGCCGCGCTCGCCGCGGCGCTCACGGGCAGGACGCCCGAGTATGGTTTTCATCTGGACGATCACCGGCGCGGCACGTTCGCCGTGCGGCTCGATGCACGGCTCGACGATCTCGCCGACTGGGGCGCGGTCGGGAAGCTCGTCGGGGAAGCGCACCAGGACTATTTCGCGGTACCGGTGTTCCATGGCTATGGCCGCGTTCCGACCGCCGATGAGCTCAAGCATCTCGGCGCCGCGCTCGCGAGCTATGGCTCGATGGGCATGTTCCATTTCATGGGCGTAACGCCGGAAGCCCCGGCCAGCACGGATGGGCTTGCAAAAGAAATCCTGATCACCGATGAGGACATCCGCCGCGTCTATGCGGGCTACAACCTCGGCGATGGCGACGCGCGGCTGGTGGTGTTCTCCGGGCCGCAGCAGTCGCTCCTCGAGATGAAGCGCCTCGCGGGCTTGTTCCAGGGAAGGAAAGTCAAACCGGGCTCGAGCTGCTTCGTGACCACGAACGGCGCGGTGCTCGCGCAGTCCCGGGCGCTCGGCTACGCACAGATGCTGGAAGGGGCCGGGGTGGCGATTCTCGAGGGCGTGTGCTTCTATATCCTGCAGAACCTCTCGCCGATGCGCCAGGCGAACCGCTGGACCAACATGGTGTCCAACTCAGCGAAGATCGTGAACATCATCGGCGCGCACCGCTTCAACACTATCCTGCGGCACACGGATGATTGCGTCGAGATCGCATGCACGGGGTTATTGAAGTAAAGCAAGCCTACGGCGCCGTCGTCGAGGGCGAGGCGCTTGTGTCCGAGGAGGGATTTTCGCCGCGCTACGACCTCGACCGCTGGACGGGGGTCATCACCAAGCCCGGACACAAGCTGGAAGGCTTAAGCATCGTCGACAAGGTGTGCTTTTTCCCTACCGCCAAGGGTGGCATCGCCGCCGGCTGGGCGTTCTACGACATCAAATGGAAGAAAATCGCGCCGAAAGCGTTCATCTTTGGAGTGACGAACCCGGTGATGGTGCAGGGCGCGATCTTTGCCGGCATCCCAATCACCGCCGGCTGGACACCGCATCCGCGCGGCGTGGTGAAGACCGGCGACTGGGTGCGAGTCGATCCAGCGCGGAGAATCATAGAGGTGATATGAGAAAGCTACTGCTGGTTCTGGTTCTTGCCGGGTGTGCAAGCTTCGATGGCCGCGGTCTCGTGCCCGGCCAGTCGACGGCGGCCGACGTTGAAAAGGCGATGGGGCCGGCGGCCGAGAAGCGCCCGGGCGCAAACGGCGAGACCGTCTACTACTACCCGCGCCTGCCCTGGGGCTACGAAACCTATGCGGCGCGGATCGGCGCCGACGGCAGGCTGGTCACGGTCGAGCAGCGCCTGACCGAGGACAACATCGGCCGGGTCAAGACGGGTGGCACGCGCGCCGACGAGGTCCTCGACCTGCTCGGCCCGCCCTACGAGCCGATGAAACAGGCGCGCACGGGCAAGGAAATTTGGACCTACCCGATGCGCATTGCGGGGTATCCGAGGCCGAAATGGTTTCTCGTCCACATCGCGCCGGATGGTGTAGTGAGCGATACCTACCTGATCGACGACCCGAACTACAACCGGTTCGGGATCCACAGTCCGCCGTGAACCCGGACCCCTTCGACGAGCTGCGCCAGCAGATGATCGCGGTGATCGCCGCCCAGGCAGTATTCTCCGCGGGCGAGACGGGCAAGGCGGCGATCGCGCCGCGCGTGCTGGAAGCGATGGCCCAGCTGCCGCGGCACGATTTCGTGCCCGCGGAGATCCGTCCCTACGCGTACGCGGACAGCCCGCTTCCCATCGGCTGCAGCAAGACGATCTCGCAGCCCTTCATCGTTGCGCTGATGACGGACCTGCTCGACCTCAAGCCCGAGGACCGGGTGCTCGAGATCGGCACCGGCCTCGGCTACCACGCGGCGATCCTTTCGGCGCTTGTACAGCGCGTGTACAGCGTGGAAATCATCGAGGAGCTCGCGCAGCAGGCAAAGCAGCGGCTCGCGCGCCAGCGCTGCCAAAACGTCGAGCTGCGCCGGGGAAACGGGTACTACGGCTGGCCCGAGCACGCGCTCTTCGACAAGGTGATCGTGGCCGCTGGCGCGGAGCTCGTACCGCCGCCGCTGCTTCAGCAGCTCAAGCCGGGCGGTCGCATGGTCATCCCGACCGGATTGCCGGACTCCCAGCAGCTCATGCTGGTGGAAAAAGACGCGAGCGGGCGGGTGAAGATAAAGGAGGTCCTGCGCGTGCGCTTCTCGCTTCTTGAGGGCGAGCCGGCTTAGGCGAGGAGCTTGCGCAGCTCGGTCTTCAGCACTTTGCCGTAGTTGTTCTTCGGCAGCGCCTCGACGAAGCGGTACTCGCGCGGCCGCTTGAAGCGCGCGATGTTGTCCAAGCAAAGCTTCTCGAGATCGTCCGGGGAGACGGAATGGTTCCGGACCACAAAAGCGATGACTTCCTCACCCCACTCCGGATGCGGGCGGCCCACCACCGAGCATTCGGCGACCGCGGGATGCCGCAACAGAACCTCTTCAATCTCCCGCGGGTAGATATTGGCGCCGCCGGAGATGATCATGTCCTTGGAGCGGTCCTTGATAGTGAGGAAGCCGTGTGCGTCCATAGAGCCGACATCTCCGGTGTGCAGCCACCCGCCTCGCAGCGCCGTCGCGGTCGCCGCCGGGTTGCCCCAGTAGCCCTTCATCACGCAGTCGGATCGGGTGACGATCTCGCCGATCTCGCCGGCAGGGCGCTCCTTGTCGTTCTGGTCAAAGATCTTCACTTCACAGCCCGTACGCGGCAGGCCGCAGGTCTCGAGGTGTTGTCTTCTTTCGTGAAACAGTTGAGGCAACCCCGTGATGGTCATCGGCGCCTCGCCCTGGCCGAAGAGCTGGAACAGCCGCGGGCCGAAGAGCTCGATGGCGCGCAGGCAATCGGCAACGTACATCGGCGCGCCGCCGTAGGTGATCGTCTTCAGCTTCTGCGGCGTGCGCGCCACCGGGCTCGCCATCAGGCGCACGATCATCGTCGGCGCGGCGAAGAACGACGCGTTCGGCCAGTGCTCGAGCAGCTCGAAGATCTCGGCGGGCTCGAAGTGCCCGCTCTCGGGAATCACGTTGACCGCGCCCACCGCGAAGTGCGGCAGGCCGTAGAGCCCGGAGCCATGCGACAACGGGGCCGGATGCAGAGCCGTGTCGCCCGGGTGCAGCTTGTCGATGTCGGCGAAGTAGGCCTGCGTCTGGAAGAGCATGTTGCGATGGGTGAGCATCGCGCCCTTCGGCACGCCGGTGGTGCCGCTGGTATAGAAAAGCCAGGCGGGATCCTCCGGTCTCACTTCTGCGGGAACCGCCTCTTCCGCCAGCAAGTCTTCGTCCGGCGCGATCCCGCCTGGTACGGCCGCGGCGAGATCCGGGCTCACGAAGCAGACCTTCGCGCCGGAGTCCTCGAGGATGTAGGCGAACTCCTTGGCGTGGAGCTTCGCGTTCATCGGCACCGCCGTCATGCCGGCGTGCCAGCACGCGAACAGCACTTCGTAGAACTCCGGGCAGTTCTTCATCGCCAGCGCGACCCGATCGCCGCGTTTCAGACCTAATCTGGCGCTGAGGCCGGAGGAGAGCTTGGAAACCCTCGCTGCCATTTCACGGTACGAGCGTACTGGCGTCGCGCCGATTGCGAGCGCGGGCCGCTCAGGCAGCCAGCGGGCGCTGCGCAGAAGAAGCTGTGCCAGATTCATGCAGGCCGAAGAGGCGGCGGGCGTTTTGCGTCGTGTCGGCGGCGAGCTCTTCGAGCGGACGGCCGAGCGCGCGCGCGACGGTGCGCGCGATGTGGGGCAGGAACGCGGGCTCGTTGCGTCGCGCCCTGGGCTGGGGCCGGAGGTCCCGCGGGG
>DASTPE010000139.1:0-16238 GCA_035762345.1 Burkholderiales bacterium
CGCGGCCTCGGTTCGGCGGCGGGTTTCGATCTCCTGCATAAGCGGACCGGCTTCCGCGAGCGCATACGAAGGAATGCGCGTCGCTTCAAGCGCGAATAGCGCGATGAGATGCGCATCGAAGCGCGCGGCTAGCGTGAACGCGAGGGCGAGACGCTCGGCGCGGCGCGAATAGTCGTCCAGATGAACGAGGATGGTCTTGTAGCTCACGGCGTTCTCCAGTGCATGTCTGCTTCGACGCAAAAAAAGCGCAGCTCGCGCCGCGCTTTATCGGGTCCGCCGGTAGGTAGGGAGGAGGAGTTTCGGCGAACCTTAAAACATGGTGCCGCAACCCGGCAGCCACGTATTGATCCACGTCAACCGATTGCAACCAGCTGTCTTCAGCAGCTCGTCAGTTGTTGTCTCAAGCGCGCACAAGAAGCACGGGGACCGGAGCGGTGCGCACCACCTGCTCGGCATCGCTACCGAGCACGAGGCGCCGCACACCGCGACGGCCGTGGGTGCCGAGGACGATGAGATCAGCGCCGACTTTCTTCGCCTCGCGCACGATCGGATAGGCGGCAGGGCCGCTCAGCATCTCGCGCAGGATGACCTTGGTGGGCACGCGAGCCTTTTCTGCCGTGCTCTTCGCCCGCGCGAGAACCCGCTTACCGCCCTCGCGCAGCGCGGGAACGAGGTCCGCGCCGGGCGCGCCGGCCATCATTCCGTCGAGCGCGGCGAACGCCGGATACTCGTCCACCACGTGCAGGATGAAAAGCCGCGCGCCCTCGGCCTTGGCGAGGCGCAGCGCTTCACGCAAGCCCTTGGCCGACGCCGTGCTGCCGTCGACCGCGACGAGGATCTTGCGGTAGGCCCCCATTATGAGATGGTGATGCGCTTCGCGGAGCCGTTCGATTTCTTCGGCAGCATGAGGTTCAGCACGCCGTCCTTGTACTCGGCCTTGGCGCCCTTGGCGTCGACCGCCGTCGGCAGCGAGAAGCTGCGGCTGACCATGCCGTAGGAGCGCTCGCTGTAGACGACCTTCTCGCCTTTCTTCTCTTCCTTCTCCTGCTTAACCTCGGCGTGCAGCGAGATGCGGTCCTCGTCGACATCAATCTGGATGTCTTCCTTCTTCACGCCCGGGATGTCGGCCTTCACGGTGAAGCCCTTGTCGTCTTCCTTGACATCGATCTTCATCGTGAGCTCGGTCTCCGCGGGCATGGCGAACGGCTTAACCCAGAAGCCTTTGCCGAAATCCTTGAAAAAGTCCTCGAATGGGTCGTAGCGGGTGAGGTTGGCCATAAAGCCCTCCTTTCAGTGGTTGGTCAAGTCATGTCTTCATCGCGCGGCGCCGCCGGCTTCTCCGGCGCCTGGGCGATCATGCAATCGGTGGTGAGAATGAGGCTCGCGATCGAGGCGGCGTTCTGCAGCGCGGCGCGCGTCACTTTGCGCGGGTCGAGGACACCCATTGCCACCAGGTCGCCGTATTCACCGGTAGCGGCGTTGTAGCCGAAGTTGCCCGCGCCATCGAGCACCCGCTGCACCACGACTGCGGGCTCTTCGCCCGCGTTCCTGACGATCTGGCGTAGCGGCTCTTCTACCGCGCGCTCGACGATGCGAACGCCTGCGTCCTGGTCGGCGTTCTTGCCGTGGAGCGCTTTCAGCGCGACGCGCGCGCGCAGCAGCGCCACCCCGCCGCCGGCCAGCACGCCTTCCTCCACCGCCGCGCGCGTGGCGTGCAGCGCGTCCTCGGTGCGGCTTTTCCTTTCCTTCATTTCGGTCTCGGTCGCCGCGCCGACGCGGATCAGCGCCACGCCGCCCGCGAGCTTCGCTGCGCGCTCCTGCAGCTTCTCCTTGTCGTAGTCGCTGGTCGAGTCCTCGATCTCGCGTTTGATCTGCGCAACGCGCGCGTCGATTGCCTTGCGCTCGCCCGCGCCGCCGATGATGGTGGTGTCGTCCTTGTCGATCTCGACGCGCCGCGCGCGTCCGAGCACCGACGGGTCGGCCTTCTCGAGCGTGATGCCGGCCTCCTCGGCGACCACCGCGCCGCCGGTAAGCACTGCAAGGTCCTCGAGCATCGCCTTGCGACGGTCGCCGAACCCGGGCGCCTTCACCGCGCAGGAGTGCAGCACGCCCCGCAGCTTGTTCACCACGAGCGTCGCGAGCGCTTCGCCCTCGACTTCCTCGGCGATCACGAGCATCGGCTTGCCCATCTTGGCCACGTGCTCGAGCAGCGGCAGCAGTTCGCGGATGGTCGAGATCTTCTTGTCGTAGAGCAGGATGTAGGCGTCCTCGAGCACCACGCTCTGCTTTTCCGCGTTGGTGATGAAGTACGGCGAGAGGAAGCCGCGGTCGAACTGCGTGCCCTCGACCACCTCCAGCTCGTTGGCGAGTCCCTTGCCGTCCTCGACCGTGATTACGCCTTCGCGCCCGACTTTCTCCATCGCCTCGGCGATCATGTTGCCGATCGAGGCGTCGTTGTTGGCGGAAATCGACCCGACTTGGGCGATCTCGTTGCGGGTCGAGCACGGCTTCGCCATGCGCTCGAGCTCACTGATCAGCTTCTCCACCGCGAGGTCGATGCCGCGCTTGAGGTCCATCGGGTTCATTCCCGCGGCGACATACTTCATGCCTTCGTTGACGATCGCCGCGGCCAGCAGCGTCGCGGTGGTAGTGCCATCGCCGGCGACTTCGGAAGTCTTGGCCGCGACCTCGCGCACCATCTGCGCGCCCATGTTCTCGAAGCGGTCCTCGAGCTCGATCTCCTTCGCCACGACGACGCCGGAGTTGATCACCGTGGGCGCGCCCCAGGATTTCTCGAGCACCACGGTGCGCGCCTTTGGGCCGAGCGTGACGCGCACGGCCTCGGCGAGCGTGTTCATCCCTTTCACCAGGCGCTCATGCGCGCTGTCGGCAAACAGCAGCTGTTTCGCGGTCATGCGCCGGGCCTCGCCGCGCTTTGGTATATCCGCTGCACGCCTTGCAGCCACTGCCTGTACGCGCTGTCGACCATGCCGAGGCCGGCGCCGACCCCTTGGGGCAGCGTTATCGGCGTAGCGACGCATTTGGCGACTTCCTTATCGGTCTCGGCCACGGCGTCGGCGAAGGATCGACAGCAAGCGAGCGACTTCTCGGTGTTGGCGCGCGCCCAATCGGCGCACAGCTTCATCACCTGCGGAACGTCGGCGGCCGCAGCAATCGCCTTGCGCGTCGCCTCGACATCGGCGTGCGCCTCGGTCGCCGCTTCGAGCTGCGCTTCCCAAACGCGCATCGCGCCTTCGGTCATTGCTTCGAATACGCGCATCCCAGCGTCGAGTTGCGCCTTCCAGGCTTGCATGAAAAGGTCTGGCGACATACGGGTCCTCCTTCGATCAGATTTGCGCATCAATGCTCCATGACGTAACGGCCGGGCGCGGGCGCGAGCGGAGCAAGCCCGGCCTCGACAGCGCCCATGGAAGGCGCGGCCCCGATCGGGCCGGAGCGCTCGGCGAGCCAGCGCTGCCACTGCGGCCACCACGAGCCCGCGTAGCGCGGCGCCTGCTCGGTCCATGCATCGGGATCGACGTATCGCTCGTCGTGGCGGCGGGTGCCGATCTGGTAGCTGTGCCCTTCGTGGCCCGGCTCGCTCACAATGCCGGCGTTGTGACCGCCGCTCGCGAGCACGAAGGTAATGTCGGAATCGGTGTAGAGCCCCGCCTTGTACACCGAGCGCCAGGGCGCGACGTGGTCGCGTACCGTGCCCACGGCGAACAGCGGCAGCTTGATGTCGGCGAGCGCGACGCGGCGCCCGCGCGCTTCGTAGCGACCCGCGGAGAGCTCGTTGTCGAGAAATAGGCGCCGCAGGTAGCCCGAGTGCATGCGGTAGGGCATGCGCGTCGCGTCGCTGTTCCAGGCCATCAGGTCGTTCATCGGCGTGCGCTGTCCGAGGAGGTATTCGCGCACGCGCTGCGACCAGATGAGGTCGTTCGACCGCAGGAGCTGGAACGCGCCCGCCATCTGGCGGGTGTCGAGGTAGCCCTGCGCACGCATCATGTCCTCGAGCAGGCTCACCTGGCTGTCGTCGATGAAGAGCATGAGCTCGCCCGCCTCGGTGAAATCCACCTGCGCGGCAAGTAGCGTGAGGCTCGCGAGACGCTCGTCACGCTCTTGCGCCATGAGCGCCGTGGCGATCGCCGACAGGGTGCCGCCGAGGCAGTAGCCCGCGAGGTGGACCTTGCGTCCAGGGACGATCCGCCCGATGGCCTCGAGCGCCTGCATGACGCCGAGCTCGAGGTAGTCGTTCATAGACAGATCGCGGTCCGCGGGCCCGGGGTTCTTCCACGAGATCATGAAGACGGTGTGGCCGCGATCGACCAGGTACTTGACCAGCGAGTTCTCGGCCGACAGATCCAGGATGTAGTACTTCATGATCCATGCCGGCACGATGAGCAGCGGCTCGGGGTGCACCTGCGGCGTGGTCGGCGTGTACTGAATTAGTTCGATGAGCCGGTTACGCAGCACCACGCTTCCCGGAGTCGTCGCGACTTGCACGCCGGGCACGAAGGCCTCGGCGCCGACGGGCCGGTGACCGAGCATCTCGCGGCGCCAGTCCTCGGCGAAATTCGCCGCGCCGGCGACGAGATTGCTCCCGCCTTGTTCGCGCGTCGCCTCCAGCACCTCGGGGTTCGTCCACGGGAAGTTCGAAGGCGAGACGATGTCGAGAAGCTGGCGCATGGTGAAGTTCACCACATGGGCGTGGTGAGCCGAGACGCCGTGCACGTCCGTGGTGGCGTTGTGCCACCACTGCTGCCAGAGCAGGAAGCCCTGATAGATCGCGTTGAACGGCCATTGCTGCCAGGCCGGGTCTCTGAAGCGCGAGTCCTGCTCGAGCGGCTCGATGCAGTTTGGGCAAGGCTTGCCCTGGACCGCCTGCGACCACCACGCGCCATAGCGAAGAAGCTTCCGCGCCGCCTTCCTTTGCAGCTCGACGAGCTTCCCCGGCGAGGCCGCAAGATGCAGCGCCCAGTCGCCGAAGGCGAGTGCGAGCGCGGCGGGAGAGATGCCGAGCGTGGCGCGCGCCGCCTGGGCGCGCGCAAGGCGGTCGGTCTCGAGCGCGATCAGCGCCGCGGGATCGAGATCTTCCTGCTCGGGCGCGGCACCCGCTAGCGCTAGGCCGAGCTCAACCCCAGGCGCGCCCATTTCTCCGCTCCATGGCGCAAATCTGCCGCGCGTGTCGCTCCTCGCAGCCCGGGTGCTGCAAAACGAAGTTGCGCAGCATCATCTTGAGCGCGAGCTCGCGCGTCTGGTCGCCGCCGGCATGCGCCTCCGCGATATCGTCGCGGATGATGGTCTTGATGCGCATCTCGCCTTCGGGCGTGTGGCAGAGATAGTTGCCGAGCTCCGCGGCAGCGATCTCGGGGAGATGCTCGTGGTGCGCGATCGCCAGCACTTCGTCTTCGGAGAGCTCGCACAAGGCGAGGCAGTCTTCCAGGCT
The DNA here is from genome assembly GCA_035762345.1 of Burkholderiales bacterium. Lineage (GTDB taxonomy): Bacteria > Pseudomonadota > Gammaproteobacteria > Burkholderiales > SG8-39 > SCGC-AG-212-J23. The sequence continues at coordinate 5,450 of DASTPE010000139.1, forward strand.
AAGCATGGGCTTCTTCCAGGGTGCGCGCCGCGAGCTCGAAACCCGCTTGCACGGCCGCCCGGGCGCTCGGGCGCGCTGGGCCGCTCACGAGGCTCTGATGCTGCGGCCAGCGGATGTCGAGCCGCAGCGCGTGGCGCCGCCCGGCATCCTCGTGCCACTCGTCGAGCGTCGCATGGCAGACACTGATCCGCGCGTGCGCGGCGCGCAGCTCGGCGATGCGGTGCTCGATCTCGGCTTGCAGCGTGTCGGGCTTCATTAACTATTCCTCGACGTCGCCGAACCACCACGGCGAAAACTGGCGCAACTGCTTGCGCTGCTCGGGCGTCAGCACCGCGGCGATCTGGTTATGGGCCTCCACCCGCGACTTAAGCATCTGCTGGCGCAGCCCATCCACCTTCTTCTGCTGCTCGGCGATTTTGTCCGCGTCGAGCTTCTCGTCCCGATACATATTGCGCAGCTTGAACTGCTCGGAGCGCATCTCGCCCATCACCGCCCAATTTTTCTTGCGGTTCTCTTCCTGGATCGAAGAGATCTTCTCGCGCTGCTCGTCCGTGAGGTTGAGCGCGGCGAGTGCTCCGCCCGCGCCGGGCCCGCCGCCCATCATGCCGGGGCCGTAGCCCCCGCCGGGGCCGTACCCCGGGCCGTATCCCATCATTCCGCGCCCGTAGCCGGGGCCGTATCCAGGGCCATAGCCGTAGCCAGGACCTTGTGCGAATGCGAACGACGCCGCTGCGGCCAGCGCCGCACCGATCAGTAGTAAGCGTTTCATTCCTTTCTCCCTCATGAGAATCAAGACCAGACTACTCGCGGCAGGCGGGAGCTTTTTGATCCCGGTCAAGAGGACCGCCTTCCGCCTCCATAGGATGAAAAGCAAAGGAGGCGATGGCTTATGCCCCGATCAAGGAAGAGCGACACCGTGCGCGGCATTACCCGCAAAGCGTTGACGCAAGGCAAGCTCGACCGCGCCGCGCGGTGCGCAAAGTGACGGGCGAGGCGATGGCGGCGGTGCGCGAGGCGGGGGCCTTGAACGACCCGAAAGCGCGCCTACATCCGGCCCTGATTCTTCTGTCAGGGCCCGAGCGTTAGCGGGGCTTTCGCGCCACGAGGTCGATGACCGCCGACATCCCGGTGTGCCGGGTGCCCTCGTTCAGCTCGGCCTCGTAGGCCCTGAGCTCGAGAATCTCGAGCGTACCGAACGCCTCGCGCAGCAGGTCCTCGGTGTAGAGCTGGTCGACTTCCTTCGGCCCACCCGTGGCGTACTTCAGCTGCGCCGGGGTATATCCCTCGACCAGCACCAGGCCGCCTGGCTTGAGCGCGCCGATCATGCGCTCGAACATGAAGCGGCGCATCGCCGGGTCGGCGAACTGGACGAAGATCGCGATTACGAGGTCGAACTCCGACTCCGGCCAGTGCCACTCATACACGCTCGCCACCTCGTAGCGCACCTCGACGCCGCGGCTCTGCGCGAGCCGCCGCGCTTTTTCCACCGCCACCGGCGAGAAATCAAACGCGACGACCTCGAGGCCCTGCTCGGCGAGCCAGACGCTGTTGCGTCCTTCGCCGTCGGCGATGCAGAGCGCGCGCTGCCCGCGCTTCAGGCGCGGCTTCTGCGCGGCGAGAAAGGCGTTCGGCGCGGTGCCGAAGATGTAGTCGGGAGCACGGAAGCGCTCGTTCCAGCGTTGCAGATGCTCGTCTATGACGGCCTCAGTCCTCGGTCATAGACCGAGCGCCTTGCGCGCGATGCCGTCGAGGAGCGCCTCGACTTCCTTGAGCGCCGTCTTGGACGCGGCCGAGCCGTCTGGGCGCCAAGGGCGCCGGTAGGCCACGTGCACCGTTCCAGGCTGCTTTAGCGTCTCATAGACGACGATGCTGTAAGGGCACATCGCCATGTTCGCTGGATCGGCTTCCATCGTCTTTCGCGAGAGCGCGGCGCTGCAGAACACGAACGCCTGCGCGTCGGCGTAGAGCGTGCGCGCCGAGCCGACGTCCTTGCCCGTGCGCTCGAGCATGCGGTTCACGTACGACTCGTAGTCGATCACCAGCCCCTTGCCCTCGATCGCGAGCTTGAGCTCGTCGCGCACGTCGTCGAACTTCGCGCCTTTCTTCGAGTAGGTCACTACCGGGTGTGGATCGGCCATGGTCTTCTCCCTAGGCGAGGTGATCGGCGACGAGCTCGAGCAGGCTTTCCATCTTGCGGTCCCATTTGTAGTGCGCCTTGCCGTCGTCGAAGGTGAGTCGGCAGTTCGAGCAGCTCGTAGCGAGGCGCTCGGCGCCCGCGGCCTCGACCTGCTGCATCTTGATCTGGAACGCGCGCCGGCGGTGCTCGTCGGCGCGGTGCAGCGTCACCACGCCTCCCCCGCCGCCGCAGCACCAGTTGGCGTCTCCGGAAGGCGGCATTTCCTTGAGATCCACCTTCATTGAAGCCAGGACTTCGCGCGGCGCGCTGGTGGCCCCGCCGCGGCGCGACACCTGGCAGGGGTCGTGGAAGGTGACCGATCCCGCCATCGGCTTGAGCTTCAGGCGCCCCGAGCGCGCCGCTTCGGCGAGGAACTCGGTGACGTGCAGCACGCGGAAAGGCAGCGGCGCGCCATACATGTTCGCGCCCTGCCAGCGCATGGCGCCGTAAGCGTGCCCGCATTCGGGCAGGAGCAGCGTGCGCGCCTTGGCGGCGATCGCTGCTTTGATCACCTTCAGGCTCATCTCGCGCTGCCAGTCGAGGTTGCCGGAGAACAGCCCGAAGTTCGTCGCCTCGTACCCGTCCGAGCGCAGCGTCCAGTCCTCGCCCATGCGGTTGAGGATGCGAGCGAGCGCCACCAGCGAGTCCGGGTACTTCATGATCTCGATCGACGAAAGCGTCACGAGCACCTCGGCGTGCTCGCGATCGAGCCTGATCTCGACCTCGTGCTCGTCGGAGAGCCACTCGATGCGCTCCTTTAACACCTTGGGTGTCGCGCCGAGCGGGCTGCCCTCGCGCTTCGCGCGCTCGGCGACCGCCCAGAGCTCGTGCGGCACGAGGCCCGCGGCGAACATGCCGTGGCGTGCCTGTGCGACGAGCCCAGCGATGTCGATCCCCATCGGGCAGGCGAGCGTGCAGCGGCCGCACATCGTGCAGGTGTCGTAGAGAAGCTCCTGCCATTCGCGCAGCTCGGCTGCGGTCACGGCCTTTTTCCTGTAAGCCCGCCTGAACGGCTCGAGCTTCCAGATCGGCGTGTGGCGCGGGTCGCCGCTCGTCAGGTAAAAATGGCACGCTTCCGCGCAATGGCCGCAGCGGATGCACGCCTCCATGTACGTCGCGGCCGAGCGCGTCATGTCGCGCGCAAACGCCTGCGCGGCCGCCTGCGCGCGCTCGGCGTCGCTCGCGTCGCCTTGCTGGTCGTGCCGCACCGCTGGCTTCTTGATGCTGAAGCGCGGAGCGTCGAAGTCGAGCGGGTGCTCGAGCTCGGCCTTCATACGGCGGCTCCCTTGCGGGTGAAATCCGCGCCAGTGCGCCAGCGCGAAACGAAGACGAGGGCCGCGTGTGCAAGCTTGCCGAAGGGCAGCCACACGAGCAGGAGCTCCAGGCTGAGCAGATGCAGCGCGATCCACGCCGGCGGCGCGGGCTGCGGCAGCAGCGCCATCCCGGTGACGAGCGGCGCCATCGTCACTGCCCAGCTGAAATAGTCGTCGAACCTCGACAGCAGCCGCTGCACGTCGTCGGCCAGGCGCGTCATCAGGGCGTAGACCAGCCCAAGGATGGCAACCGCCGTGGCGATGTACGTGACCGCGTCGGGAAGCGGCGGCCACGCCAGGCCGAGGGTGCGCGCGATGAAGGCAATGTGCGGAGCAAAGCCGAACACGACGAGCGCGAGCGCAATGTGATAGGCATAGGCGTTCGCCATCTGCACGCCGCGGATTTTCACGCCTCTGGGTGGCAGCATCTTGGCGAAGATCGCGCGCATCCCGCCCGCGGCGAGGTCGCTCCGGCGCGGCTCGGAATGGTCGATGCGCAGCGGCCGCCGGAAGATTCGGTACAGGCGCCATGCCAAACCGAACACAAAAACCATCACTGAAAGAACGAGCGCGGGGCCGCGCGCGAATTCCAGCAGCGTCATAGCGCGTCCAGTGCGCGCCGCAGACGTGAGCGAACCTCGGCGGCGATTGTTGCGATCTCGGGCCGCTGCACCAGCTGCAGCACCGCGTCCGGGTCCATGAACTCCACGAGCGTCGCGCCGGCGGCGTCCTGGCGCACGACCACGTTGCACGGCAGGAGCGCGCCGATCTGTGGCTCGGCCTCGAGCGCGCGCGCGGCGAATTGCGGGTTGCACGCGCCGAGGATGCGGTAAGGCGGGCGCTCGATGCCGAGCTTCTTCTTAAGCGTCGCCTGGACGTCGATCTCGGTGAGGACGCCGAAGCCTTCCTTGGCGAGCGCCTGAGTGACGGCCGCGACCGCCTGGTCGAAGCCCATGGTGACCTTCTTGCCGAATGCATACTTGCTCATAATTGCCTTTCTGATCTCGCCATGAGGACGTAGTACAAGACAGGGATCACGACGAGGGTGAGCAGCGTCGAAACCGCGATGCCGAAGATGAGCGAGATCGCGAGCCCGTTGAAGATCGGATCGTCGAGGATGAACATGGCGCCGAGCATTGCGGCCGCCGCGGTGAGAAGGATCGGCTTCGCGCGTGCGCCCGCCGAGCGCTTCACCGCCTCGGCGAGCGGCATGCCTTCGGCGAGCTTCAGGTTCACGAAGTCCACGAGCAGGATCGAGTTGCGCACGATGATCCCGGCAAGCGCGATCAAGCCGATCATCGAGGTCGCGGTGAAGTTCGCGCCGAGAAGCGCGTGGCCGGGCATCACGCCGATCACGGTGAGCGGAATGGGCGCCATGATGACAAGCGGCGTGACGTACGAGCCGAACTGCGCCACCACCAGGAGGTAGATGAGGACCAGGCCCACCGCATACGCGATCCCCATGTCGCGGAAGGTCTCGTAGGTGATCTGCCATTCGCCGTCCCACTTGATCGCATACTGGCGATAGGGATCCGAGGGCTGGCGGATGAAGTATTCGCCGAGCGTGCCCCCCTCGTCCAGCGGGCGGCCGGCGAGCTTGCCGCGTGCGGCGAACATCCCGTAGAGCGGGCTATCGACGCGCCCGGCCTGGTCGCCAACCACGTACACCACCGGCAGCAGGTCCTTGTGGTAGATCGGTTGGTCGCGCTCGGTGGCCGCCGTGCGCGTGAGCTCCGAGAGCGGCACGAGCTCGCCTTGCGCGTTGCGCACGCCGAGCTTCAGGAACTCGGTGAGCTCGCCGTGCCGCTCGGGCGGCAACGCGATGCGCACGGGCACCTGGTACTTCGACACGCCGTCGTGCAGCGGCGAGACGTCCACGCCGGAGAGCCCGACGCGCATGGTGTCGACGACGTCGCGGCGCGTCACCGCGACGAGCGCGGCTTTCGCCTGGTCGACTTTCAGGTTGAGGCGCGGCGCCGGGTCCTCGACGCTGTAATCCACGCCGACGATATCCGGCGTGGCGGCGAACACGGCGCGCACCTCGCCGGCGGCGCGGCTGCGCCCGGATTCGTCGGGCCCGTAGACCTCGGCCACGATCGGCGACAACACCGGCGGCCCGGGCGGCACCTCGACCACCTTGACGCGCGCGTCCCAGCGGGCTGCGATCTGCTCGAGTCGCGGCCGCACGGCCTGCGCGATCTCGTGGCTCTTGCGGTTGCGCTCTTCCTTCGCCTTCAGGTTCACCTGCAGGTCGCCGGTCTCCGGCGCCGAGCGCAGGTAGTACTGCCGCACCAGGCCGTTGAAGTTGATCGGCGCCGCAGTGCCCGCGTACGCCTGATAGTTCGTGACTTCCGGAACGGTGGCGAGGTAGGCGCCCATGTCATGCAGGACCGCCGCCGTGACTTCCACCGGCGTGCCGGCAGGCAGGTCCACCACCACCTGGAACTCAGACTTGTTGTCGAAAGGCAGCATCTTCAGCACCACCAGCTTGGCCGCGGGCAGCGCTGCCGCCGCGGCGATCAAGCCGACCATCGCGTAGACGAGCCTTCTGCGGTTGCGCTTCGACGAAATGAAAGGCTGTAGCAGCCGTTCGAACAAACCGCTTTTTGCCGGCGCGTGCTCTTTCTTCGTTTTCAGCAAATGCAACGCGAGCCACGGGGTCACCGTGAAGGCGATCGCAAGCGAGATCAGCATGCCGAGGCTGGCGTTGAGCGGGATCGGGCCCATGTACGGCCCCATGAGGCCGGTCACGAACGCCATCGGCAGGAGCGCCGCAATCACGGTGAGGGTAGCGAGGATGGTGGGGCCGCCGACCTCGTCCACCGCGCGCGGGATGACTCCGGCGAGCGCGCCGCCATCGAGCCCGCTGCGGCGGTGGATGTTCTCCACCACTACGATCGCGTCGTCGACCAGGATCCCGATCGAGAAGATGAGCGCGAAGAGCGACACGCGGTTCAGCGTGAAGCCCCACGCCCACGAGGCGAAGAGCGTCGTCGCGAGCGTCAGCAGAACCGCGACGCCTACGATCGCGGCCTCGCGTGCGCCGAGAGCGAAGAGCACCAGCACCACGACCGAGAGCGTCGCGAATACGAGCTTGTGCATGAGCTGCGAAGCCTTGTCGTCCGCGGTGACGCCGTAGTTGCGCGTCACGGTCAGTTCGACCCCGGCCGGGATGATGGTGCCGCGCAGCTCGTCTACGCGCTCGAGCAGCCGCTCGGCGACGCGCACTGCGTTCTCGCCCGGCTTCTTCGTCACCTGCAGTGTCACCGCGGGGTGCTCGCCCGCTGCGGAGCCTGTCCATACGTAGCGTGCGGGCTGCTCCGGGCCGTCGAGCACGTCTGCGACATCGGACAGGAACACCGGCCGGCCGTTGCGCACGCCGAGCACGATGCGCGCCACGTCCTGCGCCGACTCGAGGAAGCTGCCGGTCTCGACCGCGATCGCGCGGTTGTCGCGCACCAGGCTGCCGCTCGGCGCCGAGACGTTCGCGAGCTCGAGCGCCCGGCGCACTTCAAGCGCGGAGATGCCGAAGGCGTTCAACCGGTCCGCATCGAGCAGCACGCGCAACGCGCGTCCCGGCCCGCCGAGCGTCTGGACTTCGCGCGTGCCGGGAACGCGCTTCAGCTCCACTTCCGCGCTGTGCGCGATGCGCTCGAGCTCGAAGGCGCCGCGCTGCGGGTCGGCGGTCCACAGCGTGAGCGTCATGATCGGCACATCGTCGATGCCCTTCGGCTTCACGATCGGCTCGCCCACGCCCATCTCGGGCGTCACCCAGTCGCGGTTCGCCTGGATCGTGTCGTGCAGGCGCACCAGCGCTTCGGTGCGCGGCACGCCCACCTTGAACTGTACGGTGAGCACCGCCATGCCCGGGCGCGATACGGAGAACACGTGCTCCACTCCGCTCATCTGTGCGAGCACCTGCTCGGCGGGAGTCGCCACCAGCGCCTCCACGTCGCGCGCCGAGGCCCCGGGGAAGGGGACGAGCACGTTCGCCATGGTGACGTCGATCTGCGGCTCTTCTTCGCGAGGCGTGACCGCCACCGCGAACAGGCCGAGCAGGAAAGCGACGAGCGCGAGGAGCGGCGTGAGCCGCGAGTCCTGGAAGAACGCGGCGATGCGTCCCGAGATGCCCATTCAGTGCAGTCCGGCTTTGACCGGCTCGACGGCGACGCGCTCTCCGACGCGCAGGCCGGCGAGCACTTCCACCGCTTTTTCGTCGCCCGCCGTGCCGAGCCTGATCTGACGAAGCTGAATCGATTCCGAAACCACGTACACGGCCGTGAGCTCGCTTCTGCGGATCACGGCTGCGCGCGGAACGAGCAGCGCAGGCTTGCGGCCGGTGACGAAATGAGCCCGCGCATAGATGCCGGGGTAGATGCCGCGGACCTCGGCCGGCAGTCCGATGCGCACCTGGGTGGTGTGCGTGCGCGGGTCGGCCGCGGGGATGACCGTGAGGCTCGCGGCTTCGATCCAGCGCCCGACCGAGGGCAGCTCGATCCTCGCCTTGGCTCCGGCCTGGATCGCCGCGACCTGCGCCTGCGGCACGGTGGCGGTGACGCGCAACGTACCCGGGTCGAAGCCGGTCATGAGCGGCTTGCCCGGGGTCGCCATCTCGCCGAGCTCGACGTGGCGCGCCGAGACGACGCCGCTGTAGGGCGCGACCACGGTCGCGAAGCCGCGCTCGGTCGCGGCCTGGCCGGCGCCGGCGATGAGCGCGCTCACGCGCTCCTGCGCCGCCTTGTATTCGGCCTCGGCGCGGTCGAGCGCCGCCTGGCTCAGGAACTTTTGCGTGACGAGCTGCCGGGCGCGCTCATACTCCGCACGCGCGTTGCGCAACGCCGCCTCGGCCTGGCGCACCTGCGCCTCGCTCGCGGCAACCGCTTGCGTCGCCGCGCGCTCGTCGATGCGCACGATCACCTCGCCCTTCTTCACGTAGTCGCCGACGTCGAAGCGCAGCTCCACGACCCGGCCTGCGATCTGCGCGGCTACGGTGGACTGGCGCACCGCCTCGACCACCGCCTCGGCGCTATAGGTGAGCTCGACGTCGCGCAGCTCGACCGCGGCGGTTGCGGGCGCCGCCGCCACCGCAGCAGGCTTGCCCGGCTCCCCCGAGTCGCAGGCGGCCACGAGCAGCGCCGCGGCAATGGAAAGCGCGGCCGCTTTCACTCGCTGCCGAGGCGACCCACGGCGCAGCTCACGAACGACTTGGCTCTTGCCTTGAGCGCCGCCATGCCTTCCGCGGATCCGGCTGCGGGGTAGCCAAGGCGGAGCAGCGTGGCGCGTGCCTCGTCCATCGCCTCCGGCGCCGCTTCGACGCGCACGAGTCCGGCCGGCACGTCGACCTCGACCGAAGTGATTCGCGGATCGACGCGCAGCGCACGCTCGATGGAGCGGGCGCAGCCGCCGCACTTGAGGTTGACGACTTCAAAGACATGCTTCACGCAGTTGCTCCTTCGGTTTCGATCCACTGCACGAGCGCCCGGACGTCGAGCACGCCCGAGACTCGCTTCGCCTCCGCGCCGGCCTTGAAGAGCACCAGCGTGGGAATCGCGCGGATACCTATGCGAGCGGCGATGCCGGACGCCTCGTCGGTATTCACCTTGGCGAAGCGCACCCGATCCTTGAGCAGCGCCGCGGCGCGCTCGAACTGCGGCGCCATCGCGCGGCACGGGCCGCACCACGGCGCCCAGAAGTCGACGACCACCGGCAGCTCGGTACGTCCGACGAGCGTGTCGAAGCTCGAGTCGTCGAGCGTGACCGGTTCGCCGGCGAGTAGCGGCGCATGGCACTTGCCGCAGCTGGGGCTCTCGCCCAGGCGCTCACCGGGAACGCGGTTGGCCGTCAGGCAGGACGGGCAGACGACCTGAACCATGGCGTTTTCTTCAGAATGGACTCGAGAGGACAGATGCCGGTGAAGCCGCTCTGGAAGAGGTTGGCGCCGACGAAGGCCGTCAGCCACAGCCAGTTGAGGCTCACCAGGGTCGCGAGGGCGAGCGAGATCAGGACCACTGCGCCGGCGAAGATGCGGACCACGGTTTCGATGCTCATACGGTTCTCCATTGAGGAAACAAGCTCGCGGCCATTGTGGCGAGCGGCGCACGCACGGTCTGCGACCCAGGTTCCATAGTGTCGGGGGCCGCGTTTCCGGGCTTGACCTGCGTCAACTACACTCGACACATGAAACAAGAGCTTCTGCGCCGTTTTCCTTCCCTGCAGGGGCTGGATGCGTCACGGCTCGAAGCACTGCTCGCGCAGCCGGCGGTTGGTGTTCCGAAGGGCACGGTCCTTTTCCGTTCCGGGCAGCCCTGCCGCGGATTTCCCCTGCTGCTCGAAGGGGCGGTGCGCGTATCGCAAACCTCGCCCGGCGGGCGCGAGATCGTGCTCTACCACGTGGAGCCAGGGCAGGGGTGCCTTCTCTCCGGGGGCTGCCTGCTCGGAGACTCGGACTACAGCGCCTCGGGCGTCGCCGAGACCGACGTGACGCTCCTCAGCATCCCGCCGGCGCTGTTCCAGGAGCTCCTCGTCCAGCACGAGCCATTCCGGCGCTTCGTGTTCGGCATGTACGGCGAGCGCCTTGCACAGGTGATGCAGCTCGTCGAAGAGGTGGCCTTTCGCCGCCTCGATGCGCGGCTCGCGCAGCTCCTCGTTCAGCGCGGACCGGTGGTCGCGGCGACGCAGCAGAAGCTCGCCGAAGAGCTCGGCAGCGTGCGCGAGATCGTGAGCCGGCTGCTCCGCCAGTTCGAGGACCGCGGCTGGGTAGAACTCAGCCGCGAGCGCATCACGGTGCGCGACGCGCGCGCGCTCACCGAGCTCGCGCGGTAAGCGCCGCCTACTTGCGCTTCAGGTAGAAGGTGAATTCCTTCTGCGCCGCGGCGTGCGAGAGAAGCTCGTTGCCGGTCTGCTTGGAGAACGCCTGGAAGTCCTTCACCGAACCGGGGTCGGTCGCCACGATCTTCAGCACCTGCCCGGACTGCATGTCGTTCAGGGCCTTCTTCGCGCGCAGGATGGGGAGCGGGCAGTTGAGCCCGCGGGCGTCGAGTTCTTTGTCGAAGTTCATGCCCGGGCTCTCTCTCGGTTAGCCGAAGCGTGCCAGCAGGTCGGCGACCTTGCCGGCGCCCTCGGGCTCGTGCCGGATCATGCACGACACCATCTCGTAGAACGCCCGGTCGAGCGCCTTGCGCGCGGCGGAGAGCTGCTGCGCGATGCTCTCGCAGGACTCGTCCGTCGACACCATGCGCCTCAGCGCGCGCACCTGACCTTCGATTCGCGCAAGGCGCGCGTCCATCGCCTTCTTCATCTC
>DASTPE010000140.1:0-23073 GCA_035762345.1 Burkholderiales bacterium
GTCCGCAACGTTGAAACTGAAGCGCATGAAAGCAAGATCATCGCGCGACTGCGTGCGCACCGCGGTCACATTGATGCTCTCGCGCGCCAGCGCATCGCCGATATCGCGCAGCAACCCCCGGCGATCCGCGGCAGTCACGACCATGTCGACCGCGTAGGCCGCCTCGCTCCTGCCCCAGGCGGTCTCGATCACGCGCTCCGGGTGGCTCTCGGCGATCCGCTTCAGGCTTTCGCAACCCTCTCTGTGGATGGACACGCCCTTGCCGCGGGTGACGAAGCCGCGGATCGGGTCGGGCGGCACCGGTTTGCAGCAGCGCGCAAGCTGCGTCGCCAGGCCGCCCATGCCGACCACGAGCATGGCCGCTTTCGCGCTCGACGCCTTTCTCGCCTTCTTGACCTCCGGAGCCGCCGGGGCAGCGCCCTTTAATGCGATCTGCAGCTGCCTCAGGTTGACCTCGTCGCGTGCCACCGCGGCGAATAGCTCGTCGGGCTTGCCGAAACCGAGCTTCGCGGCGAGGTCCTCCAGGCTCGCCTGCGTGGCGCCCACCCGGCGCAGCTCCTTGTCCACCACGGCTCGGCCCGCCGCCACGGTCTCGGCAAGCGCCTTCGCGTTGAACCACTGCCGGATCTTGTGACGCGCGCGCGCGCTCTTGACGAAGCCGCGCTCAAGGTTGAGCCAGTCGCGCGAGGGGCCGCCGCTCTTGGCGGCCACGATCTCGACGCGCTGACCGCTCGCGAGCGGCGTGTCGAGCTTCACGATGTGTCCATCGACACGCGCGCCGCGGCAGCGGTGGCCGAGCTCGCTGTGCAGCGCATAGGCAAAATCGATCGGGGTCGAGCCCGCCGGCAGGTCGATGACTTTGCCCTGCGGAGTAAGCACGTAGATCGTGTCGTCGAGCTGCGGTTTCTTGACCGGAACTTCGTCGCGCCAAGCGAGCAGTTGTCGCAGCCAGGCGACCTTCTGGTCGAACTGCTGTGAGGGCTTGGCTTTCTCCTTGTACTGCCAGTGAGCCGCGACGCCGTACTCGGCCTGGCGATGCATCTCCTCGGTGCGGATCTGCACCTCCACCGTCTTGCCCCCCGGACCAACCACTGCCGTGTGCAGCGACTGGTAGAGATTGCCCTTCGGGCGCGAGATGTAGTCGTCGAACTCCTTCGGAATCGGCTGCCACAGATTGTGCACCACGCCGAGCGCGGCGTAGCAGTCCTTCACTTCCGGAACGATGACGCGCAGGGCGCGCACGTCGTAGAGCTGGGAAAAATCGAGCTGCTTAATGCGCATCTTGTTCCAGATCGAGTAGATGTGCTTCGGCCTGCCGGTAATCTGCGCCCCGACGTGCACCGCCCCAAGCTCGCGCGCGAGCGTGTCGATCGCATTCGCGATGTAGCGCTCGCGCTCGAAGCGCTTTTCATCCAGCATCTGCGCGATGCGCTTGTAGAGCTCGGGCTCGATAAACCGGAACGAGAGGTCTTCGAGCTCCCACTTGAGCTGCCACACCCCGAGCCGGTTGGCGAGCGGGGCGTAGATGTCCAGGGTTTCGCGCGCGTAGGAAACCCTCTCGGCAGACGCGCTCTTGGCGAAATACCTAAGCGTCTGGGTACGGCTCGCCAGCCGGACCAGCACGACGCGGACGTCCTCAACCATGCCGAGGACCATCTTGCGCAGGACCTCGTTCTGCTCGCGCGGGGTACCACGGGTGGCGACGCGCAGCTGATAGAGCTTCTCGACCCCGCCGGCGAGCGTGGCGATCTCCTCCCCGAACGCTTCGCGCAGCTTGTCGGTGCCCTCGAGGTACTTCGGCGAGGCGAACAGGATTCCAGCGGCGCGGCCGGATGCGTCGAGTGCGATGGCGGCGAGGCTCGCCGCCAGGCCGAGCGCGTGGCTCCACGTCGGCTCGCCGGTCGAGAGCCGCTGCCCGGCGTAGAGCGGCTCGGCGAACTCGAGCGCCCGCGCAACGATGGTGCGCTCCGCGCCGGCCAGACCCTCCGCGAGCGGCTCCAGGGCGCTTGCGCCCGACTGCGGGTGCAACTGGACGACGGAAACCATGAGGTATTTTACGGGCCATGGGTTGGCTCATGAACTGGCGCCGCCGGCGGGTGCTGCGCAGGCATCACATCGACGACGCGCTCTGGCGCGAGGCCACGCATCGCCTGGCGTTCATTCCGCAGACGGCAAAGCTGCGCGAGCTTGCACTGCTTTTTCTCTCGGAGAAGGAGTTCAGCGGCGTGCACGGGCTGGAGCTCACCGATGCCATGCGCGTCTCGATCGCGGCGCAGGCGTGCCTGCCGATCCTCGAGCTCGGCCTCGACTGGTACGCGGGCTTCAGCGGCATCGTCGTTTATCCGGGAGACTTTCGCGTGCGCCGCAGCCACACCGACGAGGACGGCGTGGTGCACGAGTGGGACGACGAACTGGCCGGCGAGGCAATGCCGGGCGGACCGGTGGTGCTGTCGTGGGACGCCGCGGCCAACGATCCGGGGATCAACGTGGTGATCCACGAGTTCGCGCACAAGCTCGACATGGCGAACGGCGAAGCCGACGGCCTGCCGCCGTTGCACGCGAACATGGACCGCGCGGCCTGGACTGCCGCGTTCCGTGAAGCCTACGAAGGCTTCTGCGACGCGGTCGAGCGTGGCAAGGACACCTGGCTCGATCCCTATGCCGCCGAGCATCCGTCAGAGTTCTTCGCCGTGATCAGCGAAGCTTTTTTCGAAGACCCCGCCGAAACCCGCCGCCGCTACCCGGACGTCTACGATCAGCTCAAGCTGTTTTACCGGCAGGACCCGCTTTCCCGGTAATCGGCGCGCGCGGCCGCCTTGCTTCGCCGCGCTGGAGCACGAACGTGAACTCGAGCGCATAGGAGCCGTCGGTGCGCCTCACGTAGTTGCCGATCAGCGCCCGCGTGACACCGAACTGGCTGTCGGTATCGAGGTGCGGGTCTTCCGGGTCGTAGACCTGCGAGGCGATGGTCTTGAAGCCGGGCTTGTAGATCAGGAAATGCAGGTGCGCGGGGCGCATGTTGTGCCTGCGCTGCGCGGCGAGCAGCGCTCCGGTCGGCCCGTCTGTCGGCACCGGGTAGCCGGCAGGCTTCACGCTGCGGAACGCGAACGAGCCGTCGGCGGCAGTAACGAACTTGCCGCGCAGGTTCATGTCCGCCTGGGTCGGATCCTGGTTCTCGTAGAGCCCTACGGTAGAGGAATGCCAGACATCGACTTCCGCACCCGCCACCGGATCACCCGCGGCATCGCGCACCCAGCCCTTGAACTCGAGCGGTGCGCCGGGCGTCGGCGAGCGAAGCAGCGAAGCGCCGTTCTCGCAGAAGGGCGCGCCGTCGCGAAAGAAAGGCCCGAGGTTGTTCGCCTGCGTCGGGTGCCGGTTGTTGAGCAGGCACACCAGGTTCGAGACTCCGAGCGCGCCCGCGAGCAGCATCGCCTCGTTGTGGCTCGGCGTGGTCTTCTGGCCGATCGCGTTGATGAAGCCGATCGCGGCCTGGAACTCGGCCTCAGTAAGGTCCACTTCGCGCACGAAGGCGTGCAGGTGGGTCACCAGCGCCGTAAGAATTTGCTTGGTGCGCGGATCGGGCGTACGGTGCATCTCCTCCAGCACCTTGCGGGTTACATCTTCCTGCGTTTCGATGATCATGAGATGAGCCTCCGCATAGCCTCCAGCGCCCGCCGCGCGCGATCCAGCGCGCTCATCGGGCGCGACACGGGCACTTCGAGGCTTAGTGGCAGGTCGGCCGGCAGCGCCTTGAGGAGGCGCTCAAGCTCCAGCGCGCCTTCGCCCGGGAACAACCGATCCGAGCGTGCTTGTCGAATGATTTCCTTGATCTCGCTCGGCCGCCCGGGATGCGCGTCGCAGAACTGCGCGTAGTTCATGGCGTGCGGGATATCCTCGAAGCGATTGTCGGCGCGGAAGAAATGGATCGCATCGATGAGCACGGCGGCATTGTTTGCGGCTGACTCGGCGATGAGGCGCTTCGCCCGCGTCACAGTAGAGACTTCTACCCAGGGCATGGGTTCGAGATTCACCCTGAGGCTGTAGCGCGCCGCCAACGCGCAGAGCTCGCCGAATGCCTCGACGAGACGCTGGTGCACGGGGTCATCGCCGTGCGCGAGCAGGTCCGTAGCGCCCAGTCGCTGCGCGGTTCCCAACACGGGTTCCCATTCAGCGACTCGCGTTTGGGGTGCCAGGCGAAACACCTCGACATCCAGCACGCGCACGCCGGTTGCCGCAAGCCGGCGCTCGACCTCGCGCTCATCGAAAGGCGGCAGCACTTGGTTCGAGACCGGCACGAGTCGCAGGCCGACATGCGAATAGCCGGCCTGCGCCGCGACCGACACCTGCTCGTGCGCCGGGAGCTCCAGGAGAGTGAGCGCAGCGAGCCCGATCGCGCGCATTCTCAAGCTCCTTCCGAAACGAGCTTGCGGAAGTGTGTCTCCATTCGGCCTGCATCGGCCTCAATGCCGGTAAACAACTTGAAGCCGCGCGTCGCCTGGCCGACATTCATGTGGCCGCCGTCGACCGTGGCGCAGCCGGCACGCCGAGCCGCTTTGAGGAGCTCCGTTTCGAGCGGCACATAGACCACCTCGGAAACCCAAAGAGAGGGACGCAGCAGCGCCTCGGGCAGCGGCATGCCGGGTATCTTGAGCATGCCGGTCGGGGTGGCGTGGATCAGCCCGGTCGCCCTGCTCATTGCGGCTTTTGTTTCGTGTACTGCAGTTGCACGGTTGCCGGGGAAATGGCGGTTGAGCTTCGCCGCAAGTTCCGCCGCACGCGACGCATCCTGATCGACAACGATGAGTTGTTGCGCGCCAAGGCGGAGCACGGCGTCGGCGCAGGCAGACCCTGCACCGCCGGCGCCGAGCAGCACGACGCGGGAGAGATCCGCGCCTGGCAGCGCACGCTTGAAGCCCCAGCTCCATCCTGAGCCGTCCGTGTTGTAGCCGACGAGCCGCTTGCCCTCGCGCACGACAGTGTTCACCGCGCCGATCGCGCTCGCCTCCTCCGATAGCTCGTCGAGCAGCGGGATTACCGACTGTTTGCATGGAAAGGTGACGTTCAAGCCGGCAAAGCCCATGACGCGCGCTGCTCGGATCAGCTCGGGCAGGATCTCCGGCCCGACGCCTGCTTCGTCCAAGTCGATGAGCTGATAGTGCAGCCGCACGTCATGGTGCCGGGCCTCTTCCTCCTGCAGCGCGGGCGACAGCGAGCGCTGGATGCCCGCGCCGATCAGACCGATGAGCACCTTACTCATGTCAGGCAGAAGGACAGGCGGTACATGCCTGCTGCGGCACGCGGGGCGATCTCCCGGCATGCTGCCGCCACCGCATCGATGTCGTAGCCGCCGACGAGTGCGATCCAGCTTGCTTCGGCATCCTCGCCTCGGATCTTTTGCTCGGTGGTCTGTGGCATTGCGGCCATCGGGAGCGACTCGAGCAGGTGTGCTGCGGTAAGGCCTTTGCGTCCAGGCAGCGCCGACAGCGCATCGGTGGGGACCTTCAATCGCAGCGTGGCCAACGCCTGGGCCACGCCACGGCCGAAGCTTGCTCGAACTTCGCACAGGCTCCTGACCATGTTGCGGTGGTGCGGCATCATTTTTCGCGACCACGGCGTCGGATCGTTCAGACGTTCCACATAGGGCCCTGCAGTCAGCGTGGCGAGGCTGGTCACCTCGTACATCACGAAGTAGGACGGCTCGCCGGAGACCGCGTTCCAGCGGCTGCCGCGCAGGAAACCCGGCAGGGCCAGGCGCTCGGGCATGTGCTCATGCGAATGCCAGTCGTCGAACTCGGCCTGCATCCTGGGAGTGACGTCCCACCACATGGCGACGGCGGCCGCGCCGAGCACTCAGCCGCCCAGCGCCTTGCGCGCGATCTCGATCGCCGTACGCAGCTCACCGATCGGCATCTGGCCCGGCGCCGAGCTGCCCGAGGCGACGCCGAAGGTAAGCGCCGAGCCGAAAGCGAAGCCGACCATGCGGCTGAGCGCGCCATGCGGCCCCATCGAGACGCCGATGAGCGGCAGCTCGAGCGTTTGCGACACCTGTAGCGTCGCCGCAAGGAGCGTAAGCGCGTCCTCGGCGCCGTGCGCCATCACCGAGACTTTGGCCACGTCGCCGCCCAATTGCTGCGCACGGCGGAACTGCGCGGCGAGCGCATCCATGGGCGGCGTGCGCTCGAAATCGTGGTACGAGCAGACCAGGCCGACGCCGTGGCGGCGCGAAGCCTCGCGCACCGTCTTCATGTTCTGCGCTGCGCTGCTCATCTCGTAGTCGACCAGGTCGGCAAAGC
Source organism: Burkholderiales bacterium (assembly GCA_035762345.1). Lineage (GTDB taxonomy): Bacteria > Pseudomonadota > Gammaproteobacteria > Burkholderiales > SG8-39 > SCGC-AG-212-J23. Next base: position 6,294 of record DASTPE010000140.1, read on the forward strand.
CGTCGGCGCAGACTGCGGCGTAGAGCTCGACGATCCCGCCGTCGGAGACCGGCACCGGCTGTCCGCCCTCAGTGACGGAGCGGCGCGTGAACAGCAGCGGCATGCCGGGCAACGCGCGTCGCAGAGCGCGACCGGTCTTAATGACCGTTTCAGGATTCGCAATATCTGCAAAATGGTCGACACGCCATTCGACGATGTCAGCACGCGCCGCGAGGGTCGCGGCAGCTTCCGCGAGAAGCGCTTCGCGATCGGCGCCGACGAGCGGCGCGCAAATGAGCGGGAACTTGGCCGGCTTGCCGCGGATGTGGATCGGCTTCACAGCCTTACGATACCGCCGCTCTTCGCCGCCTCGGTGATGGCCTCGGTCACGCGCAGGTTGGCAAGGCCGTCGCGCGCGGTCACGAGCGGCTCGGCTTCGCCGCGCACTACCGCGCCGAAATGCTCCATCTGTCGCCGAATCGGGTCTGCGCGGATGATTTCAACCCTACTCACCTTGAACGGCTTCCACCACGACCGGTCCTCGGGACGGGGATAGGTCTTCAACCGCATGGTTGGCACGGAGAGGCTGCCATTGGTTCCGGCGATCACGTAGCAATCCTCGTCGTCGTAAGTCGCGTAGGCCTTGTTTTCCTGCGAGGTTTGCTCCCAGCTGCGCGGGCAGGCAGCGGTGTCCGAGAGCATGAAGCTGCCGAGCGCGCCGCTCGCAAATTGCAGATTGATCGCCGCGGTGTCCTCGACCGGGAAGCCGCGCACCGCGTGCGAAGCGATTGCCTGCACCGCGACGATCTCGCCGCAGAGCATGCGCAGGTTGTGCACCTCGTGGATCATGTTGAGCAGGATCGGTCCCGCGCCCGGCTCGCGGCGCCACGGACCCTCGACGAAGTAATGGTCGGGCTTGAAGAAAGTGGCGCTCCCCATTACCGCCACCAGCCTCCCCAGGACGCCGGAATCCACCACCTCCTTAGCTCTCGCCATGATCGGGCTATGCGTACGGTGATGGCCGATCAGCACCCTTGCTTTCTTCCGGTCTACCTCTCTTGAAAGTTTCTCGCCCTCGCTCACCGTCGGGGCAATCGGCTTTTCCACGAAAGTTGGCAAGCCCGCGTCGAGGCAGTGCAGCGCCTGCGGCACATGGAGCTGGTTGGGCGTCGCGAGGACGACGCCGTCGGGCCGGTCTTTCCTCAGAAGTTCGTCAATCGATGAAAACAAGGATGCCCCCGCCTCCGCAGCGGCTTTGGCGGCCGCGGGCGAGGGGTCGACGATCGCCGCGAGCGTGCACGTGGGGCTCGCCCGCAGCGCGGCGATGTGGGCGAGGCCGATGTAGCCCGCGCCCGCCACCGCAATACGCGTCTTCACGCCAGCGCTTCTACTTTCGAACTTTGGCGAGCTCGGCCTCGAGCGCCTTGACGACGTCGGCGCCTACCGCTTCCGCGTGCTTGGCGACGACCGGCTTCATCGCCTCCTGGAACTTGGCGAGATCGGCCGGGGCGAGCTCGGTGACCTGCATACCGTTTTTCTTCAGGTTCTCGAGCGCCGCGCCGGCCTGCTCGCGCGAGGCTTGGCGCTGAAACTTCGCCGCCTCCACCGCGGAGTCGCGCAGCACCTTCTGCTCGGCAGCGCTTAGCGTATCCCAGACCTTCTTGCTGAAGATGACCGACTGCGGGTTGTACTGGTGGTTCGTGATCACCAGGTGCTTCTGCACTTCGTAGAACTTGTTGGCGTTAATGACCGTGACCGGGTTTTCCTGCCCGTCGATCGCCTTCTGGTCGAGCGCGGCGTAGACCTCGGGGAAAGGCATCGGGGTCGGATTGGCGCCGAGCGCCTTCACCCAATCGACATTGATCGCGTTCGGGATGACGCGCAGCTTGAGCCCCGCGATGTCCTCCACCTTGCGGATCGGGCGGCGGCTGTTCGTGATGTTGCGGAAGCCGAGCTCCCAGTATGCGAGGCCGACGATACCCTTGGACTCGAGCTTGTCGTGCATCATCTTGCCGAACGCGCCGTCGACCACCGCGTCCGCCTCCTTCGGGCTCGCGAACATGAAGGGGAAATCGTAGACGCCGAACTCCTTCACCTGCGAGGCGAGGATGCCGGAGTTGAGCGACACGATCTCGAGCGTGCCGCCCTGCAGCGCCGACACGTTGTGCTGGTCGCTGCCGAGCGTGCCGCCGGGGAAGAGCTGTACCTTCATCCTGCCGCCGCTCTTCGCCGCCGCCAGCTCGGCGAACTTCTCCATCCCCATCGTGATCGGATGGCCCTTCGGATTCTGCGTCGCGAACTTGAGGTTGCGCTCCTGGGCGTGCGCCGCGCCGACCGCGAGCAGCGCCGCGAGAACGATGAATCGAAATACAGGCTTCATTGCTTGTCTCCTTGGAAAAAAGGGTTAGCCGGACAGCCAGCGCGCCGGCACGGTGACCAGCGGCGGGAAGAGCACCATCAGCAGCAGCACGGCCACTTCGGCGAGCAGGAACGGCAGCGCGCCGCGCATGACGTCGTCGAGCTTCATCCGCCCGACGCCCGCCACCGTATTCAGGACCGTGCCGACCGGCGGCGTGATCAGACCGATCGAGTTGTTGATGATGAAGAGCACCCCGAAGTAGACCGGATCGATGCCAGCGGCTTTCACCACCGGCATCAGCACGGGCGTGAGGATAAGAATGGTCGGCGTCATGTCCATCGCCGTGCCGACCGCCAGCACGAGCAGCATGATGGCAATCATGAGCAGGGTCGGGTTGTCGAGGAACGGCTGCAGCAGCGCCACGAGCTGGGCCGGGATCTGCGCGATCGTGATGAGCCAGGCCGACACCATGGCAGAGGCGACCAGGAACATGATCACCGCGCTCAGCTTGGCGGCATTCACGAACACGGCGTAGAGCTTGGCGAGCGGCAGCTCGCGGTAGACCGCCATGGCGACGAAAAGCGCGTACGCCGCGGCGACTACGGCGGCCTCCGTGGGGGTGAATACGCCGAAGCGCAAACCGACGAGGATGATGAGCGGAAGCAGCAGAGCCCACACCGACTCGCGCAGCGCGCGCAGCACTTCGGCACGCGGGCGACGCGCCGGCGGCCGAAGCGCATCGCGACGGCCGAGCCACCACCAGGTGACCCAAAGCGCCGCGCCGATCAGGATCCCGGGGAAGATGCCGGCGAGGAAGAGCTTCGAGATTGACACGTTCGCGGCCACGCCGAAAATGACGAAGCCGATAGAAGGGGGTATCACAGGGCCGACCACGCTCGCCGCAGAGATCAGGCCGCCGGAGCGCGCTGTGTCGTGGCCGGCCTTGACCATCATTGGGAGCAGGAAGGCCGTGAGCGCGGCGGCATCGGCGACCGCCGATCCCGACAACGCGGACAGGATGATCGCCGCCATGATGGTGACGTACCCGAGCCCGCCGCGAATATGGCCGACCAGCGCGAGCGCCAGGTCCACGATCCTCCTGGACAGTCCGCCGGCGTTCATGATCTCTCCCGCGAGAATGAAGAACGGCACGGCGAGCAGCGGGAAGCTGTCCGCGCCACTGATGACGTTCTGCGCGAGAATCTGCGCGTCGAACTGGTGCAGATGGATCATCAGCGCGACGCCGCAGGCGAGCAGCGCGTACGCGATCGGGATGCCGAGCGCCATGGCCGCCAGGAGCGAGCCGAGGAACACCGCGACCGTCATTCCTCTTCCTTCACCATGACGAGCTCCGCGTCGCTCGCGCGGCCGGACACGGCGCGCCAGGTGTCCCGTACCAGCAGCATGGCAGCCGAGACGGCGAACACCACCCCCGAGGCGTAAACGATCGCAAGCGGCCAGCCAGTCACCGGGGCGGTCGCGTCCCAATTGATGCGCGTCTGGTCGAGGCTGCCTTTGAAGATCAGCCAGGTGACATACAGCATGAGGAGCTGGCCAAGCACGAGGCAAATGCGCTTGCCGGTACGCGGCAGCCGCGACACCAGCATGTCGCTGCCGAGATGGCCGTGCTCCTTCAGCGCGACGATCGCGCCGAGGAAGGTCATCCACACAAAGAGCCACCGCGAGAGTTCCTCCGACACCGTGATGCCGGAGTTGAAGCCGTAGCGCAGCACCACGTTGCCGAACACCAGCACCACCATGAACGCGAGCGCAGCGGCGATAAGGGCGTCGAGCAGCCGGCAGTAGCCGTCGATGATCCGGGTCAAGCCTCCTCCTTGCGCGCATCGTAGGCGGAGGCGTATGATCCGTCAAGGGCGATTATCGATTTATTGTGCGATTATCGCACAAGACGAAAGTATCGAACACGTATGAACGATCCGAACTACATGACCTCACTGGCGAGGGGGCTGGAGGTGATGCGCGGGTTCTCGCGCGAGAAGCGCATGTCCATCGCGCAGCTGGCGCAGAAGACCGGCATCCCGCGCGCCTCGGTGCGCCGCTGCTTGCATACGCTCGCCCAGCTCGGCTATGTGGGCACCGACGACGGTCGCAGCTACGCGCTACGGCCGAAAGTGCTGGGCCTCGGCCACGCTTACCTTTCCTCCACTCCGCTCGTCATCGCGGCGCAGCCTTTCCTCGACCGCGTGAGCGAGGCGGTGAACGAGTCCTGTTCCCTCGCCACGCTCGACGGCGAGGACATCCTCTACCTCGCGCGCTCGGTCACCTCGCGCATCATCTCGGTGACGCTCAACGTGGGCAGCCGCCTGCCCGCGCATTGCACCTCGATCGGATACGTGCTGCTCGCGAACTTGCCGGACAAGGACCTGGATTCGTTTCTGGAGAGGGCTGAATTGAAAGCCTATACCGAGCGCACCATCACCTCGCCGGAGAGGCTGCGGGAGCAGCTCAAGCAGGTGCGCGAGGCCGATTACGCGATCGCCGACCGCCTCATGGAGCTGGCGGTACGCTCGATCGCCGTGCCGGTACGCAACGTCGCGGGCCAGGTGGTCGCGGGCATCAACGTGATCGTCGAAGCGGGGCGCGTGTCGCTGCGTGACATGCGCAGCCTGTATCTTCCACCTCTGCAGTCTGCCGCCGCTGATCTCGGAGCGCAGCTAGTGCCATGACCACGCCTTGCATCATTACCGTTGCCATCACCGGCTCGCTGCCCGGTAAGAAGGACAACCCGGCGGTGCCGATCTCGGTCGAGGAGCAGATCGAGTCCACGCACGAGGCGTTCGAAGCGGGCGCGACCCTCGTGCATCTGCACGTGCGCGACGAGGGCGGAAAGCCAACGTCCGACCCGAAGCGCTTCGCCCGTGTGCTGGAGGGCATTCGCAACCACTGCCCCGGCATGATTACCCAGCTCTCCACCGGCGGCCGCTCGGGCACGGGCCGAGAGCGCGGCGGCATGCTCTCGCTCAAGCCCGACATGGCCTCGCTCGCCACAGGCTCGGTGAACTTCCCGACGCGCATCTACGAGAACTCTCCCGAGCTCGTCGACTGGCTCGCCGCCGAGATGGTCAAGTACAAGGTAAAGCCCGAGGTCGAGGCGTTCGACCTGTCGATGATCTTCCAGGCCGCGGCGATGCAGAAGGCAGGCAAGATCAAGGGCCCGCTGCACGTCCAGTTCGTCATGGGCGTAAAGAACGCCATGCCTGTCGACCGAGAGGTGTTTGAGTTCTACATAAGAACTCTAGGTCGCATTTCGCCAGGCGCCACCTGGACGGGGGCCGGAATCGGCAAGGATCAGGTGACGGTCTCGCGCTGGGCGGCCGAGCTCGGCGGCCATTGCCGCACCGGTCTCGAGGACAACGTGCGCATGAGCCGCGAGAAGCTCGCGCCTTCCAACGCTGCGCTCGTACGGCAGACGGTCGAGCTCTGCGCACACTACGGGCGCCGGCCGGCGTCCCCCGCCGAGGCGCGTAGCATATTGTCGCTATGACCGTGCAGGAGCGCCTGCCCGAGCCGTCCAACCCTGTCGGCATCGACGGCCTGGAATTCATCGAGTACGCAACCTCGCAGCCGCAGGCGCTCGGCGCACTCGTACAGAAGATGGGCTTCGAGCCCGTGGCGCGGCACCGCTCACGCGAAGTCATGCTGTACCGCCAAGGAACGATGAATCTCATCGTCAATGCGCACGACGCCAAGGAGGCGACGCCCGAGATCAAGGCGATCGCGCTAAGGGTGCGCGATGCCGGGCAGGCGTGGGCGCACGCGCTCGCGCTCGGGGCCTGGGAAATGCCGACGCGGGCCTCGGCGATGGAGCTCAACATCCCGGGAATCCACGGGGTCGGCGACAGCCTTATCTACTTCGTCGACCGCTATCGGGACTTCTCGATCTACGACGTGGACTTCGTCTACGAGAAAAACGCGGAGCGCAATCCGCCGGCGCTGGCCGGGCTGCACTACTTCGGCGTAGTGCAGAGCATCTACGGCGACCGCACGCGCGACTGGGTCGATTTCTACCGAAATCTCTTCGGCTTCTCGGTCCTGCCAGAGGGCAAGTTTTTCGGCGTGTTGCCGAAGGGCACGCTGCTCGAAAGCCCGTGCCACAAGTTCTATCTGCAGCTGATCGAGCCCCCGCCGGGATCGGAGGATATCCACTGGGAAGAAGCGCTGGTGCGCGTCGGTCTCGGCGCGCCCGACGTGCCAGCCGCGACCCGCGCCCTCCAGGGCCGCGGCGTGGTGTTCGTGGACCGCGGCCCGGTGCAGCCGAGCGAGAAAGGCGCGCTTACGCAGGTCTATCTCGGCGCCGTGACCTTCGAGCTCGTGGTCAGTCACCTGAAGCCATGAACCTCGATCATTTTGGGATGGACACGATCACCCTCGCCGGTCCGCTCGAGGCGAAGCTCAAGGCGATGCGTGCGGCCGGTTTCACTCAGGTAATGTTGAATGCAAACGACCTGGCGGCGCATCCGGACGGCCCCGACGCGGCGATCGAAACCGTACGCGCGAGCGGCCTGCGCGTCACGGGTTTCCAGGTGCTGCGCGACTTCGAAGGCTTATCGGGCCACCTGCACGCCTACAAGGTCGACATCGCCAAGGCGATGCTGTCGATGTGCCGCGCGCTCGGCGCGCGGGTGCTGCTCGCGTGCTCGTCCACCTCATCGCATGCCACCGGTGAGCTTGGTTCTCTGACCAGAGATCTTCAGAAGCTTGCGACGCTCGCCGTGCCTTACGGCATCCGCATCGCCTACGAGGCGCTCTCGTGGGGACGGCATGTCAACGAGTATCCGCAGGCCTGGCAAATCGTGGCCGAGGCCGACCGCGCGAACCTTGGCCTCGCGCTCGATTCCTTTCACATGCTCGCTACGGGCACCAGTCGTGAGGCGCTGGAGGAAATCGACCCCGCCAAGATCTTTCTGGTGCAGCTGGCGGACTTCATGTGGCGCGAGATCCGCTCGCGTGAGGAGCGCATCGACACCGCGCGGCACATGCGCGTGTTCCCGGGCGAAGGCGTGCACAGCACCGATGTCGGCGAGCTCGTGCGCGCGCTTGACCGCCTCGGCTACCGTGGCGATTACAGCTTCGAAGTATTCAACGACGACTACAGCCAGCTGCCGGTTGCGCTCGTCACCGAGCGCGCCCGGCGCTCGGTAAAATGGCTGACGGACCAGGTGTCGCGGCGCAGTCTGCCGCTGCGCGGGGCCGCAGCCTGAATGCAAGCGCTTCGCCTCTACGACGAGCTCACCGCCGCGCGCACGCGCTACCTGCGCGTCGACGAGCTTTGCCGCCTCGCAGCCGAAAGAGGCCATCTTCCGTCAGAGGCGGAACTTGTCGCCGAGGCGCGGCTGCCGCTGAAGGAGAAAAAGGGGCTCGAGCGCGAGCAAGGCCGCTTCCTCGCCGAAATCCTGGGCGATCCGGTCGCGGGCACGCACCTGTGCCACGCGATGCTCCTGCCGCGTGAAGATTCGCGCGCAAGATTGAAGGAATACGAGCAGCGCGGCGAGCTTCGCCTCGAAGGCGCGAGCTTGAGCCGGAAGGGCAAAGCCTCGGTCGTTACGCTCAGCAACCCGCGCTACCTGAATGCCGAGGATGAATCCACGCTGCCCGGGGCCGAGATCGCGGTCGACGTCGCTCTGCTCGACCCGAAGAGCGAAGTGTGCGTATTGCGCGGCGATGTCGTTACGCATGCCAAGTACGCCGGGTGCCGGCTCTTCGGCGCCGGCATCAACCTTACGCACCTGTACGAAGGCAAGATTCGGTACCTCTGGTACCTGATTCGGGACCTCGGCCTCGTCAACAAGCTGTATCGAGGACTTGCTTGTCCTGCGGAATCGCCGGAAGTGTCCTCTACGGAGAAACTGTGGATCGCGGCAGTGGAGGGCTTCGCTATCGGCGGCCACTGCCAGATCCTGCTCACGATGGACTACATCATCGCTGCGCAGGACGCGTACCTTACGCTGCCCGCTCGTAAGGAAGGCATCATCCCGGGCGCCGCCAACCTGCGCCTGCCGCGCTTCGTCGGCGACCGCATCGCGCGCCAGGCGATTCTCGCCGAGCGGCGCATCGAGTGCGCGAGCCCCGAGGGACGGATGATCTGCGACCAGATCGTGCCTTCGAGCCGGATGGACGACGCCATTGCTTCGATGGTGGAAAAGCTGACCTCCTCGGGCCTGGTCAGCGCCGCGGGCAACCGGCGCGCGTTCCGCGCCGGCGAAGAGCCGCTCGATATGTTCCGCCGCTACATGGCAATCTACGCGCGCGAGCAGGCAGATTGCCACCTCAGCCCGGCCCTGATTGAGAATCTTGAGAGGAACTGGAAAACCCGATGAAGATCCTCGTGCTGCACGGGCCAAACCTTAATCTGCTCGGTCGACGCGAGCCGCACATCTACGGATCGATGACGCTCGCCGACATCAACAAGAAGCTCGAGCAGTTGGCGAAGGAGCTCGGCGTCGAGCTCGAAATTTTTCAATCCAACCACGAAGGCGCGCTGGTCGATTTCTTTCACAAGCACATCGACTCCGCCTCGGGCGCGATTCTCAATCCCGCCGGCCTCACGCAATTCGGCGTTTCCCTGCACGATGCGATCAAGACCATGCCGTTCCCGGTCATCGAAGTGCACATTTCCAACCGCCATGCGCGCGAGGAATGGCGCCATCATTCGATCATCTCGTCGGCGGCCAAGGCCACGGTCGAGGGTCTGGGCTGGCGCTCGTACACCGAGGCGCTGCGTGCCGTAGTCGAAATCGCACGGGAGTCACGTAAGTAGCTCGTGGCGAAGCTGCTGCTTGCGCTTGCCGCCCTGCTCTCGGCATCTCCGGTGCCGGCCGACGAAAAACTTTGGTCGCTGCTGGAAGCCGGCGGCCAGGTCGTCCTCATTCGGCACACCCTAACGACCCCGGGCGCGGGCGACCCGCCCGGCATGCGGCTCGACGACTGCAGCACGCAGCGCAACCTCACCGAAGCCGGCCGGGCGCACGCCCGGCGTATCGGAGAAGCGTTCAAATCGCGCGGCACTCATCGATGCCAGGCAAGGTCGGGGAAACCTCGTGCTCGTGACGCACGGATCAACGATCTTCGCGCTCACCGGCGTGTCGCCCGAGACGGGCGAGATGGTCCTTTACTCCGCGGGCGCCGCCGCTGGCAGGGTGCCCGTTTCGCCGGGCTAAGCGCCGTTTGGGCGCCTAGTGCCCGAGCACCTGGCTCAAAAAGAGCTTCGCCCGGTCGGTCTTTGGCGCGCTAAAGAAATCGGCCGGCGGCGCCGCCTCGACGATGCGGCCGCCGTCCATGAACACCACGCGGTCCGCTACGGTCCGGGCGAAGCCCATCTCGTGAGTGACCACCATCATGGTCATGCCTTCGCGCGCGAGCTCGACCATCACGTCGAGCACTTCCTTGATCATCTCCGGGTCGAGCGCAGAAGTGGGCTCGTCGAACAGCATCAGCTTCGGCCGCATGCAGAGCGCGCGCGCGATCGCGACGCGCTGCTGCTGACCCCCGGAGAGCTGCGACGGGTACTTGCCCGCCTGCTCTGGGATGCGCACACGCTCGAGGAAGTGCATCGCGGTGCCCTCGGCTTCCTTGCGCGGCACGTGCTTTACCCACACCGGGGCGAGCGTGAGGTTCTCGAGCACTGTGAGATGCGGAAACAGGTTGAAGCTCTGGAAGACCATGCCGACCTCGCGCCGCACGAGGTCGGTCTTTTTCGGGTCGTCGTCGAGCTCGACGCCGTCGACGATGACGCGACCTGCCTGGTGCACTTCGAGCCGGTTGACGAGGCGGATGAGCGTGGACTTGCCCGAGCCGGACGGTCCGCACACCACGACTTTCTGCCCGCGTGCCACCGCGAGGTCGATGTCCTTCAGCACCTGGAACAGCCCGAACCACTTGCTCACCTTGATCATCTCGATCATCGCTGCTGCTCCAGGCGGCGGCTGTAGCGAGACATGGAATAGCAGAACACGAAATACACGATCGAAGCGAACAGGTACGCCTCGACGCCGAACCCGGCCCAGGCCGGCTCGTTGAGCGAGATCTTGACCGTCGAGAGCAGGTCGAACAGGCCGATGATCAGCACGAGAGAAGTGTCCTTGAAGAACGCGATGAACGTGTTCATGAGCGGCGGCACCGAGATGCGCAGCGCCTGCGGCAGGATGATGAGGTAGGTGCGGCGCCAGTACGGCAGCGCGAGGGCGTGAGCCGCGTCGTACTGCCCTTTCGGGATCGCTTGCAATCCGCCGCGCACCACCTCGGCGAGATACGCGGCGGCGAACATGATCATCGCGATCTGCGCGCGCAGCAGCTTGTCGATCGTCACCCCGTGCGGCAGGAACAGCGGCAGCATCACCGAGGCCATGAAAAGCAGCGAGATGAGCGGCACGCCGCGGATCAGCTCGATGTAGCCGACGCACAGCCCCCGGATGACCGGCATGTCGGAACGGCGTCCGAGCGCGAGCAGGATCGACAGCGGAAACGCGAACGCCACGCCGAACGTGGTGAGGAGAAGCGTCAGGATGAGCCCGCCCCAGCGCTCGTTCTCCACATAGGGTATGCCCAGTATCCCGCCCCACATCAGGATTCCGATGACCGTCAGGCCGGCGAGCCAAACGAGGGTCAGCCACGATTTCCAGAACCGCCGGATCGCCGAGAAGATCCACAGCCCGATGAGGAGCACGGTCGCGATCGCCGGCCGCCAGTGCAGGTCGTAGGGATAGGTGCCGAACAGGATGAAACGGTGCTTCTCGGCGATGAAGCCCCAGCACGCGCCCTCGCTCGCGCGGCACGCCTTCGAGTCGGGCTTCCAAACCGCATCGAGGAAGGCCCAGTCGATGAAAGGCGGAACCAGCTTGAAAAAGAGGACAAGCACCAGCACGGTGAATAGCGTACTGACCCCGCCGGCGAACAGGTTGTCGCGAAGCCACTTCATCGGAACGCTACGTGTGCGTTGTACCAGTTCATGAAAGCCGAGATCGACAGGCTGATCGTCAGATACACCGCCATGATGATCGCGATGCCCTCGATGGCCTGGCCGGTCTGGTTCATCGCGGTGTTCGCGATCGAGACGAGATCGGGATATCCGATCGCCACCGCGAGCGAGCTGTTCTTGGTCAGGTTCAGGTACTGGCTCGTCATGGGGGGAACGATGACACGCAGCGCCTGCGGCAGAATCACCAGGCGCATGGCCTGCGCGCGCGAAAGACCCAGCGCGTGCGCCGCTTCGGCCTGGCCGCGGTCCACGGCCAGGATCCCCGCGCGCACGATCTCCGCGATAAACGCCGCGGTATAGGTTGCGAGCCCGATCAGCAGCGCGGCGAACTCGGGCGTGAGCGTCGCGCCACCGACGAAATTGAATCCCTGCAGCTCGGGCACTCCCGAGAACGTCGGAAAGAAAATCCCGCGGTTCGAGAGAAACACGCCCGGCAGCGGCGACAGCGCCTCGCGCGCGCCCGGCAGTCCCTCGGTGATCACCGCGTACCAGAAAAAAAGCTGCACCAGCAGCGGCACGTTGCGCATGAACTCGACGTACGCCGCGGCCACGTTTCTCAGCAGAAAGTTCCTCGACAGCCGCGAAAGCCCGATCGCCGTGCCGAGCACGGTGGCGGTGACGATGCCGATCAGCGCGACCGCCAGTGTGTTGGTCAGCCCCACGACGAGCGCGCGCAGATAGCTGTCGGAAGCGCTGTAGCGCAGAAACGCCGACTCACCGATCTCGAAACCCGCCTCGCGCCCGAGGAAGCCGAAGCCGCTCGCGATGCGACGCTCTTCGAGGTTCGCCATGGTGTTGGAGACGAGGAACCAGGCGACGAGCGCGGCGGCGCCGATCGCCGCCGCCTGATACGCTATCCGCCTCCCCCTCGAAGAGCGCCAGACCATGACCGAGCGCAAGCTTACCCGAGACGATCTGCGAAAAGCCGCCGAGAAGTACCGGAACTGGGGCCGCTGGGGACCCGACGACGAGATCGGCACTCTGAACCACACCCGGCCCGAGGACATCGTCGCCGCCGCGCGCCTGGTGAAAAAAGGCAAGGTGATCTCGCTCGCGCTCAACTTCGACAACCACGGCCCGCAGGGTGCGAAGAGCAAGTATCCCGCTCTCGGGCGCATTAACCCGCTGCACACGATGCTGCGCACCGGCACCGACGCCTACGCGGGCGTGCTCGACAAGCGCGGCATCCGTGCCGCCGACGACATGGTGGTGATGCCACTGCAGTGCGGCACACAGTGGGACGGCCTGGGTCACGTGTTCTATGAGAACCACATGTGGAACGGCTACGATTGCCGCGAGGTCACCTCCGCCGGCGCGCAAAAATGCGGCATCGAGAAGACCAAGAACAAGATGGTCGGCCGCGGCGTGTTCCTCGACGTACCGCGCGCCCTTGGCATGGACGTGTTGCCGGACGGGTATGCGATTACCAGCAAGGATTTGGACAAGACAGCTCAGGTTCAAAAAGTCGAGCTGCGACGCGGCGACTTCGTCGTCGTGCGAACCGGGCAGATGGAGGCCAAGCTCGCCGCCGGCAGCTGGGACGGCTATCCCGGCGGCGACGCGCCGGGCTTTTCGTTCGAGACGCTCGATTGGATCCAGCGCACCGAGCTCGCCGCGCTCGCTTCCGACACCTGGGGCTGCGAGGTGCGACCGAACGAGTCCGAGCCCGGAATCAATCAACCCTGGCACTGGATCACCATCCCGATCATGGGCATGACGATGGGCGAGATCTTCTACGTCAAAGACCTGGCCGAGGACTGCGCCGCCGACGGGGTCTACGAGTTTCTGTTCGTTGCCCCTGCCCTTCCCATCACTGGTGCGGTAGGCTCACCCACGAATCCGGTGGCGATCAAGTAGGAGGGAGGATGAAACGGCTCCTGTTAATCGCGCTCTTGATCTCCGGGGCGGCGCTCGCGCAGCCTTATCCGAACAAACCTGTTCGCGTGGCAGTCGCGTTCCCGCCGGGCGGGCCGGTGGACATCATCGCGCGGCTCATGGGACCCAAGCTGGGCGAGCTCCTCGGGCAGAGCATCGTCGTGGAGAACGTGGTGGGCGCCGGCGGCAACGTCGCCGCGGTGCGCGTCGCGAAGGCCGCGCCGGACGGCTATACCGTGCTCGCGCACTCGTCGGCTTACGCGGTCAATCCGACGCTGATTCCAAACGCCGGGTACGACGGCGAGAAGGATTTCATCCCGCTCGCAATCGTTGCTTCGCAACCCAACCTGATCGTGGTCCACGCCGATTTCCCCGCGAAGACGCTCGCCGAGCTACTCGAGCGTGCGCGCACCGAGAAGCTCGCATTCGCTTCTGCGGGCAACGGCACGACGCCGCATCTCACGGGCGAGAACCTGTTCAAGATTCGCGCCAAGGTCGACATCACCCATATTCCGTTCAAGGGTGGCGGACCGGCTGCCGCGGCGGTCCTGAGCGGACAACCGCCGATCGGCTCGATCGCAGGCTCGGCGCCGCTGCCACACATCAAAGCCGGAAAACTGCGGGCGCTCGCCGTGTCGTCGGCGCAGCGGCTAGCGACGCTGCCCGACGTGCCGACGCTCGGCGAGCTTGGGTTCCCGGGGATGGAGGACTACACGTGGGTCGGGTTCTTCGTCCCCGCCGGCACCCCGGCGCAGGTCGCGCAAAAGCTGAACGACGCGCTGCTGAAGGTGGCGCGCGATCCACAGGTCAAGGAGCGGCTCGACGCGCTCGCGTTCGACGTCACCGCGGCACCGCTCGTCGAGACCGCGGCCTATGTCAGGAGCGAGCTCGCGAAGTGGGGCAGGGTCGTGCGCGAAGTCGGAGCGAAAGTAGATTAGGACTTCTTACCGCGCCAGCCGCAGGCCGGAGAACTGCCAGCGCGCCTCGGGCGGAAAGAAGTTGCGGTAGGTCAGCCGGATGTGGCTTGCCGGCGTGGCGCACGAGCCGCCGCGCAGCACGTACTGCCCGCTCATGAACTTGCCGTTGTACTCGCCGACCGCGCCGGGCGCGGTCTGGAAGCCGGGATACGGCGCATAGTCGCTGCGCGTCCATTCCCACACGTCGCCGAAGGCTTGCGCGAGCGCTCCATCGTCCACCTCGTCTCGCAGCGCGAGGGGATGCAGCGCGCCGCTCTCCATGAAGTTCCCTTCGATGCGCAAGCCGCGCGCGGCGACCTCCCATTCCGCTTCTGTCGGAAGGCGCGCATTCGCCCAGCGCGCGAAAGCTTCCGCCTCGAAGAAGCTCACATGGCAGATCGGCGTGTTCGGGTCGACCGGTACTTCCCCGTGCAGCGTGAAGGTGTGCCAGCCGCCGTCGCGGCGTGTCCAGTACTCGGGCGCTTCCCAGCCGCGAGCCTGGACCACATCCCACCCGGTGGAAAGCCACAGCTCGGGCCGCCGATAGCCGCCGTCGTCGATGAAGCTCATGAAGTCGCCGTGGGTGACGGGGTGCGAGGCCATCTCGAAGTCCTCGAGCCAGACCCGATGACGCGGCGTCTCATTGTCGAACGCGAAACCGGGCCCGGCTTGGCCGATGTCGTACAGCCCGCCAGGGAATTCGATCCAGCGCGGCTCGCGCGCGCGGATCGGCGTGAGTGGCCAGTTCCTCTGGTAGCCGGGCTTGAGAGGGTTGCGCGACAGCAGGTGCTTCACGTCGGTGAGGATCAGCTCCTGGTGCTGCTGCTCGTGATGCAGGCCGAGCTCGATGAGCGCCAACGCCTCAACGGGAAGGTTGTTGCTTTCGAGAATTACTTCATCCACGTGCCGGCGATAAGCGAGCACCTCCTCCAGCGACGGGCGCGACAGCATGCCGCGCTCGGGGCGCGGGTGCCGCTCGCCGATGCCGTTGTAATAGGAATTGAAGAGGTAGTCGTAAGCCGGTTCGAACACCCGGTAACCCGGCATGTGCGGCCGAAGCACGAAGGTCTCGAAAAACCAGGTGGTGTGCGCGAGATGCCATTTCGCCGGACTGGCGTCCGGCATCGACTGAATGGCACAGTCCTCTGGCGAAAGAGGCGCGACGAGCGCCACCGACGTTTCGCGAATCTTCCGGTAGTCTTCCCGCTGCGCCCCGCGGGGCTTCGGCTGCTGCATCGAATAGGGTTGCACGGCACCTCCAGTAGGCTCTGGACCGCGTTCCCCGGCAATCGTTCGGCGTCACTTCTCCATCAGTTTCACTATTTCGGCTGTCGCGAGCGAACGCTCAACGTAACCAAAGGTGCCTTTGTCCTTCACTTCACGAGCGGCGTCCACTAGGCTGCTCATCGCCGCGCGCCAGAGCGAAGTCGCCAGACTGATGCGGCGCACACCCGCCGACTGGAGCTCGGCGACGCTGAAGGACTTGCCCTTGATGCCCGCCATGAAATTGAACGGCTTCGACAGCGCGTTACAAACCTTACGCACCGATTCGAGGTCGGGAAGCCCCGGCGCCATAAGTACATCGGCGCCCGCCTTTTCGAACGCCTGCAGGCGCTTGATGGTGTCGTCGAGATCCGGCCTGCCGCGCACGAAATTCTCTGCGCGCGCTGTCAGCATGACAGGAAACGACATCGAACTCGCCGCTTCGGCTGCAGCCGCAACACGCGCGACGGCGTGATCGAAGTCGTACACCCTGTCCCGCGTAGCGTCCTCGATGGAGCAGCCGGCCAACCCGACGTCGGCAGCGAGGCGAATGGTCTCCGAGGCTGGCGACGGTTCGTCGGCGAAGCAGTTTTCGAAATCGGCCGACACCGGCAGGTCGGTCGCCTCGACGATCGCGCGCGCATGCGCGAGCGCCTCGTCGCGCGTTACCTGCCCGTCGCGGCGCCCGAGCGTGCCCGCGTGCGCGCCACTCGAGGTGGCGAGCGCCTGAAAACCCAGGCCGGCGAGGATGCGCGCCGAGCCCGCGTCCCAGGCGTTGGCGATCACAAAGCATCCTTCATGCAAGCGGCGGAAGCGAGCAGCCTTCTCGGCCTGATTCACTGGATCACCTCATCCGCCCTAGCGAGCAACGATTGCGGGATGATAAGACCAAGAGCCTTGGCGGTCTTGAGATTGATTACAAGATACAACCGGTCCAGTTGCTCCACGGGAAGGTCTCCCGGATTCGCACCCTGAAGTATGCGCGCCACTTTGCCGGCTGCCAGCCGACCTACGGCGTAATAGCTTGTGCCATAGGTGGCGAGAGCGCCTTTGCTAGCGGTGTCCCTGTCCGAGAAAATCGTCGCCAGTTTTCTTCCATTGGCGATGTCAACCACCAGCTGGGCTTGGCTAATTACCACCGCGTCCACGGAATAGAAAGCCTGCGCTTCGCCCGCACGCAACGCCAACAAACCGCTGCGTAACTCATCCACGGAGGTGAATGGCCGCTCGAGAAGGTCCACCTGCGAGTCGCGAGCTGCTTCACGAATAGCCTTCATCGCGACCGCCGTTGCAGGGCTCTCAGGTCTGTAGAACGTTACGATACGGCGCAGCTCCGGCACCATCTCCTTCAGG
>DASTPE010000141.1:0-63691 GCA_035762345.1 Burkholderiales bacterium
CGCGCCCACCGGTTGCCTTCGCGACCTCGACGGTCCAGTTCGCCTGCCATACGCTGAGGTGGTGCTGCGGCGAAACCCACGAAGAATACGTGAGCGTGGTCTGCGCCTGCGCCGGGACGGAGACCGCGGCTGCGAAGGCGAGCGCCATCATCAATGGTCTGATCATTGCGTATCCTCCTCCTCGAGGTGCCCTAATCATAAATGTTTGCTTCAGCGCGTGTGCAATATCACCCAGCGCGTTGTGTTTCGATTTCAGTTTGGATACGATGCATTGTCGCGGCAAAGGGGAGAGCGCATGCCACACGTGGTCACCAAGTCGGATCTCGTCCAGGTTGCGGCAAAAGCGGGAAACCTCAGCAGGGTGGCGGCATCCGAAGCGGTGAACGCGGTCTTCGACGCGATCGTGGCGAACGTGGCCAAAGGCAAGCGCGTGACCGTGGTCGGGTTCGGCACCTTCTTGCCGCGCACCCGCAAGGCGCGCGCCGGGCGCAGCCCCGTGAACGGCAAGGAGATCAAGATCCACGCCAAGACGCTCCCCGCGTTCGCTGCGGGCCAGGGGTTCAAGCAGGCCGTCGACAAGCCGTAGCGCGGTAGAGCTTCCATTCGCAGCCCCTTGTTTTTTTGGGGATAGCGAAGCAGAATCCGCGGGCGAATGAGTCCCTCGCCCCATGGATAAGCCGCTCATCCTCTCTCTGGACGCCCACGGCGTCCCGCACCGCTGGATCAGCTGGCAGCAGGCCTGCTTTTACTACGCCAAGGACCTGGTGGCGTGGACGCTCGGCGAAGAGAAGTTCACTTACTACGGTGGCATTTGCCGTCGCACCGGCGAGCGCTCGAGCATTACCGCCCACTCGATCGTCGCGATCAAAGGCAAGGCGCTTGCAGCCCGGGGTTTCCACCAGGTGCCGCCACTCAACAACCGCGAGCTCTTCCGGCGCGACCGCCACACGTGCGCCTACTGCGGCGGCGAGTTCAGCTATTTCCGCCTGACCCGCGACCACATCACGCCGCTGTCGCGTGGCGGCCGCGACACCTGGATGAACGTGGTGACGAGCTGCCGGCACTGTAACGGCCACAAGCGCAACCGCCTGCCGCAGGAATGCGGACTCGAGCTTCTTTATGCGCCGTACGTGCCGAACAAGGCCGAGTACCTGATTCTCACCAACCGGCGCATCCTCGCCGACCAGATGGAGTTCTTGAAGCAGCACGTGGCGTCGCACTCGCGCCTGGTCCTCGCACCTGCCTGAGTTCTGGCGCAATAGCGGCTTTCGTCTCGTAGAACGCGACCCGGCCGGAAGACTTCGGGTCACCGACGACTTCCTGCGCGCGTACTATCTGCGCCCGGAGCTTCACCCGGTCGAAGAGTCGGGCGAGGCCGAGCGGCGCCTGCATGCGTCGCTGATGGACAATCCCACAAGGAGCATCGTCGAGGGAGAAGTTGAGGCGCTCGAGGACGCCGACGCGCGGGATAACTACCGCATCCTCCTGCGCTTTCGGCAGAAGCTGCTCGACACCGGTACGCTCGAAGGCTGCTACATGAGCCTGTTCAGGGCGCCGATTGACGTGCCTCCCATGTTCGTCGATCAGCTCGCGCACGTGATTCTGCGCAACATCCTCGACGGCTGCGACGATCCGCTGCGGCTGCGCGCGGCGGAGCTTTTTTTCCGCGAGCAGAAGGCAACGATAAAGGACCGCCACGTGCTGCTCGCGGACCTTGAAACGGTCGAGATGCACGCGAGCGGCAACCGCTACGGATCGATCGGACGGCTTATCGTCGAGGCGCAGAGTGACCTGGCCAAGGTGGACCTCGACGTGCTCGACCGCGCCAACGCGGCGATCTATTGGGAGCGCGAGTCGCGCCACGATACGGTTATCAGCCTGACCTACGGTCGGCCGGCCCTCGATGCGCTCTGCCGCGTAATGGAAATGTGGATCGCGCATTTCCTTGCGCTGCGCGTTTCCATCAAGCCGCTGAGGAAGATCGACGAGCCGCGCTGGGCATGGCACGTAGGGCTCGACGCCGAGTCCACCGCGATCTTGAACGAGCTCTGGAGCGGAGGCGAGATCGAGCCAGGGCGGATGCGCAATCTGCTCGCGGTGTTCGCGCTCGATTTCGAGGAGGAGAGCGCGATGCGCGCCGAAGTCCGCGGCAGGACCGTCTATCTCGCGCTCTCGTGCGAAGGCGGGGTAGTGAAGATGAAGCCGCAGAACCTGTTGACCAACCTGCCGCTCAATGAAGCCTGAATACTGGGAGCGCGCGAAGCGTACGCTGGCAAGAAGGGATCCGGTGATGGCCACGGTCATCCGCTCGCGCCCGAAGGTTTTCCTCATGCGCCGCGGGGAGCCGTTTCTCACCCTCGCGCGGGCGATCTGCGGGCAGCAGATCTCGGTCAAGGCCGCGCAAAGCGTCTGGGACAGGATTTGTATTTGTCTTGATCACAAGATCACCCCGGAATCGGTCATTGCCCAGGACAGAAAGAAGCTGCGTGCTTGCGGGCTGTCGGATCGCAAGACCGAATACATCGCCGACCTCGCGCAGCACTTCGCCGACGGCCGCATCCACGTGCATCGCTGGCCCGAGATGTCGGACGAAGAGATCATTGCCGAGCTGGTCGAGGTGCGCGGCATAGGCCGCTGGACCGCCGAGATGTTTCTCATCTTCAACCTGCTGCGGCCCGATGTATTTCCGCTCGACGATCTCGGGCTGCAGAAGGGCATACGCGTAAGTTATTTCAAGGGGAGGAAGGTCTCGCTGGCGCGCATGCGCAAGCTTGGTGAAAGCTGGCGGCCGTGGCGCTCGGTGGCCACCTGGTATCTGTGGCGCTCGCTCGATCCTCTGCCGGTAGAATACTGAGCCGGGGATGAAGACCACGTTCCTCGAATTCGAGCAGCCGATCGCGGAGCTCGAGACGCGCATCGAAGAGCTGCGCTTCGTGCAGGACGATTCGGCCGTCGACATCTCGGAAGAGATCC
The DNA here is from genome assembly GCA_035762345.1 of Burkholderiales bacterium. Taxonomy (GTDB): domain Bacteria; phylum Pseudomonadota; class Gammaproteobacteria; order Burkholderiales; family SG8-39; genus SCGC-AG-212-J23. The sequence goes on from DASTPE010000141.1 coordinate 2,974, forward strand.
AGCGCCTCACCAAGCGCAGCCAGTCGCTCACCAAGGACATCTACGGCAAGCTGACGCCGTGGCAGGTGGCGCAGGTGGCGCGCCACCCGCAGCGGCCGTTCACGCTCGACTACATCCAGGCGCTGTTCACGCACTTCGAGGAGCTGCATGGCGACCGCACGTTTTCCGACGATGCCTCGATCGTCGGCGGCCTCGCGCGCTTCAACGGGGCACCGTGCCTCGTGCTCGGCCATCAGAAAGGACGCGACACCAAGGAGAAGATCGCGCGCAACTTCGGCATGCCCAAGCCCGAGGGCTACCGCAAGGCGCTGCGCCTCATGAAGCTCGCGGAGAAGTTCAGCCTGCCGGTGTTCACTTTCGTCGACACGCCGGGCGCCTATCCCGGGATCGACGCCGAGGAGCGCGGCCAATCCGAAGCGATCGGCAGGAACCTGTTCGAGATGGCGCGCCTGCGCACGCCGGTCATCGTGACCATCATCGGCGAGGGCGGCTCGGGCGGCGCGCTCGCCATCGCCGTCGGCGACGTGATCTTGATGATGCAGTACGCCACCTACTCGGTGATCTCGCCCGAGGGCTGCGCCTCGATCCTCTGGCGCAGCGCCGACATGGCCCCCGATGCCGCAGAGGCGCTCGGCATCACGGCAAGCCGTCTCAAGACGCTCGGCCTCGTGGACAAGATCGTTCCCGAGCCGCTCGGCGGCGCGCACCGGGACCCGCAGGCGACGGCGCAGGCGCTGAAGAAGGCGCTGGCCGAGGCGCTCAAGCAGCTGCATGACAAGAAGCCGAAAGAGCTCGTCGAGATCCGGCTCGAGCGCCTGATGGCCTATGGCAAGTTCAAGGAAGCGACGGAGCGGTAGCGCGCGCCTCGCCGTCGGGCTGTCGGGCGGTGTCGATTCCGTGGTCCTGCTTCACATGCTGAAGGAACGCGCCGCTGCGCAGCGCTTCTGCGTGGAAGCCATTCACGTCAATCACGGCCTGAGCCCGAATGCGGACGCGTGGGCGGCATTCTGCCGGCGCGTGTGCAAACGGCTCGGTGTGCCCCTCACCGTGCGGAAGGTGAAAGTACTGAAGCGAGGCGAGGGCCTGGAAGCGGCGGCCCGGGCCGCTCGCTACGAAGTCTTCAGCCAGGTTGCGGCCCCGGTATTGGCGCTCGCGCACAATCTGGATGACCAGGCCGAGACGGTGCTCATGAACCTGCTGCGCGGGGCGGGGAGGCGCGGGGCGGCGGGCATGCTGCCGAAGTCGAAGTTTCATCAGAAGACCCTGCTGCGGCCATTGCTCGACGTGCCGCGCGACGCGATCGTCGCCTACGCGCGCAGCCATGGGCTCGAGTGGATCGAGGACGAAAGCAACGCGGACGAGTCGCTGACGAGAAACTTTGTCCGGCGGCGGGTCGGTCCTCTTCTCCAGCAGCGATTTCCACAATGGCGGCAGAGCCTCGCGCGGGCGGCGCGGCATTTCTCCCGCAAGGACGCGCGGGCGCAGGAACTGCTCAGGGCTTACCTGAGGACGAAAGGACTGCGTGCGCCGAGCGAGGCGAAGCTCATCGAGATGCTCAAGCAGCTGACCTCCGGTGGAGCCCGCATGCTGATCGAGCACGACGGTGCTCGTCTGCGGCTTTACCGGGGCACGATCATCGAGGACAGGCGCACGGCAGCGTTCGTGCCGATCGCATGGCGCGGCGAGCGAAAGCTTGCGATCCCGGAGCTCGGTGGCGAGCTGCGCTTCCGGCGCGCGCGTGGCAAGGGCATCGCGGCAAACGCGAAGCCGCTGCGGGTGCGGCTGCGCGGGGGTGGCGAGCGCCTCCAGCCCGATCTGCGGCGGCCGCGGCGCACGCTGAAGAAGCTCTTCCAGGAAGCGGGCGTGCCATCCTGGGAGCGCGACCGCCTGCCGCTGCTTTTCCGCGGCGAAGATCTGGTCTGGGTGCCCGGCCTGGGGATCGACGCGCGCTACCAGGCTTCGGCAGGAGAGCGCGGTATCGTGCCGGAGTGGATCGCCAAGTGACGCGCTCCATCGGAATTGCGGGAATCGCGTAAAATGACCGCTTAATTTCTTGATTTACCAAGGAGAATGTCGTCAATGGCGGCGGAGCAAACGCTCTCGATCATCAAGCCGGACGCAGTTAAGAAGAACGTGATTGGGCAGATCCTCGCGCGCTTCGAAGCCGCAGGCTTGCGCATCGTGGCGGCGCGCATGATGCATCTTTCGCGCGCCGAGGCGGAGGGCTTCTACGCCGTGCACCGCGGACGGCCGTTCTTCGCCGCGCTGGTGGAGTTCATGACCTCGGGCCCAGTGGTGGTGCAGGTGCTTGAAGGCGAGAATGCCATTGCGCGCAACCGCGAGTTGATGGGCGCGACCGATCCGCAAAAAGCCGCCGAAGGCACAATTCGTGCCGATTTCGCCGCATCCATCGATGCCAATGCGGTGCACGGCTCGGACGCGCCGGAAACCGCGCGCAATGAAATCGCGTACTTCTTCGCGCTGAGCGAGGTTTACTCGCGATGAAGCAGAATCTCCTCGGTCTGGACGCTGCCGGCCTGGAGCGGTTTCTCCAGAACGAAAAATCATTCCGGGCGCGTCAGGTCTTGCGCTGGGTGCACCAACGCGGGGAAGCCGACTTTGACCGCATGACCGACCTCGCGCGCGAGCTGCGCGAAAAGCTCGCGGCGGACGCCAGCGTCGAGCCGCCCCGCATCGTCGGCGATACGGTGGCCGCGGACGGTACGCGAAAATGGCTGCTCAAGGTCGACGGCGCGAACGCGGTCGAGGCCGTGTTCATTCCGGAGGCCAGGCGCGGCACCCTTTGCGTTTCGAGCCAGGCGGGCTGCGTGCTCGACTGCGCCTTCTGCTCGACCGGCAAGCAGGGATTCAACCGCAACCTCACCACGGCCGAGATCGTCGGCCAGCTGTGGCTCGCCAACCGGCTGCTGGAAGGGGAAAGACCGGTCACGAATGTGGTCATGATGGGCATGGGCGAGCCGCTCCTCAACCTCGACAACGTCGTCCCGGCGCTGCGGCTCATGCTCGAGGACAACGCCTACGGGCTTTCCCGCCGGCGGGTCACCGTGTCGACGGCGGGTGTAGTTCCCGGCATCGATCGCCTGCGCGAAGAATGCCCGGTGGCGCTTGCCGTATCTTTGCACGCTTCCAACGACGCGCTGCGCGATCGGCTGGTACCGGTAAACCGGAAGTACCCGCTCCGCGAGCTCATCGCCGCGTGCAACCGCTATCTCGAGAAGGCGCCGCGCGATTTCATCACCTTCGAGTACGTAATGCTCGAAGGCGTGAACGACGCCGACGACCAGGCGCGCGAGCTGATCGCGCTTGCGGCCAGGGTACGCTCCAAGTTCAACCTCATCCCGTTTAACCCGTTTCCCAATTCCGGCTTCAGGCGCTCCTCGCCCGAGCGCATCCGGCGCTTCGGCGAGGTGCTGCAGCGCGCTGGGCTTACCGTGACGACGCGCAAGACGCGCGGCGACGACATCGCCGCGGCCTGCGGCCAGCTCGCCGGCGACGTCGCCGACCGCACGCGCCGCACCGTCGTGCTGAAGGAGGCTCGGGTATGAAGCGCTGGGCACCCATCCTGATCGTGCTTGTCGCCGGCTGTGCCGCACAGACCCCGGATCCACTGCACGAAACCGGGACCCTGACAGGCGAGGCGGGCGACAAGCGCAACCGCGCGCGCTTGCATACTGAGCTCGCTTCGCTTTATTACAGCAATGGCAACATGGCGGTGGCGCTGGACGAGCTGCGCGCAGCGACGGTGGCCGACTCCAATTACGGCCCTGCACACGGCATGTACGGGCTGGTGTACATGCGGCTCAACGAGACCGCGAAGGCGGGGGAGAGCTTCGAGCGTGCGTTGCGCCTCGCGCCGAACGACCCTGACATCAACCATAACTACGGCTGGTTCCTCTGCCAGACGGGCCGCGAGGAAACGTCGATCAAGCATTTCGAGCACGCCGTGCGCAACCCGCTTTACCCCTCGCCATGGCGCTCGTACGCGGCGGCGGGCGTGTGCACGATGAAGATCAACCAATTCAAGGAGGCAGAGGCGTACTTCGAACGCGCGCTCAAGCTCGAGCCCGACGATCCCTCGTCGCTGCTGCAGCTCGGCCAGATTCGCTACAAGCAGGGCAACATCGGCGAGGCGCGCAAGCTCGTTACGCGCTACAACAAGCTCGTGACGCCGAGCGCCGAGTCGCTCTGGCTCGCAGTGCGCATCGAGCGCCGCCTGGGCGAACGCCTGCAGGAACAGGCCTATGCCAACCAGCTGCGCCGGCGCTATCCGGCCTCGCCGGAGCATCAAGCGCTGCAGCGGGGCCTGTATGACTGAAATCACCGGCGTCGGGCAGGAGCTCGCCGCGGCGCGCGAGGCACGCGGGCTCGCCCTCGCGGACATCGCGCAGCAGCTCAAGTTCGCCTCGCGCCAGCTCGAGGCGCTCGAGCAGGAGCAGTTCGAAGCGCTTCCCGGCGCCGCTTTCACCCGCGGCATGGTGCGCAGCTACGCGCGCCTCCTGAAGCTCGATCCCGAGCCGCTCGTCCAGCGCGTCGCCGGCCGCTGCGAGGCGCCCGACGCGAGCCGCCTCGCTGCGCGCTACGAGCAGGCGGTCCCGTTCTCCGACACCGCGCGGCGCTCATCGCTCATCTACGTCGCCGTGTCTTTCGGCGTGCTGCTCCTCGTGGGCGGGGTCGCCTACCAGTGGCACGAAGAGCACACCGCGCCGGCGACGAGGGTCACGGTCTTGGCGAGCGCGCAGCCCGCGTCGCCCGAGCCGACGGTACGCGCCGCAGCCGCGGCGGTCGCGGCACCGGCGCAGGTCGAGCCGCCGGCCCCGGTTCGACCGGTTGTGCAGGAAGAGATCATCGCCGCTGAGAAGACGGTCCCCGCCGCACCGCCGGCCGCGCGCGTCGCGGGAAATCGCCTGGTCGTGCGTACCGAGGGCGAGGCGTGGATCGAGATCAAGGATTCCGCCGACCGGATGCTCGTCTCCTCGCTCAACCCCGCAGGAAGCGAGCGCGTGGTGCACGGCAAGCCGCCGTACAGCCTCGTCATCGGCAACGCCTCCCAGGTCAGCGTTATCTACGGCAACAAGCCGGTCGATCTCTCAAAGCATACGCGGGACGACGTGGCGCGCTTCAAGCTTCCCTGAAACTCATGCAACGACGAATATCCCGGCGGGTTGCCGTCGGCGACGTGCGTATCGGCGGCGGCGCGCCGATCGTCGTGCAGTCCATGACCAACACCGACACGGAGGACGCAGCCGCGACGGCGCGCCAGATCGAGGCGCTCGCCCGCGCCGGCTCCGAGCTGGTGCGAGTCACGGTGAACACGCCGCAGGCGGCGGCGCGCGTCGCCGAGATCCGCGAACGGCTCGACTCGGCCGGCTGCGCGGTGCCGCTGATCGGCGATTTCCACTACAACGGCCATAGGCTGCTCACGCAGTATCCCGACTGTGCGCGCGCGCTCGCCAAGTACCGCATCAACCCGGGCAACGTCGGCAAGGGGGCGAAGCGCGATGAGCAGTTCGCCACGCTGATCGAGTGCGCGATCCGCTACGGCAAGCCGGTGCGCATCGGCGTGAACTGGGGAAGCCTCGACCAGGAGCTCCTGGCGCAGCTCATGGACGACAACGCAAGAAGAGAAGATCCACTGGAGGCCGGCGAGGTGATGAAGGAAGCCGTTATCCGCTCCGCGCTCGACTCGGCGAGGCAGGCCGAAGCGTGGGGGCTGCCGGCGGACCGCATCGTCATCTCGTGCAAGATGAGCCAGGTTCAGGACCTGATCGCGGTCTACCGCGCGCTCGCCGCGCGCTGCGAGTACGCGCTGCATCTCGGCCTCACCGAGGCCGGCATGGGCTCGAAGGGCATCGTTGCCTCGACGGCTGCGCTTGCCGTGCTGCTGCAGGAAGGCATCGGCGACACCATCCGCATCTCACTCACGCCCGAGCCGGGCGGGGACCGCACCCGCGAAGTGCAGGTGGCGCAGGAGATCCTGCAGACGATGGGCCTGCGCTCCTTCTCCCCCATGGTGAGCGCGTGCCCGGGCTGCGGACGAACCACGAGCACGGTTTTCCAGGAGCTCGCGCAAGACATCGAAAAATATCTGCGCGCCCAAATGCCGGTCTGGAAGACCCGATACCCGGGGGTGGAAGCGATGCGAGTCGCGGTGATGGGCTGCGTGGTGAACGGTCCGGGCGAATCCAAGCACGCCGACATCGGCATCAGCCTGCCCGGCACCGGTGAGGTTCCGGTTGCTCCGGTCTACGTCGACGGCAAGAAGACGGTGACGCTGAAAGGTCCCCGCATCGCGCAGGAGTTCCAGGCCATTGTCGAAGGCTACGTCAAGCAAAGATACAAAGCGCTCTGACGTGCAGAAAGTGAAACCCTCCCTGCTGCGGGGCTTCGACCAGGAGTACCTCCCTCAGGACCAGCTGCAGTTCAACCGGCTGCTCGACATCATCCGGCGAAACTTCGAGCTCTACGGTTTTCTGCCGATCGAGACTCCGTCGGCCGAGCGGCGCGAGGTGCTGACCTCCAAGGGCGGCGTCGAAAAAGAGATCTACGCCCTCACACGGCTCGCCGACGCGGACGAGGATGAGGCCGCGACCAAGGGCGCGCTGCGCTTCGACCTTACGGTGCCGCTCGCGCGCTACGTGGCGATGCGCGAGCGCGAGCTCGCGTTCCCGTTCCGCCGCTACCAGATCCAGCGGGTATGGCGCGGCGAGACGCCGCAGGCGCGCAAGGGCCGTTTTCGCGAGTTCTACCAATGCGACATCGACGTGATCAACCGCGAGAAGCTCTCGTATCTCGCCGAGGCCGAGATCCCGAGCGTGATCCATAGCGTATTCACGGAAATGGCGATCGGCGAGTTCACGATCCGCATCAGCAACCGCAAGGTGCTGAAGGGGCTGCTGCACGAGTTTCGGGTCGCAGAGGAGCGCGCGGCCTCGGTGCTGCGCACGCTCGACAAGATCGAAAAGGAAGAGGGCGCCAAGATCCGAGAGGACCTCGAGCGCGACGGGCTCTCGCGCGCCGGCGCCGAGCAGCTCTTTGGCTTGATCTCGGGCCGCCGGAGCACCGACGAAAGCCTTTCGCTGCTTCAGGGAATGAAGAGCTGCGCGCAAGGGCTCCAGGAGCTGCGCCAGATCGTCGAGGCGATCCGGCAGTTCGGCGTTCCGGATTCGGCCTTCACCGTCGACCTCGGCGTCGTGCGCGGCCTCGACTACTACACCGGGACTATCTACGAGACCACGCTTGCCGCGTACCCTGAACTCGGCAGCATCTGCTCGGGGGGGCGCTACGACGACCTCGCGAGCTACTTCACCGACACGCGGCTTCCCGGAGTCGGGATTTCGATCGGGCTCACGCGCCTTTTCTCCAAGTTGAAGGAAGCGGGGCTGCTCCGCCCGCTCGCGCGCACGCCTGCCGAAGTGCTGGTGACCACGATGGACGCGCGCTACCTGGAGAAGTATCTGGCGATCGCGGCTCAGCTTCGGGCCGCCGGGGTCAACACCGAGGTATACCTTGAGCCCGCGAAACTCGGGAATCAGCTCACCTATGCGGACCGCAAGGGCTTCCGCGTCGCCATCATCGCGGGCGACAATGAGTTCTCCAGAGATATGGTCCAGCTCAAAAATCTTTCCACCAAGTCAGCCACGGACGTCGCCTTCAGCCAGATCGTGTCGTCGGTGCAAACGACATTGAGATCCTGATGCCCCTCGACCTCGAAGAGCAGGAACAGGTTGCCGAGCTTAAAGCGTGGTGGCGCCAGCACGGCAACCTCATCGTCTCCGCGGTGCTCGCCGCCGCGGTCGCATTCGCCGGCTGGCAGGGCTGGCGCTGGTATGCAGCGAGCCAGGCGGCGCAGGCGGCCGCAGTGTTCGACGGGCTCGCGAAGGCGGCGCAAGCGGGCGACGCCAAGGCGCTGCGTGATTCCGCCGGAACGCTGCTCGAGAGCTACCCGCGCACGCTCTACGCCTCGATGGGAGCCCTGGTGGCGGCGCGATTTCATTTCGACCGCGGCGATCTCAAGGCCGCCAAGGCGCAGCTCGAGTGGGCGATCGAGCGCGCGCGGTCGGACGATTTCCGCGACATCGCGCGGCTGCGGCTCGCCGCGATTCTTCTCGACGAGAAGGCGCCCGACGAGGCGCTGAAGCTGCTCGACGCCAAGCACGGCGCGGCGTACGTGTCGCAGTACGCCGCCCTGCGCGGCGACACTCTCGTCGCCAAGGACCAGCGCGCCGAGGCGCGCGCCGCCTACCAGCTCGCGCTCGACAGCGCCGTCAAGGAGCAAAGCGCCTTCCGCGAGAGCGTGCGCATGCGGCTCGAGGCGCTCGGGAGCTGACGATGAGGTCGCGGTCCGTCTGCGCAGCCCTTGCTGCCGCGCTCGCCGCCTGCTCTGGCCCCTCCGGGCCGAAGCCGGCCGAGGTGCCGCGGCTCGACAACGCGAAGCGGGTGCGCACGCTCTGGTCGACCAACGTCGGAACCGCGCAGCGCTTCACTTTCCAGCCCGCGCTCGCTGGCGACTCGGTGTACGCAGCCGCGCGCGATGGCACGGTGGCCCGGCTTGACCAGAAGACCGGCGAGCGGCGCTGGCGAGCCGGGCTCGACCTCCCTCTCTCAGGCGGCGTCGGCGCCGACGAGCGCACAGTCGCCGTCGCGAGCGAGGAGGGCGAGGTTGTGGTGCTCGAGGCAACCGACGGCAAGGTGCGCTGGCGCTCGCGCGTCTCGAGCGAGGTGCTCGCGCCGCCGGCGGTGGGCGGCGGGCTGGTGCTGGTCCGCAGCGTCGACAATCGGGTGTTCGCCTTCGGCGCGGACGACGGCAAGCGGCGCTGGGTCTACCAGAGGGCGGCTTCAAGCCTGCTCTTGCGCGCCCCGGCCGGCATCACGGTCGCGGGTGGGCTGGCGTTCGCCGGCTTTCCCGGAGGCAAGCTTGCCGCGTTGACGCTCGAGACCGGGGCGCTGCGCTGGGAGGCTACGGTCGCGTTGCCAAAAGGCGCGACCGAGCTCGAGCGCGTCGCCGACGTGATGGGCGCGCCGGCGGTGCAGGGACGCGAGGTCTGCGCTGCGGCGTACCGCAGCCGGGTTGCCTGCTTCGATGCGGCGACCGGCAGGCAGCTCTGGGGGCGGGAGCTGGCCTCGCTTTCCGGCGTAAGCCTCGACGCGCGCTATGCGTTCGTCGCCGACGAGCTTGGCGCGGTGCACGCGCTCGACCGCAGCAACGGACAGTCGGTGTGGAAGCAGGACAAGCTTGCGCACCGCCAGCTCTCGACTCCGCTCGCCGGCGGCGAAAGCGTCGCGGTGGGGGATTTCGAGGGCTACGTCCATTTCCTCGCGCGCGAAGACGGCGCGTTCGTTGCGCGCCGCGAGACCGGCGGCGGCGCGGTGCGCGCCGCGCCGGTCGCCCTCGGAGCGGGGCTGCTGGTGCAGACCGAAGACGGCGGCGTCTTTGCGCTCGCCCCGTGAAGCCGGGGGTCGGTCCGCCGTTCGTTGCCCTCGTCGGCCGGCCAAACGTCGGCAAGTCGACCCTCTTTAACCGCCTGACCCGCTCGCGCGATGCGATCGTGCACGATGTGCCGGGCGTCACGCGCGACCGCCACTACGGCGAAGGGCGCCTGGGAGGGCGCGCGTTTATCGCCATCGACACCGGCGGCCTGGAGCCGCGCGCCGAGGAAGGCATCTTCGTGGAAATGGCGCGGCAGGCCGAGCAGGCCATGGTGGAGGCCGATGCCATCGTCTTCGTCGTCGATGGCCGCAGCGGGCTTGCGCCCGCGGACCGCGAGATCGCGCAAAAGTTGCGCCGGCTGAAGACGCCGGTGTTTCTCGCGGTGAACAAGACCGAGGGATTCCAGCGCGACATCGCGGTCGCGGAGTTCCACGAGCTCGGCCTGGGGCCGCCCGCCGCGATCTCCGCCGCGCACGGCGAAGGCGTGCGCGAGCTCATGGACGAAGTGCTGTCGAAAGTCCCCGGCAAAGAAGATCAAGATGAAGATCTCGAGAAGCACCCCCGCATCGCGGTCGTCGGGCGGCCGAACGTCGGCAAGTCGACGCTGGTGAACGCGCTGGTCGGCGAGGAGCGCGTGATCGCGTTCGGCGAGCCCGGCACCACGCGCGACCCGATCGAGGTGCCGTTTGAGCGCGGCGGCCGGCGCTACACGCTCATCGACACCGCCGGGCTGCGTCGGCGCGGCAAGACCGGCGCGCCGGTCGAATACTTCTCGATCGTGAAAGCGCTGCAGGCGATCGAGGCGGCGAATGTCGCGATCCTGCTCCTCGATGCCTCCACCGGCGTCACCGAGCAGGATGCGCACGTCGCCGGCTACGTGCTGGAACGCGGCCGGGCCGTAGTCGTGGCGGTAAACAAGTGGGACGCGGCCGACAAGGAGGCGCGCGAGCGCATGAAGTCGGAGCTCGGATGGAAGCTTGGCTTCCTCGGCTTTGCCGACACGCAGTTCGTGTCGGCGAAGGAGGGTAAGGGACTTGGCGCGCTCATGCGCTCGGTGGGTGCTGCGCACGCCGCGGCGATGGCGCGGCTTTCCACGCCCAAGCTCACGCGCGCCATGATGGCCGCGGTCGAGCGTCAGGCGCCGCCCCGGACGGGGCTGGTACGCCCCAAGCTGCGCTATGCGCACCAGGGCGGCATCAACCCGCCGCGCATCATCATTCACGGCAACGCGCTCGACCGCGTGCCGGAGTCCTACAAGCGCTATCTGGAGGGTTTCTTCAGGGAAAAATTCGCCCTGACGGGCACGCCGATGCGGATCGAGTTCCGCACCGGGCGCAATCCCTACGCGCCGAGCAAGCAACGCGGCAGGCCGCGCCGGTAAGCACGCCCAAGGGAGTCACACGGACGGTGCGGCGGCTTTCCTTGCCACGAACAAGACGTTGGCGAAAGGCGTGCCCTGGCTCATCGGCTCCGTTGCGACGGCGAAACCCTGCCTCGCGAGTTCCGCCGTCCACTGCGCCGCGCTGCGGGCGTAGATCCGCTCCCCGAACCTGCTCCGTGTCGCCGCATCGAACCAGGCGCTGCACTGCGTGAGCCGGAATGCAAGACCTGCGCCCGCGTCGGCTTCGCGCAGCAGCAACAGCCCGCCGGGCTCAAGCGCTGCAGCGGCCTTCCAGATCACACGCTCCCGCTCGCCGTCTGAGAGGAAAAGCAGCACGTCGATCATGACGACGACGGAGCAGGGGCGAAGAAAATCATGCTTGCGCAGGTCGCGCTGCTCTACTTGCGCGGCTTCGCCGAGCGCTCGGCGCGCGGCCTGCACCCGGCCGGCGTGCGAATCGATACCGTGCAGCGCGAGGCGTCGCGGCGGCGCGGGCCAGTTTAGCGGCCAGCGGCCTGCGGTGTACTGATGTCTCGCCGCGACGAGGAGTGAGAGCAGCAAGCCCTGCCCGCAGCCGACATCGAGCAAGCGGCCGTCGTCCGGAAACAGCCCGCGGCGCAGCAGCGCGACGAACACCGGGTCGAAGCGCAGCTTCCCCCTCGCGAAATAGCGCGCGTACCTTCCTGCGGCGGCGTACGGCAGGCTCGCGGCATCGAGCAGCTGCCTGACGAGCGGGTCCAGGCCTACGCGCCGCGCAAGGAGCGCACTAGGCCGAGCAGGTCGAAGCCGCGCGAGACCAGCTTCCAGGCGATCATTCGCGTGATGAGCGCGGTATCGGCTGCCGGGCGATAGTGGCTCGCGCGCCCTTCTGGCGGGTAGAGCGCGGCGATCGGCACTGCGGCCGTGCGTACGCCCGCGCGGCCCGCCTCGATCAGGATCTCGCTCTCGAACGCGAAGCGCGCGCGGGGATTCACGCTCACTTCGCGCAGCAGCGAAGCCGGGTAAAGCCTGAAACCGGATTGACTGTCGGCGACCGGAAAGCCGGCGGCCCATGCCACCCAGAAATTCGCAAAACGATTGCCGAAGTAGCGCAGCGCAGGCACCGTGTCGCGGTCCCACACCCTTGCCCCGATGACGATCCGGCCGGGGTGCGCGCGCGCGGCGTCGAGCAGCCGCGGAATGTCTTCCGGGCAATGCTGTGCGTCGCCGTCGAGCGTCACGACCGCATCGGCGCCTTCCGCAAGTGCAATCGCAAAGCCCCGCGCGAGGCTGGCGCCTTTGCCGAGATTCCTGGCGTTTGAAACCAGAGTGACGCCCAAGCCCCGGGTCTCGCCTGCGGTGCCGTCGGTCGAGCCGTCGTCCACGACGATGACATCGCTAACCATGCGCAGCGCGCGCGTGGCGACGTCGCGGATGGTCGCTGCTTCGTTGTAGGCCGGAATAACCGCAACGAGCTTCATGTTAGAGCGCCGTCAATCGCGATGACTTGGCCGGAAATATAGCCCGCTTCGTCGGAAGCGAGAAACGCTGCAAGCGCCGCCACGTCCTCGGGCTTGCCGGCTCGCTTCATCGGCACCAGCTCGGCAATTGCCGAGTCGGTGAACGCCTGCGCGCTCATGGGCGAGGTGATGATGCCGGGGGCAATCGCGTTCACCGTGATGCCGCGGCTGGCGAGCTCGAGCGCGAGCGAGCGCGTGGCACCGTGCAGGCCCGCTTTCGCCGCGGCGTAGTTCGCCTGGCCGCGGTTGCCGCGCAGCGCGGCCGCCGAGGAGATGCTGATGATGCGTCCCCACCGCGTACCGATCATCGGAAGAAGAAGCGGCCGCGTCACGTTGAAGAACCCGTGCAGCGACACCTCCACGACGCTGCGCCACTGCTCCCCCGACATCCCCGCCATCGGCGCGTCGGCATGGATTCCTGCGTTGTTCACCACGATCTGGAAGGGCCCCTCGGCGAGGAGTCGTTCGAGCACGGTGGATGCTTGTTCTGCATCTGTTACGTCGAAAGCAATTGCATCGGCCGCCCCTGCGGCGGCGCGGATAGTGTGCACCACGCGCTCGGCTTCGGCCAAATTTCGGTTCGCATGCACCACGACGCGCACGCCCGTCGCCGCGAGGCGGCGGCAGATCGCGGCGCCGATCGCGCCGCTGCCGCCGGTGACGAGCGCGCGTTTCATTGCGCGTTTCGTCTATCCGTCGGGTGGGCATCGAGCACTACGGCCGCCTTTCCGTGAAGTATTTCGCGCTCGCCGGCGGAGAGCGCAAAGCGGTACAAGACGCGTGGCCCGTCGGCCGCCAGCCTTTCGACCTCGATCACGAGGTCGTGCTCGAGGTCGTCCAGCCGCCGCGCGCGGCAGACGACATCGCTCACGCTCACGATGAAGCCGGCGCGCGGCCTTTCCGTCACCGCGGCCGAAAGCCTTCCGTGCACCGCCATGGCCTGCGCCGCGTACTCGATGCCGCACAGCGCGGGAAGCTCGCTGCCCGCACGCATCGGGTTGTCGGCATCGCGGTGCGAGCGGCTGATGCAGCGGATCGCGGCGTCGTTCCAGCGCTGCACTTCGTCGAGCAGGCACATTGTGCCCGCGTGCGGGATCATGGACGCAATCTCGGCCTTGCCTAATCGCAAGCGGTCACCCGCGCGTGCAGGCATGCGCCCGCGACGTAGTTCAGCACCACCACTTCCTCCATTCCGAGCCGAGCCAGCGCCGCGAGCAATGGCAGAGCCCGTGCCGCCGGGTTGGCGAGACGCGCGGCTTCGAGCTCGCCATCGGGCAGTCGGGTTTCCGCCGTGGGCGGCACAAGTGTGATGTCCAAGGCGGCGACGCTTTCCTCTGTGGACTGCGGGGTGAGCAGGAGCGCGACGCCGAATTCGCCGCCGATCGGCCGCGTCGCGTGCAAGGGCTCGGGATAGGGCTCGTCGTACGCGATCAAAGCCACAGGCTTACGGTCGACCGCCACTTGCGCCGCGCACTCAAGCAGGCCCGCGGCGAAGCTCGCGTCGTAGCAGCAAAGGCTGGTCGACGGTTCGTGCGAGCGCGTGGCGATGCTCCAGTAGCCAGCGGCGGCATTGTGCACCGAGTTCATGAACTTCGTCGGTGACACCTCGCGTCCCGGCGCGGCGAGCGTGGCGCACAATTCGTGCACGATCTGGCCGTCGGCCGACGACGAGGTGAACACCGTCGCGGTCGCGCTGGCATCGCGCCCGGCGGCGGCGAATGCCTGCGCTCCCGCCGCGAGCGCGAGCTTCACCGGGAGGCCGGCCCTACGCCGCTCCGCGGGCGGCAGCAGCAAGCTTGCCGGGATCACCGCCGGGACGGGATGATACGGCGCCGTGCCGGCGAGCACCGCACGGCTGTCGTGCCACCCGGGCAGCCCGGGACCAATGAGGCCGATTCCCTCGACGTAAGTGCGCATCAGCGGCCCTCTCCTATGACCAGGCTGCAGTTGCTGCCGCCGAAGCCGAACGAATTTGTGAGCACGCGCCTTACGCGGGCTGGCCGCGGGTCGAGAAGGTAAGCGCTCTGGAGTCCGGGATCCACACGGCGCGTGTGCGCGCTACCGGGGAGAATGCCATGCCGCACGGCGAGCATCGAGACGATGGCTTCGGTAATACCGGCTGCGCCGAGCAGGTGCCCGGTGGCGCCCTTGGTCGAGCTGCACGGCATGGAGCGCCCGAACACCTCGACGAGCGCCTTGTCCTCGGCGGCGTCGTTGGTCCGGGTCGCGGTGCCGTGCACGTTGACATAGTCGATGTCCGCGGGGGCGAGCCCGGCGGCTTCCAGCGCACGCCGCAGGGCAAGCTTCGCTCCTGCGCCCTCGGGATGCGGAGTCGACATGTGGTGCGCATCGGAGCTTTCGCCCACACCGAGCAGCATGAGCGAGTCGGAAGGCGCGCCGCGCCCCGGCTTCTCGAGCAATGCGAAACCGGCGCCTTCGCCGAGCGAGATGCCGTCGCGCTCGGCGTCGAACGGGCGGCACGGGCCTTGCGAAGTGAGCTCGAGCGAGCGGAAACCGTAAAGCGTGGTGAGGCACAGCGTGTCTGCGCCCCCGACGACGGCCGCGTCGCACGCTCCGGCCGCCATCAGGCGTGCGGCGGCGCCGAACACTTTGGCGGTAGAAGAGCACGCAGATGACACGACGAAGGAGGGGCCGCTGAGGCCGAGATAGCGCGCAGTGAAGTCGCCGAGCGCATAGGTGTTCAGGGTTCCTCGGTAGCGGAAGCTTGGCGGCAACGCGCCCGTGCGCGGGTCGCGCCGGCGGTACGCGACCTCGGTCTCGAGGATTCCTGAAGTACTCGTGCCGGTGAATACCCCGATGCGCGCCGCACCGTAGCGGCTACGCGCCTGCGCCACCGCGGCGCTGAACCCGTCCTGCTCGAGCGCAAGCTGGGCGAGGCGGTTCACGCGGCAGTCGTAGTCTTCCAGACCCCGCTTGATACGCATGTCCTCGAGCCCAGACACCTGGCCGACCCACGTGTCGACGGCTGCGGTTTCGAATTCGCACGGCGCGAGCCCCGAGCGCTTCGCACGCAGGGCCTCGAGGAGAGCGCCGGTGCCGGCCCCCAGGCAGTTCGCGCTCGAGAAGCGGCTGATCAGGACAGCCTGCATGCCTGCGGCAGCGAAACGCACTTGAGCCCGCGCGCGGAGATGTGCTCCAGCAGCGGCGCCAGAACGGCGAGCGATGCAGGCGCGCTGTCATGGAGAAGCAGCACGTCGCCCGCCGCGAGCCCCGAGGTCAGGCGCGCGAGCACGCGGGCGGGGTCGCGGCTCACCGTGTCGAAGCCGCGGCGCGTCCACGACACGTACCGCAGTCCCAAGCGCGCAAGCACGAAACCGAGCAGCGGGCTGCGCAAGCCCATCGGCGCGCGGAAGAATTGTGGCGAGCGCCCGGTGATCGAGGTGAGCACCGCCTGCGCGGTCTCGACTTCGCGCCGAAGGAGCGCCACACCGTACAGCGCGAAGGTATTGGGGTGGCGATGGCTGTGATTCTCGACGCTGTGGCCGCGGCGCGCGATCTCGCGCACGATCTCGGGGTACGCTGCGGCCTTCTCGCCGACGCAGAAGAAGCTCGCCTGTGCGCGGTGGCGCTCGAGGAGCGCGAGCACCCTCCCGGTGATCTGCGGATGCGGGCCGTCGTCGAACGTGAGACAGACCTGAGCGTGCGCTACCGCTCGGGACGGAAGGCGATTGAGATTCGGCCCGAGCAGGCGGGCGCGCGCGAGGAATACCCCGGCAAGAAGTACCAGGTGATTCGCCGCGACCATCGCGGCGACCCAGGGCCACAGCGCAAAATCCACGGCGAGCATGATCGCGGCGCCGGCATGCAGCACGAGAGTGCACATCATCGCCGGGGTCATGTCTGCCGCGCCATGGTTGCCGAGAATACCAACGCGAGCGCCGCTCCCATGGCCACCGTTGAGCCGATCGCGCTTAGCACCGGTATTTTTGAAAGCGCGAGCACGCCGAAGCCGACCACCGTGGTGGCGGCTGCGAAGCCGAGCGACACCACGGTCCGCCCGCGATCCTCGCCGGAGGGCGCCTCCCGGTCGAAGAACAGCGAGTAGTTCGATCCCACCGCAACCACCAGCACCAGAGCGACCAGATGGAAGATCGACAGTTCGACTCCGCTCAGCGCGAGCAGCGCGCACGTCACCAGCGCCGCCGCGGCGAGCGGCGCGAGCACGTCGAACACGCGGCGCGCAGAGCGCAAGCCTGCAGCGAGAAGGATGACGATCGCGCCGGCGCCGGCGAGCGAGTGGATCCGCGCTTCGCGCAGATAGCCGGCATAGAGGTCGTCGAACTGCCGCTTCAGGTCGAGCAGCATTGCGTCGGGCGTCCCCTTGAGCGCTCCTGCGATTGCGTCGGCATCGCTCACGCCGCGTAGCGGCAGCATCGCCGCCCAGCCCGACGCGCGCTTTACC
The DNA here is from genome assembly GCA_035762345.1 of Burkholderiales bacterium. Classification (GTDB taxonomy): domain Bacteria; phylum Pseudomonadota; class Gammaproteobacteria; order Burkholderiales; family SG8-39; genus SCGC-AG-212-J23. The sequence goes on from DASTPE010000141.1 coordinate 19,725, forward strand.
AGCAGCGAATCGAGCCTTACCGCGAGGGTCGTGCCGCTCAAGGTTGCGCGGTCGACGAGCGGCATGGCGCGCGCGTCGGACACGTCGCGCACGAACGGCTCGAAAGCCCCGGGTTTGAAGGGCAGGCCTCTGCGCGCGGTCTCGAGGTTCTCGCGCAGAGCATCGGGCGCCGGGAGCGCCGCCCGGCGCGCAAGCTGTGTCGCCTCGCTCGGCAAATAAGCGGCAGGCGAATCGAAGCCGAGCAGCCAGCCGCGGGCTACGCCATCGCCCAGCGCCGCGGCTGCCTGCTCGCTCCCGCGCAGCGCAGCCTGCTCGTCAGCGCCATGCACGACGACGAGATAGCGCACGTCGGGCGCACCCAGGTCGCGGCGCAGCTCCGCGTCCAGCGCTTGCTCCCGCGCCGAAATCGGGCTCACGCTGGCGAGCGTTTCGCTCCACAAGGGTTGTGGGCGCAGGAGCAGGTAGCCAAACGCGCCGGCAAGCACGATGAGCGTCGCGTTGCGCAACCCCGGCGCCGCGAGGGCGAGCGCAAGGGCGCGCGGCGCGAGCGCGCCCGCCGCGGCGACCGCAAATCCGCTCGGCGCGAGCTGCGGCAGGACCCAACGAGTGACCGCGGCCGCAGCGAGCAGGCCTGCGATCGAGAACAGCCCGAGCTGTGCGAGGCCGGTGAAATCGGAAAAGAGCATCGCGCTGAAGCCGAAGATCGAAGTGAGCATCCCGAGGCGCAGCGTTGGCCAGAGACGCTCGAACGTGCAGCTTGCTGGCGCGTCCGGAGCGTTCTGCGTGAAAAGGTAGATCGCATAGTCCACCGCCTCACCGATGAGCGTGACCCCGAAGGCAAGCGTGATGCCGTGGACGGCGCCGAAAGCGAGGCTGACCGCGGCAACGCCAGCAAGCGCGCCGCTCGCCACGGGCAGCAGCCCAAGGCCGAAGACCCGCAGCGACCGGTACAGCGCCAGCAGCATCGCAAAAATCAGCCCGGTGGCGAGAAGCGAGAGCCGCAACGCATCCTCGCGGATGCGGCCGCGGCTCGTGACCGAAAAGACGCCCGGCCCGCTTGCGAGCAGGCGCGCCTCGCTGCCGGCTGCCGACTGGGCGAACGCAGCGTGGACAAATTCCAGCGCGGTCTTCTGCAAGTCGATGTCGGACGCGGCCGCCAGGGTTTGAGCAAGGAGCAGCGCCCGGCTGCCATCCGCAGAGAACCATACGCCGGCATGGAGCTTCGGTCGCGCGAGCGGCGCGAGCTGCTCGGCAAGACGCATGAGCTCGCCTCCCGGATCCGCCATGGCGAAGCGCTGGACAAGCACGCCGGCCGGTGAGGCGAGCTGTGCGAGCAGCTCCTCCAGGGCTTCGCGCAATACGGCGGCGGAGAAGCGCTCGGCTTGCACCGCCGGACTGAGGAAATAGCGGTAGCGCCAGAGGATCTCGCGGTCCTTTTCGAACCCGGTACTCTCGCCGTTCGCGACCGAGGCAAAACGGCCGGAGGCACGCAACGATGCCGCGAGAGCCTTGCTGATCTGCGCCAGCCGCTCCGGCGACTCGCCTTCCACAGCGAGCAGGACGAGCCGCGACACTGCACCGTCGCGCAGTTGCTCGACGAGGACCTGCTGCCCGGCCGAGGGTGAGCGCGGCAGCAAAGCCGAGAGATCGGTGCTGAACTCCGTGCGCGCCACCTGCGTTGCGCAGCCGAGCAGGACCGCGATCCATGTGCCGAGCGCCCAGCGCCCGGCCCGGGTCACGAAGGCTCCCGGGTAATGATCGTCTCGGAACGGTCCCCCCCGGTTTCCAGGACCTCGATGCGGTTTACCCAGGTGCCGCTACCGGCGAGCCGGATCTCGGCCGCCGCCTGACGCATGCGCGGCTCGGTCGGCTCGAGCCGCAGGCGCCACGCACGGACATCGCCTTCGAGCTCGACTTTGTAGAAGCGCCGCAGGGTGCCGAGGTCGCCGTTGAGAGTTGAGCGGATGCCTTCCGCGAAGCCCCAGATCACCGGGTTCTCCTGGAGCGTCAGGCTGCGGCGCTTTCCCGAGTGCTTGTTGTCGATTACGAGAGTGTCGCCGTCCAAAATCAGACTTTCCTCCCTCGGCGCGAGCATGTGCTTCTCCAGCCGGCCCGGCGCGGCATAGGCAAGCGTGCCGCTCGACTCGAGCGGTGCGTCGAGCATTGCCAGGTATTTTCGTTCCACGAATTTGCCGCGTGCGCTCTTGACCTGGGCAAGCCCGTGCATCAGCTGCTCGAGGTTGAGCTTGCCTTCGACCTGTGCGAGCGCCGACGCAATCTGCGCGGCGCCGAGGACGGCGACCGCGAGCCTAAGCCCAGAACTCATAGAAGTTGAACCAGTTGTACGGCGCGAGGCGGCAGTAATGCTCGAGCTTGCGCACGTAGCGCTCGACCCATGGCCGCACCGATGCCTCCCGGTCGCGCCGATCGAGCACGATCGCATCGGCGAAAGGCTCCAGGCGGATCTCGTAGCGCCGACCACCCAGGTACAGGCCGAAGAAAAGGACTACCGGCGCGCCGAGCAGCCCGGCGCTAAGCAGCGGGCCCGGCGGAAATTGCGCTGGCGAGCCGAGGAACTCGCAGCGGCAGGTACGGTCGTTGCGCCAGGCGCGGTCGCCCAGCATGCCGACGATCTCGCCGCGGGCGAGGCGCTCGTGTACGTGCAGCAGCGACTCGCCGCTGCCGAGCTCAATGATGCGCGACTCGAGCTCCGGGTCGAGCGCGCGCAGCACACCGTTCAGCTTTTCAGAGTTATCGCGGTACATGAGCAGGTTCACCGGCGGCAGACGGTCCACGGCGGCGCGCGCGCGCAGCACCTCGAAGCTGCCGAGGTGCGATCCGAGCAGGATGCAACCGCCGCGGCGCAGGAGCTCGAGCGTAGGCGCGCTCACCGAGACGCTGACCTCGAGCCGCGCAAGCTTGCCTGCCAGCAGATAGATGCGATCCTGAATTGTCGAGGCGAACGCGTGGTAGTGGCGAAACACGTCGCGCGCGCGCGGCGGCCTCCCGAGCACGCGCCGCAGGTAATCGGCCGAAGCCCTGCGCGCCCGGCGAGAGAAAAGCGCGAAGTAGGCACAGATCGGATAAAGCAGAAGGCGCCCGGCCGGCCGGCCGAGCGCGAGCATCAGCCATACGGCGAGGCGCATCGCCACCCGGCTGCCGCGCTCCGGCTGCTCCAGCCACCCGGGGGCTGCTTCTAGCTTGTCGAGGTCTCGCTGCATTCCACTTCACCGACGAGCACGGTGGTGCCGCTCACTACGCATTGGAACTTTATGGAGCCGGGGCTGGAGCCGGTGAACTCGATAGCGAGATCGTCTCCGGGTCGGGCGGGGTGCGGAAATTTCGCACGCCGGATGCGGCACGGCGCCAGCCGCAATCCCAGGCGAGCCTCGATGAGCCGCAGCGTCTCGCTAAGGAGCACGGCGGCGGGAATGACCGGGTTGCCCGGGAAATGGCCGTGGGCGGCAGGATGATTGCCGGGAAGCCGTTGCCTCAGTGTCGCCACTAGCTTGCTTTCGCGAGCAGTTCTTCCAGCCGCGCGCGCGGCAGCTTCCCGGTCTCGTTACGGGGCAGCGCATCGACCACGTACAGCGGCCGCGGCAGAAACGCCGGGTCGATGCGGCTCCGCAGCGCCGTCAGGATCAGTTCACTCGACAGTCCGGGCGCGACGGCGAAGGCGGCGAGGCGCCTTACCGCGCCATCGGCTTCCCCCGGGACCACGAAGGCGCCGTCGCGCACGCCAGGGATGGAGGTGAGATGATAGTCCAGGCTTGCCAGCGAGGTGCGCTTGCCCGCGATGTTCACCAGGTCGGCCGTCCTTCCGTGCAGGAGGAAGCGGTCGCGCCCGCGTAGCTCGATGACGTCGCCAAGCAGGAGCTCGGCGGTGGCGTGGCCGCCCTTCACCCAGGTACCTTCGTCGTCCTGGCGCAGGGTGAACTGCGGGAAAAGGCGCCATTCGGCTGTGTGGCTGGGACGCCGCGTTGCGATCTGACCTGCTTCCGTGCATCCGTAGATCTCATGCAACGGAGCGCCGAAGCGGACCTCCGCCCGCGCCGAGAGCTCGGCCGGCAGAGGCGCGGTGGCGGAGAGCATGAAATCCAGTTGTGGCAGCGGGCCGTCTGTGTCGAGCAGCGCGCGCAGGTGCACCGGCGTTGTCACGAGCGCGCGCGGGCGCGGCAGGGCTTCGAGCTCGGCGCAGATGTCGGCAGGGAAGAACGGCCGCCCGGCCTGCATGACAAATCCGGCTTGCATCGGCAGGAGCACGGTCGACTCGAATCCGAACATATGCTGCGGCGGCACGGTGCCGAGGACCGCCATGCCGGGCAGCGCGTGCAGGTCTAGACGGTCGCTCTCGGCCTTCGCCGAGGCGACCAGTCGCCCCCAGGTCTTGGGATGCGGGACCGGGTCGCCGGTGGATCCGGAAGTAAAGACCACCGCCGCCACTTTGTCCTCCGGTATCGCGGGCACCCGCGCGGGCACGGCGCCGCCTACGGCGGGGCGCTCGGCGAGGCGATCGTCCAGTCGGTAGCTTCCTGGATAGTCGCGCGTCAGGCGCTCGATCGTGTCCGGGATCTGGTTTGGCGGCAAAAGACTCACCTGGTCGCGCATCAGCGCCGCGGCCAAGCCGACAGCGAAGAGAAAGCGGTCGGCGCACAAGTTGATGACGTGGCTGCGCTCGGGCAGAACCGCTGCCAGACGCGCTGCGCGGGCAAGGAATGCCCCGGCGGTGAGAACCTCTCCATGCCGGCGAGCGAAATGCGCGGCCGGATCGTGGCGAACGAGGAGCAGATCGGCCATCGACGTGCCGTTTCAGCGCGCGGGTTGACGGGAGGCGCGGTATTTGGCGAAAGCGCGTACCGCGGTGACGATGGATGACTGCGGGTCGTTACGGTAGCGCAGCACGCGGTAGAGGTAGTCGCCCGCGAACATGAGCGCAACGAGAGGGAGATTGAGGACGTTGATGAAAAACGACCAGACCTCGAGGGGCGCGAAAGCCAAGAGCAGAGCTGACGCGGCGAGCTGCCCCGCGAAGAACGTGCACCACGCCAGTGTCAGCCTGCGCGTGTAGGCTTCCATCGCCGGCGATAGGCTGCCCCGTACTTGTCGCGCGAGCCGCGTGATCAGAGGCGCGGCGCCGCGACGCAGGGTGCGGCCGAAGAGCCACAGCAGATAGACGTAGACCACCGCGTGCGGCATGCCGGCGAACGCCGCCCGTGTCGGGTCGAGCGCGCCGCTGCTCACGCCGAGGTGCACGAGCACCGGGCAGAGGACGATGCCGGCGACGGCAAGCACTTTCCAGGCGATGCCCGCGGCGCGCGCCATCAGGGCGTGCGCTGTGCCTGGATGTGCCGGCTCAGGCTGCGCAGCGAGCTGAAGATCTTCGAGTTGCTCTTGTCATCGGAGCGAAGCTTTACGCCGTAGGCCTTCGAGACGGCCAGCGCGATTTCCAGCACGTCGATGGAGTCCAAACCGAGGCCCTCACCGTAGAGCGGCGCAGTGGCGCTCACCTGCTCGGGCTCAATATCCATCTTGAGCGTCGTGACGATAAGTCGCGCGAGCTCAAGCTCTTCGGTGGTCAACGCGTCCGTGCGCGGAGCAGTCTCTGAGGTGACGATACTCATGCTGCCTCCCTGTTTTCCGGGATTATACGGGCGTGACGCGCGACGTCGCCCGAAGTTGCACGGCGTGTGACTTTCGTCTCCTGTCGACGACCGCACGAGGCCGTCGTATGCTGTGCCCGGGGCATAAGAACGGGCGAGTCGATGGCGAGACCCAGCTGTGAAGTGGCCGTAATCGGCGCCGGTCCCGCCGGATCGACGCTCGCGGCGCTCCTCGCCGAGCGCGGGCGCGACGTGCTCTTGCTCGAAAAGGACAGGCACCCGCGCTTCCATATCGGCGAATCGCTGCTGCCTCTCAACCAGCCGCTGTTCGAGCGGCTCGGCGTAGCCGACGAGGTCGCGCGCATCGGCATGCCGAAGTTCGGCGCCGAGTTCGTGTCGCCCTGGCACAAGCAGCCGGTGACGTTCGAATTCGCGCACGCGCTCGACAAGTCCTTCCCGCAGGCCTACCAGGTTCGCCGCTCCGAGTTCGACCTCATCCTCTTCCGCAACGCCGTGCGCAAAGGGGCGCGCGCGCTGGAGGGCTGCCGCGTGACCGGGGTGGAGTTCACTCGCGAAGGCGGCGTGGTCTCGGGGCGATGCGAGGACGGGTCGGAGCGCGCCTGGAACACGCGCTTCGTGGTCGACGCGTCGGGCCGCGACACGTTCCTCGCCAGCCGCATGGGAATCAAGCGGCGCAGCCGCAAGCACAACAGCGCGGCGCTTTATGGCCATTTCACCGGTGCGAAGCGCCTTCCAGGAAAGGCCGAAGGCAATATCACGGTGTTCTGGTTCGACCATGGCTGGTTCTGGTTCATCCCGCTCGCCGACGGCACGACCAGCGTCGGCGCGGTGTGCTGGCCTTACTATATGAAGACCCGCAGCACTGGGCCGGACCAGTTCTTCCTCGACACGATCGCGCTGTGCCCGGCGCTCGCCGAGCGCCTTCGCGATGCGAAGCTCATCGCGCCGGTAACGGCCACGGGCAACTACTCCTATGTCGCCGAGCGCACCATGGGACGCAACTACCTCATGCTGGGCGACGCCTACACGTTCATCGACCCGGTTTTTTCCACCGGCGTGCTGCTCGCCATGCAAAGTGCTTTCGTCGGCGCCGACACCATCGAAACCTGCCTCGACCGGCCGGCGCAGGCGGGCGCGGCCCTGAAGCGCTTCGACGCCATGATGCGACGCGGCCCGGGGATCTTCTCGTGGCTCATCTACCGCGTGACGACACCCGCCATCCGGGCGCTCTTCATGCAGCCGTCGAACCGCTTCCGGGTTCAGGAAGCGCTCATCTCGGTGCTTGCTGGCGACATCTACCGGCGTACCCCTTGGCGCGCACGAATGCTCTTGTTCCGCGCCATCTACTACGTGAAAAGCCTCGGACTGTTTCGCCAGAGCATCGCCGCGTGGTTCAGGCGCCGGCGCTCCATCCAGTCGGCGTAGGGCATCACGCGGCGCCCTTGAACACCATGAAATACAGCACCGCGAGCGGCAGCGCGGTGGCGATCACGCCCCAGAAATTCCACCAGCGGGACAGGCGCCAGTAGTTCAGGGGAATCGGCGCGGTTCCGTCGGCGAAGCCGCGGGCCAGGCGCGTGAGCCTGGCCTGCAGCGGGACGAGCACCGCGACCCAGACGACGCCGGAGGCGACGAACAACGCCATGCCCCAGAGCATCCACGGATGCGCGGCGTAGGTCATTCCGTGCAGGCGGGTGTTGGCGAGACCGCTGGCGAGCACCAGCAGCACGCCGCCGAGGGTGAAAATCCAGTCGGTCCACGTGACCTGCCGCTGCGCGAACGCGACGATGCGCGGGTCGCGCGTGCGATCGGCCATCGCCTTCCACCAGCCGCTGACGATGATGTTGCCGAGAAACAGCACGCCGCCGAGAATGTGCGCGGTCTTCAGCCAGAGATATGCGGTGTCCATGGTCGTCTCCTCGATGTATCGTGTTGACGGTGACGACATGAATCTACGCGCTAATGTAGACAGAAGCAACATCAAGTAGACGATGCCAACACCAGCGCGCAAGAAAGCTTCGTACCATCATGGTGACCTGCGCGCCGCCATCTTGCGGTCTGCGGGACATATGATGGAGAAACAAGGGGTTGCGGCCCTGAGCTTGCGCGCCGCGGCGCGCCGCGCGGGGGTGTCGCACAACGCTCCCTACCGACATTTCCCCGACCGGGACGCGCTGCTCGCCGCCCTGGCGGCCGAAGGGTTCGCGCAGCTGAAGCAGGCGCTCGACGGCAAGTCGGGGCGCGAGCTCGGCGAAGCCTACGTGCGCTTCGCGCTCGAGCGTCCCGAGCGCTTCCGGCTCATGTTCGGCGGACGGCTTGCGAAGCGCGGCTCCCCCGACCTGCACGCTCAGGCGCAGGCTGCGTTCGGCGCGCTCCAGGGGGCGTTTGCCGGGCTGGGCGCGGACGCCGAATACGCCGCGGCCGCCGCGTGGTCGCTGGTCCACGGCCTCGCCCACCTGATCCTGGACGGCCATCTCCTGAAGGCGAGAGACGCCGCAGGCGGCAACGCGACCCTGGTGCAACGGGTTCTCGGCACGATCCGTCTCGCCGTAGGCGCTCAGCGCACGGCGTAGTCCCGGAAGGCAGCGGCGCAGCTCGAGCGCTCGGCGTGGCAGCGCAGCAGGCGAAACGCCGGCCGCCCCGCGCGCGCGCCTTGCCCGTACTTCTGCCACAGCTCGAGCGCTTTCGCGTTGTCACCGCTTGCGACGTAGCCGGTCATAGCGGCGAGCAGAAGGTACTCGCGTGCGTCCGCGACCAGCGGTCTTTCGGTCGCCATCAACGGCACGGCGAGTTCCGCCATGCGCGCGGCGTTGCGCGCGCCGACCGCCTGGAACAGCGCAAGCCAGCGCTGCTGGAATTCTTCGAGTTCGCCGTAGCAGGCACTCCCCATGACTCGCGTCCATATCGGGGCGAGGTCGTCGGGTGCGAGGTAGGGATTAAGCGCCTTGGCCACACGCAACGCGCTGCGTAGCCAAAGGTCAAGCTCGCGCGGCTCGCGGCACTCGATCAGGCGCAGCTTGACGAGCTCGAGGTCCTTCTGCAGCTCGTGCGGCACCGACTCCGGCACGGGCGCGCGCGGCCGTAGCAGGAAGTCGCGGCCGTACCAAGCGAGCCGCGTGTTCTCCACGCGCTCGAAGGCGTAGGCGCCGCGGAACAGGGGGTTCACCGCACGCAGGCTGCGGTCGCGCTCGATCAGCTCGAGAAGCGGCAGCTCGGCGTTGAGCAGCGCGACCACGTCGGCTGCGCTCTTTTCCATGAAGCGGTGGCGCGCGGCATTCAAATCAAGTACCGGCGCGTAGTCCGAGTTGGCGGGCATGTCGTAGCTGGCGAAGAGCGGCTCCAGCGTGGCGCGGCTTCCGAGGTAGCGTGCGTCGAGATCGCCCGCGGTGAGGACGTGAACGGTCCAAAGCTCCTTCGCCACGCCGGGGTGCTCGAACACGCGCGCCTGCGCCTGCCGCGGCACGGGCGCGTCGGCGGCGATGATGAGCAGGTCGTAGTCGCTCGCCGCGAATACCGCGTAATGCGCGAACTCGGCGCCGAGCGCGCCAAGGACGGTGGCGACGAGCGAGGCGTCGATCTCGTAGAGCTGGATCCATTGCACCAGCATCCCGCCGGCATTGAGGTGCTTGCGGATGCGCCGGTAGAACTCGCGCGTAAAGAGGCTCGACACGCCGCTCACCCAGGGGTTGGAAGGCTCGGAGATGATGAGGTCGTAGCTGCGGTTGCGGGTGGAGAAGAAGCTTTTGGCGTCGTCGATCAGGATCGTGCCGCGCGGGTCGGCGAACGCGCCGCTGTTGCGCGGCATGAAGCCGCGCGCGGCCTCGGCCATCGCGGCCTCGATCTCGACGGTCTCCACGCGTTCAATGTCAAGGCTCTGCAGCAGGGCGTGCGTGGTGAGCCCGGTGCCGACACCGATCACGGCAGCGGTGCGCGTTTCGGGCTTGAGCGCGAGCGGCAGCGCAGCGGTGAGCACCATGGTGATCTCGTCGGTGCCACGCTGGCCGGCGGGGTCCATGTTGATCGAGCCGTCGGACTTGCCGTTGGTGCGCAGGCTGGTCGCGTCGGCGTACTTGACCAGGTGTACCGTGGCGGTCTTGCCGTCTCTCGCGAACAGGATCGAAGCGTCGCGCGAGTCCTGCAGCTCGCCGTAGCGGAAAACTCCGGCGGTCATCTTATGTACGTCGAGCTCCACGCCGATCGCCACGGTAATGAACAGCACCGCGCAAGCTGCCGACGCATAGAGAAGGCTTCGGCGCAGGCGAAAAGACTTCAGCAACACCAGGCCCAACGCCACGTCGACCAGCGCACCGACGATGAGCGTGCCCTTGAGGCCGAGCTGCGGCAGCCCAGCGTGCACCGCGACGATCACTCCGGCGATTGCGCCAAACGTGTTCGCTGCGTAGACCTGCCCGATCGCGGCTTCGCCGGCGCCCCGGCGCAGGAGCGCCGCAGTGATGAGAGGTAGCGTCATGCCGGCGCAGAACGTGGCCGGGAGCATCACCATGGCGGCGAGCGCCGCCCCCGACACGTTGAAGAGCGCATAACCGGTCGCGGTGCGCGCGAGGCCTTTGAGCAGCGTCTCCATCAGTAAGAACGTGAAGTCGTATACCGGCAGCGTGGCTAGCGCTGCGAGGCCCATCGCGATCTGCACCCAGGCGAGCAGCCTTGCCGGCTCCGGCGCGGAGTCGGCGCGCCGCCTGACTGCGAGGCCGCCGAGCGCGAGCCCGAGGATGAAGGTCGCGAGCATCAGCTCGAATGAATGAGTCGACGCGCCGAGCACGAGCGAAAGCATGCGGATCCAGCTGATCTCGTAGATGAAGGATGCGAGTCCGGTGAAGAACGCGACCGCAAGGAGCAATTGCAGATCGGTTCTCGAGCCCGTGCTTTCCACGGCAGCGTGTCGCGCCGGGCGCGCAAGGAGCCAGACCAAGCCGGCGATCAGCAGATTCAGCACGCCCGCGGTATGCAGCGTCCCGGGCAGTCCGCGCCACTCGATGAGGACGAAGCCGCTTGCGAGCACCCCGGCGACTGCACCGAGACTGTTGGTGAAGTAAAGCATTGCCACCGATTCGCCCGGCGAATCGCGGTGCGCACGCACCAAGCCGGCGCTCATCAAGGGGAACGTCATGCCGAGGAGCACCGACTGCGGCAGGATGAGCAGGCACGACAGGCCGAGCTTCGCTGCGAGCGCGAGCCATTCATTTCCCAGGCCGGGAAGCAGCCGCTCGTACGACCAGTCGGTAAGCGAGACGAAAACCGGGTGGAATACGAGCGCCGCGAGGCCGATCGCCGCCTCGACGAGCGCGTAGCCGGCAAGGGGGTTGGCGAGGCGCGCGGACAAACGGCCGCAATACGCCGCGCCCGCCGCCATGCCGCCCATGAAAACGGCGAGCACGAGCGATTGCGCGTATGCCGCGTGGCCGAGGAAGAGCTTGAGGTAATGCGTCCACACCGACTCGTAGATCAGGCCGGCGAACCCGGAGGCGGTGAAGAGAACGTAAAACGCTTCGCGCGACATCGGCGCGATGCTAATTTAAATTGGCGCGATGGCGTTTCGTCTGTCCGCGTTCTACTTCGCCTTTTTCGCGCAAGCCGGCGCGTACGTCGCCTACTTTCCGCTGTACCTGGCAAGCCGGGGCTTGAGCGCGACGGAGATCGCCTGGGTGCTCGCCCTGCCGCCGCTTGCGCGCACATTCGCCCCGCCCGCGTGGGGCTGGCTCGCCGACCGCAGCGGTGCTCACCGCGCGATCGTGGTGTTCTCGTGCGCGGTCATGGCGGCGGCCTTTGCCCTGATGCATTTCACCGCGCAAATCGCGCTGTTGATCGCGGTGATGAGCCTCTTCTCGGCCGGCGCGCTGCCGATTGTCGAGGCGATCACGCTCGGCTCGCTCGCCGGCCAGCCCGGTCGCTATGGTCCGATCCGGCTGTGGGGGTCGATCGGGTTTATCGCGGTGCTGCTCGGCGGCGGCGCCTGGCTCGACTTCCAGCCGGTTTCGACGCTGCCCGGCGTGTTGGTGGCGTTGATCGCGGGGGCGCTTGCCGTCGCGCTCGCTTTGCCCGCCGGAGAGGCCCACGCGACGACTCAAGGTCCGGCGCTGCAGCTCACTCCCGAAGTGCGGGCGCTACTTGCCGCCGGTTTCTGCAACGCGGTCGCGCATGGCGCGCTTTACGCTTTTCTCAGCCTGCACCTCGAGGCGCTCGGCTACAGCGCAACCGCCATCGGCATGCTGTGGACGCTGGGCGTGCTCGCAGAGATCGTGGTCTTCGTGTATCTGCCGCAGCTTTTCCGGCGCTTCGCGCTGTCGGCGATCATGGCGGCCAGCGCGGCCTGCGGCACAGTGCGGTTTCTCGCGATAGGCTGGGGCGCCGGCGCGGTGGAGATACTCCTGTTGGCGCAGCTTCTGCACGCAGCGACCTTCGGATCGTTCCACGCGGCAAGCGTTGCGGCGGTGCACCGCGTGTTTGCGGAAGGCGCGCATGCGCGCGGCCAGACTCTGTTTTCCGGCGTCACCTACGGCGCCGGAGCCACCGCGGGGGTGATCATTTCCGGCTGGGCGTGGGAGCTGGGAGGCGCTCCTTGCGCGTTTTCCGCTGCCGCTCTTGCGGCGGCAGTGGGCATGCTGTTTGCTCTACGCCTGAAACGAGCGGGGCTTTGAACTGTCGGAGACGTCATGATTCGCATGATCCTTGTTGCATGGGTCGGGGCCGCGGTGCTGATTTCCGGTTGCCAGACGGTGGAGACCACCAAGCCTGGCGCGGTCGGCGTAGACCGCGAGCAGCGCATGGCGGTGTCGGCCGAGGAGGTAAACGCCGGTGCGACAAAGGCGTACGCGGCGATGATGGCCGAGGCGAAGAAGAAGGGCGTCCTTGACCAGGACCCCGCCATGCTGAAGCGCGTGCAAGACATCACGCGGCGGCTCATCCCGCAGAGCACCGCGTTTCGCCCCGACGCCGCCAAGTGGCCTTGGGAAGTCCACGTGATCACGCTCAACGAGGTGAACGCGTGGTGCATGCCCGCCGGCAAGATGGCCATCTACACCGGCCTGATTCAGAAGCTGAACGCCAGCGACGACGAGATTGCCGCGGTCATGGGACACGAGATCGCGCACGCCCTGCGCGAGCACGCGCGCGAGCGCATCTCCCAGCAGATGGGAACGCAGACGGCGATCGGCGTCGTCGGTGCGCTGCTCGGCATCGGGGAGCTCGGCCAGGGCATCGCCGGAGCGGTCGCCGACGTGACGCTCAACCTACCGAACTCGCGCCTGCATGAAACTGAAGCCGACCGTATCGGCGTCGAGCTCGCGGCGCGCGCAGGCTTCGACCCGCGCGCGGCCGTGACGCTGTGGGAGAAGATGGCCAAGGTGGGCGGCGGCCAGCCGCCGAAGTGGCTTTCGACGCACCCGCCGCACGAGGATCGCATCAACGACCTTCGCGCCTATTCCGAGAAAGTGATGCCGCTTTACACGGCGTCCAAGAGCGGCGCAGCAGCCGGCAAATAACTTAGAATCCCATGTTTTCGCAGCAGAAAACATGGGAAAGACGCTCTACGACAAGCTTTGGGAGAGCCACGTCGTCGTCGAGGAGGACGACGGCACCGCGCTCCTGTACATCGATCGCCATCTCGTCCATGAAGTGACGAGCGCGCAGGCATACGAGGGCCTGCGCGCCGCGGGACGCAAGCCGTGGCGCGTCGAATCCGTGGTCGCTACCGCCGATCACAACACGCCGACCACCGATTGGAACCAGGGCATCGAGGGCGTGCGCGATCCGATGGCGCGCCTGCAGATCGAGACGCTGGACTCCAACATGAAGGAGTTCGGCGCCAAGGTCTACTTCCCCTATCTGGACAAGCATCAAGGCATCGTCCATGTGATCGGGCCCGAGCAGGGCGCGACGCTTCCCGGCATGACGGTGGTGTGTGGGGACTCGCACACCAGCACGCACGGCGCGTTCGCGTGCTTCGCGCACGGTATCGGCACCTCGGAGGTCGAGCACGTGCTCGCCACGCAGTGCCTGGTCACCCGCAAGATGAAGAACATGCGCGTGAACGTCGAAGGTACCCTTGCCCGCGGCGTCAGCGCCAAGGACGTAGTGCTCGCGATCATCGGCCGCATCGGCATCGCCGGCGGCACCGGCTATACGATAGAGTACGCCGGCAGCACCATTCGCGCGCTGTCGATGGAAGGCCGCATGACGGTGTGCAACATGTCGATCGAGGCCGGCGCGCGCGCGGGCATGGTGGCGTTCGACGACATCACTCTCGACTACGTGAAAGGGCGCAGGTTCGCGCCGCAGGCCGCCGAGTGGGACCGTGCCGTGACGCACTGGCGGACACTGAAGAGCGATTCCGGCGCGAAATTCGACCGCGAGGTCACCCTCGATGCGCGCGAGATCCGTCCGCACGTCACCTGGGGCACCTCTCCCGAGATGGTGGTCACGGTCGAAGACGGCGTTCCCGACCCGGACAGGGAGAAGGACGGCGTGCGCCGCGAGGGCATGGAGCGCGCGCTGCAGTACATGGGCCTCAAGCCGCGCACGCCGATCACCGAGATCCGGATCGACAAGGTCTTCATCGGTTCGTGCACGAATTCGCGCATCGAGGACCTGCGCGCCGCCGCCGCAGTGGTCAAGGGAAGAAAAAAGGCCTCGAACGTGCGCCTCGCGCTGGTGGTCCCCGGCTCGGGCCTGGTGAAGCAGCAGGCCGAGCGTGAAGGGCTGGACCGGATTTTCCGCGACGCCGGCTTCGAGTGGCGCGAGCCCGGCTGCTCGATGTGCCTCGGCATGAACCCGGATCGGCTGGAACCCGGCGAGCGTTGCGCGTCGACTTCCAACCGCAACTTCGAAGGCCGGCAGGGCACGGGCGGTCGCACCCACCTGGTCAGTCCTTCCATGGCTGCGGCCGCGGCCATCGCGGGTCATTTCGTGGACATCAGAAAATGGTGAAGTTCACCGTCCTGAACGGGATCGTCGTCCCGCTGGACCGAGCGAACGTCGACACGGACCAGATCATCCCCAAGCAGTTCCTGTCCTCGATCAAGCGCACCGGCTTCGGCCAGGGTCTGTTCGCCGAATGGCGCAAGGACCCGCAGTTCGTGCTCAACCAGCCCCGCTTCAAGGGGGCGACGATCCTGCTCGCGCGCAAGAACTTCGGCTGCGGCTCGTCGCGCGAGCACGCGCCGTGGGCCCTCATGGACTACGGCTTTCGCTGCGTGATCGCGCCGTCGTTCGCCGATATCTTCTTCACCAACTCGTTCAAGAACGGGTTCCTGCCCGTGGTGCTGAGCGAGGGCGAGGTCGACGCGCTGTTTCACGATTGCGCCGCCTTTCCCGGGTTCCGCCTCGTAATCGACCTCGAGCGCCAGGCGGTATCGACCCCGGACAACGGGAAAACCTTCCGCTTCGAGATCGAGGCGTTCCGCAAGTACTGCCTGCTGAACGGCCTCGACGAGATCGGGCTCACGCTGCGCCACGCCGACGAGATCCGCGCGTTTGAGGCGCGGCGCAAAGCGCAGTACCCCTGGTACTTCTAGGATGAAGATCGCCGTCTTGCCCGGTGACGGCATCGGGCCGGAGATCATTGCGCAGGCGAAGCGGGTTCTGCAGCGCCTGGATCTTCCGTTCGAATTCCAGGAGGCCCCGGTGGGCGGCGCAGGCTACGAGGCCGCGGGCGACCCGCTTCCTGCAACGACGTTGAATATTGCGAAGGAAGCCGATGCGGTGCTGTTTGGCGCGGTGGGCGACGCGCGCTATGACCAGCTCGAGCGCTCGAAGCGTCCCGAGCAGGCGATTCTCGGGCTGCGCAAGGCGCTCGGGCTCTTCGCCAACCTGCGCCCGGCGCGCGTGCATCAGGAGCTTGCCGCTGCGTCGGCGCTGAAAGCCGAGGTGGTTTCCGGCCTCGACATCCTCATCGTGCGCGAGCTCACCGGGGATATCTACTTCGGCGAGCCGAAGGGAATAAGAAAGATGAATGGCGTGCGCGAGGGCTTTGACACCATGCGCTACAGCGAGCCCGAGATCCGGCGCATCGCGCGCGTCGCTTTCGAAGCAGCGCGCAAGCGGGCGAAGCGGGTTTGCTCGGTCGACAAGGCGAACGTGCTCGAGACTTCGCAGCTCTGGAGGGAAGTGATTTCGCAGGAATCGAAACACTATGCCGACGTCGAGCTGACCCACATGTACGTGGACAACTGCGCGATGCAGCTCGTGCGCAACCCCAAGCAGTTCGACGTCATCGTGACCGGCAACATGTTCGGCGACATCCTTTCCGACGAGGCGTCGATGCTCACCGGATCGATCGGCATGCTGCCTTCGGCATCGCTCAACGAGCGCGGCAAGGGGCTGTACGAGCCGATCCACGGAACCGCGCCCGACATCGCGGGCAAGGGCCTGGCGAATCCGCTCGCCACGATTCTGTCCGCGGCGCTCATGCTGCGCTACTCGCTGGATCAGGCGGCGGCGGCGGAGCGCATCGAGAGAGCGGTGTCGAAAGTCCTGCAAGCGGGACTGCGCACGGCCGACATCCATACCGCCGGAACGCGCCGCGTTGGAACGCAGGAAATGGGCGACGCGGTCCTCGCGGCGCTATAGACTACGCCTTATGCTGAGGGTCGGAATCGTCGGATGGCGTGGCATGGTCGGCTCGGTGCTCGTGCAGCGCATGCGCGAGGAACGCGACTTCGACCATATCGAGCCGGTGTTCTTCTCGACCTCGCGGGCGGGCGGCAGCGGCCCCGCGATCGGCAAGCCTGCCGAGACGGTGAAGGATGCGAAGGACGTATCGCAGCTCAAGAAGCTTGCCGTCATCATCTCGTGCCAGGGTGGTGACTACACCCACGAAATCCATCCGCAGCTGCGTCGCGAGGGCTGGAAGGGCTACTGGATCGACGCGGCGAGCGCGCTGCGGATGAAGGACCACGCCGTCATCATCCTCGATCCGCTCAACATGGCGCTCATCAAGAACGCCCTCGCTTCCGGGATTAAGGATTACATCGGCGGCAACTGCACCGTAAGCCTGATGCTGATGGGCATGGCCGGCCTGTTCCAGCGCGATGAAGTCGAGTGGATGACGAGCATGACTTACCAGGCGGCTTCGGGCCAGGGCGCGGCGGCGATGCGCGACCTCGTCGCGCAGATGGCGGCGATCGGCAGCCACGCCAGGCCCTTGCTCGACGATCCGGCCGCCGCCATCCTCGATATCGACCGCGTAGTGACGGATACGATCCGCTCGCGCGAGCTGCCGAAGGACGAGATTGGCTATCCGCTTGCCGGCAGCCTGCTGCCGTGGATCGACAAGGACTTGGGCAACGGTCAGAGCCGCGAGGAATGGAAGGCGCAGGTCGAGGCGAACAAGATCCTTGGCCGTAACGGCAACGCTATCCCGATGGACGGCGTTTGCGTGCGCATCGGCGCGATGCGCTGCCACAGCCAGGCGATGACCGTGAAGCTGCGTCGTGCCGTGCCGATCGATGAAATCGAGGGAATGCTCGCCGAGGCGCACGACTGGGTTAAGGTCGTCCCGAACCGGCGCGAAGAATCGCTTGCCGAGCTGACGCCCGCTGCGGTGTCCGGCAAGCTGACCGTCCCGGTGGGGCGCCTACGCAAGCTCCCCATGGGGGAGAACTATTTGGCAGCCTTTTCCGTGGGAGACCAGCTTCTCTGGGGGGCCGCCGAGCCCTTGCGGCGCATGGTGCGGATCCTCCTGGAGGTCGGGGTGAAGTCGTAGGAATGTAGAAACTTTCTCCATTTGCACGCCTAAGCCCATGATGTTAAGGTAGTTGATCCTGCGAAGAAGAGTCCGGGGGTTGGGCAGCCAGTGGGTAGAGGGATAACTTCAAGAGTCGTTGCTGTCGCCGCCGCGTTGGCCGTCGCGGTGCCTATCAGCGTTCATGCCGCGGGCCTGGGAAGGATCAGCGTCCTTTCGCCGCTCGGCCAGCCATTAAACGCTGAGATCGAGATCGTCGCGCTTCGGCCCGGAGAAGAAGACACGCTTTCCGCGCGCGTAGCGCCGCTCGAAGCTTTCGAAGCTGCCGGCATCGAGCCGAGCGCGGTGCTGAGCACGGTGCGCTTCGCCATCGAACGCCGCGACAGCAGACGCATCGTGCGCGTGACGACATCGCAACCGGTCAACGAGCCGTTCGTCGAGCTGCTCGTCGAGCTGCAGTGGCACAACGGGCGCTTGGTGCGCGAATACACTTTCCTGCTCGATCCTCCCGAGTACAAGGCGCGCGATGCGCTTGCTGCGGCGCCTGTGCAAAGACCGCCGAAGCCGACCGCAGAGGTGGAAGCAAAACCGGTCGAGCCGGCTGCGCCCACGCCGCCGCCGCTTGCTGTCGCACCGGCGCCGGCTCCGGCTGCGGAATCGGAAAAGCCCGCGCCGGCTGTAGAGCCAGAGAAACCTTCGGCTGACGCGCAGCCCGAGAAACCCGCGGTTGGCGTAGAAGTCGCGAAGGAGCCCGCCAAAGAGGATTCGCCGGCGCTGCTCGCCGACGAGCCGGGCGTCTACGAGGTGATGCAGGGCGATACGCTCGGCAAGATCGCGCGCGGCAAGCTGCCGCCCGGGATCACGCTCAACCAGATGCTGGTGGCGATCTATCGAGCCAACCAGGACGCCTTCATCCGCGAGAACCTGAACCTGGTGCGTGCCGGCCGCATACTGAACATCCCGGGCTCGGACGCGATCGGCACCGTGGACGTGAAAGAAGCGAATCGCGTCGTGCGCGCGCATATGGCGGAGTTCCGCGAGTATCGCGGCCGGCTCGCCGCCGCTCCAGCGGTCGCAGACGCGGCGTCCGGGCAGCGCGAGGCAGCCGGACAGATCGAGGCTAAACCGCAAGCGCCGAAGGCCGCCGCTGAGGACCAGGTGCGTCTGTCCAAGGTCGATCCGCAGAAGCCTTCGGTCGCCGCAGCAGCGGCAGCGCGCGGGGACGACCTCGCCGCCCAGGACAGGGCGCTGAAGGAAGCGCAATCGCGCATCAGCGACCTCGAGAAAAACGTCGCCGATCTGCAGAAGCTTCTTGAGTTGAAGAATCAGCAGCTCGCCGAGCTCGAAAAGAGGTCTGGCGCAAAGCCGGCCGCCGCAGCTTCGGCACCGGCGCCCGCCTCGTCCGCGACCGGATCTGAAGCGCCTCAGCCCGCGGCGCCAGCGGCCGCTCCGAGTTCTGTAGCGCAAGCTCCGGAAAAACCTGCCCCGGCCGGGCAGGCGCCTTTGGCGTCACAGCCTCCCGCATCCGCACAGGCTGTGAAGCCGGCACCCAAGAAGGTGGCGCCACTCCCGCCTGAACCGAGCCTGCTCGACGAGCTCGTTGAAAATCCGGTGACCCTTGCGGGGCTTGTCGGCGTGGTAGTGCTGCTGGCCGGCTATGCCGCTTGGGCATGGAGAAAAAAAAAGACCGCACAAGTCAGGTTCCAGGATAGCGTGATCGGCGCGGCGGCGGCAGGCGCAGCGGCCGGGGCGAGCGTCAGCGAGCTGAGCATCAGTGGCGCAGCGCCCGCGACCTCGCCGGTCTCAGGTGGTCCGCCGCCCGCCGCTATGGCGGGCGAGGAAGTCGATCCGATCGCCGAGGCCGACGTCTACATGGCCTACGGCCGCGACGCGCAAGCCGAGGAGATCCTCAAAGAGGCACTGCAGAAGGACGCAAGGCGAGTCGCGGTGTACACCAAGCTGCTAGAAATCTATGCCCGGCGCAAGGACACGAAGGCTTTCGAGCAGAGCGCAGCGAAGCTCAAGAACCTCACGGGGGGCAGCGGCCCGGACTGGGAAAAGGCCGCAGCGCTCGGTAAGTCGATCGATCCGGGTAATGGCCTGTACGCCGGCGCTGCGGCTGCCGCCGCAGCCGCGGCAGCCGCTGAGGTGTCGGGACCCACGCCCTCGCCCGCGCTCGACTTCGACGTCGGCAGCGTGACGCAGCAGGTACCAGCGCCGGACTTTACGCTCGACTTGCCAACACCAAAGGGGGCCGCCAACACCACGCTCGACTTCGATCTGAGCGGGTCGACCGCGAAGAAGGACGTCTTTACGGAGGATACGGTGGTCCCGGCGGGCGCGGTGGACAAGCACACCGGAATTGACTTCGATTTCGATCTCGGAACGCCCGCCGCGTCCGGTGCGAAGCCACAACCGGTCGCTACCGCGCCGGCCGCCGACCCCGGCCTCACCTTCGACCTCGATCTCGATCTCGGTGAAAAGAAGACGGAGCCCGCTCCGGCTGCCGCGACTGCTACGGATTTCTCGACCATCAGCCTGGACCTCGGCTCCGCAGGCAGCGCCTCTGCCGCCGGCACCGACCCCAAATGGCAGGAGATCGCCACCAAGCTTGATCTTGCCAAGGCGTACGAGGAAATGGGGGACAAGGATGGCGCGCGCGAGCTGCTGAATGAGGTGATGAAGGATGGCGACTCTGCGCAGAAAGGGCAGGCGCAGCAGCTGCTCGTGAAGCTGGGCTAGCGCGCTGGCGTCAGGGCAGCTCTGGCACGAAGGATAGCTCTAGGGCTGGAGTACGACGGTAGTCGCTTCCTTGGCTGGCAGACCCAGCCCGGCGGCGGGACGGTACAGGATGCGCTGGAAGCGGCGCTCTTCGCGATTGCCGACACGCGAGTCTCCATTACGGCTGCCGGTCGCACCGATCGTGGCGTACATGCGCGCCTCCAGGTCATCCACTTCGAGACCGAGGCAAAGCGTCCCGTTTCGGCCTGGGTACGCGGCGTCAACGCGCTGGCGCCCAGCGCCCTCGCCGTCCTCTGGTCGCACGAGGTATCCGAAGAGTTCCATGCGCGCTACAGCGCGCGCTCGCGCACGTATCGATATGCATTGATCAACCGGGCGGTGCGTCCGGCGCTGTCCGCGCATTACGCCGGGTGGTTCCATCGGCCGCTCGACGTGCACAAGATGCGCGAGGCGGCCGCGCTGCTCGTCGGGGAGCACGATTTTTCCGCGTTTCGTTCTTCCGAGTGCCAGGCCAAGACGCCGGTCCGCACGATTCATGCCCTTGAGGTCGCGAAGACCGGCGAAACGATCGAGTTCGTGGTGCGCGCGAACGCGTTTCTGCACCATATGGTCCGCAATCTCGTGGGGACGCTGGTGTACGTCGGCAAGGGCAAGCATCCGCCGCAATGGGTAATCGAGGTGCTGCACTCGCGAGATCGCGCCAAGGCAGCGCCAACGTTCGGCCCGGAGGGCCTGTACCTTGAGACAATCGAGTACGAGCCCAGATGGGGGCTGCCCATAGGGTGACTTCCCTGATGCGAACCCGCGTCAAGATTTGCGGCATTACGCGCAGCGCCGACGCCGCCGCCGCCGCGCAAGGCGGCGCGGACGCGATCGGGCTCGTGTTCTATCCGCCGAGCCCGCGCTACGTCTCGGTCGAGCGCGCGCGAGAGATCCGCGATGCGCTGCCGCCGTTCGTGCAGACGGTGGCGCTTTTCGTCAACGCGGACGCCGCGCTGGTAGCCCAGGTGATCGGCCGTGTGCATCCCGCGATGCTGCAGTTCCACGGTGACGAGAGCCCCGATTTCTGCGCGCAGTTCGGCCTGCCGTACGTCAAGGCCTACAGGACGAAAAGCGGAGCTAGCCCGGGGGCTGCGCTAGAATACCTGCGCCCATTCTCACGCGCGGCGGCGTGGTTGTTCGACAGCCATGTTCCGGAGTACGGCGGCGTCGGCGAAAGCTTCGATTGGTCGCTGGTTCCCGCCACTGACAAGCCGGTAATCCTGTCCGGCGGGCTATCGCAGGCCAACGTCGCAGCGGCAATCCGGCGCGTTCGCCCCTGGGGCGTGGATGTCTCGAGCGGCGTCGAGTCGGCGAAAGGGATCAAGGACGCGGCGAAGATCGCCGCCTTCATCGCAGAGGTCAGGAATGCGGATGTATGACTTGCCCGATGCGCGCGGCCACTTCGGCCCGTATGGCGGCGTGTTCGTCGCCGAGACCCTCACCGCGGCGCTCGACGAGCTGCGCCTCGCGTACGCGCACGCGCGCAAGGATCCTGCCTTCCAGGCCGAGTTTCGCTACGAGCTCAAGCACTACGTCGGCCGGCCGAGCCCGGTGTACCACGCTCGTCGTCTCACCGAGCGCTGCGGCGGCGCGCAGATCTATATCAAGCGCGAGGACCTGAACCACACCGGCGCGCACAAGATCAACAACACCATCGGCCAGGCGATGCTCGCGCGCAACATGAAAAAGCCGAGGGTGATCGCGGAGACGGGCGCGGGCATGCACGGGGTCGCCACCGCCACGGTGGCCGCGCGCTACGGAATGGAGTGCGTGGTGTACATGGGTACGGAAGACGTGAAGCGCCAGGCGGCGAACGTGCATCGCATGGGCGTGCTCGGCGCGAAGGTCGTGAACGTCGATTCGGGCTCCAAGACCCTCAAGGACGCGCTCAACGAGGCCATGCGCGACTGGGTGACCAACGTCGAGAACACCTTCTACATCATCGGCACGGTCGCCGGGCCTCATCCCTACCCGATGATGGTGCGCGACTTCCAGTCGGTGATCGGCGAAGAGAGCATCGTGCAGATGCAGGAGCTTGCCGGGCGGCAGCCCGACGCGGTGATCGCCTGCGTCGGCGGCGGCTCGAATGCGATGGGAATCTTCTACCCCTATATCAAGCATGAAAAGACGCGCCTGATCGGTGTGGAGGCCGCGGGCGAGGGCCTTTCTACCGGCAGGCATGCAGCGTCGCTCTGCGCCGGAAGACCCGGCGTCCTGCACGGCAACCGCACGTACCTGCTGCAGGACGCGAACGGCCAGATCACCGGGACCCACTCGGTCTCGGCGGGCCTCGACTATCCGGGCGTCGGTCCCGAGCACGCGTGGCTTAAGGACAGCGGGCGCGCCGAGTACGTGGCGATCGATGACGAGGAAGCGCTTGAGGCGTTTCACGCGCTGTGCCGCGCGGAGGGCATCATCCCGGCGCTCGAGTCGGCGCACGCCGTGGCGCAGGCGATGAAGATGGCCCCGACGATGAGCAAGAACGCGATCCTGCTCGTTAACCTTTCCGGCCGCGGCGACAAGGATATGCATACCGTCGCCGAGCGCTCCGGGACGAAGCTTTGATGTCGCGCATCCAGGGCCGCTTCCAGGCTCTGGCGCGCGACAAGCGCAAGGCGCTCATTCCCTACATCACGGCGGGCGATCCGCATCCCTCGCTCACCGTGCCGCTGATGCGCGCGCTGGTGGAGGCGGGCGCCGACATCCTCGAGCTCGGCGTGCCGTTCTCCGACCCTATGGCCGACGGCCCCGTGATCCAGCGCGCCGGTGAGCGTGCCCTGAAGCACGGGGTGGGCCTTGCGGACGTCCTGAAGCTGGCCGTGGAATTCAGACAATCCGACAAGAACACGCCGATCGTCCTCATGGGATACGCGAATCCGATCGAGGCGATGGGAGTAGAGAATTTCATTGCCGCGGCGAGGGCGGCGGACATCGACGGCGTGATCGTGGTCGACTATCCGCCCGAGGAATGCGAGCAGTTCGCGGCGCTCGCCAAGAAACACGAGATCGATCCGGTTTTCCTGCTCGCGCCCACCTCGACGGACAAGCGAATCGAGCAGGTGGCGCGCGTCGGCAGCGGCTACCTGTACTACGTCTCACTTAGGGGTATTACGGGCGCGTCGCACATCGACCTAAGCGACGTCGCGGCCCGCATTCCGAAGATTCGCGCCGCGACTAAGCTGCCCATCGGCGTCGGGTTCGGCATCCGCGACGCCGAGTCCGCTCGGCGGGTGGCACAAACGGCGGATGCAGTCGTTATTGGTAGCCGTATCATTCAGGAGATCGAGGGCGGGGCGGCCGACCAGGCGGTCTCGAGAGTGAAGGCGTTCCTGAAACCGATTCGGGAGGCACTCGACGCATGAGCTGGTTGCAAAAGCTGCTGCCGCCGAAGATCCAGCGCGCCGGCCCCGGCGCGCGCAAGACCGTGCCCGAGGGACTATGGACCAAGTGCGCGGCGTGCGACGCGGTGCTCTACAGCACCGACCTCGAGAAGAATCTCAATGTGTGCCCGAAGTGCGGCCACCACGAGCGCCTGGGCGCGCGCCCGCGCCTCGATGCGCTGCTCGATGCCGACGGGCGCTTCGAGATCGGCTCGGAGGTGCTGCCGGTCGACCCGCTCAAGTTCAAGGACTCGAAGCGCTACACCGAACGCCAGAGCGAGGCGCAGGAGGAGACCGCCGAGGGCGACGCGCTGGTCGTGATGCAGGGCTCGATCAAGGCGCTCGGCGTGGTATGCGCCGCGTTCGAGTTCGACTTCATGGGCGGCTCGATGGGCTCGGTGGTCGGCGAGCGCTTCGTGCGCGGCGTGCGCGTCGCGATCGAGCAGAAGCTGCCGTTCGTCTGCGTCACCGCCTCGGGTGGCGCGCGCATGCAGGAGGGGGCGCTGTCGCTCGTGCAGATGGCGAAGACCACCGCCGCGCTCACGGACCTCGCCGAGCGCGGGCTGCCGTTCGTGACGGTCCTTTCTGACCCGACGATGGGGGGCGTGTCCGCGAGCTTCGCCATGATCGGCGACGTGGTAATCGCCGAACCGAAGGCGCTCATCGGCTTCGCCGGCCCGCGCGTAATCGAGCAGACCGTGCGCCAGAAACTGCCTGAAGGCTTCCAGCGCGCGGAGTTCCTGCTCGAGAAAGGCGCGATCGACATGATCGTCGACCGGCGCCAGATGCGCGACAAGCTGCACGCCGTGCTTTCGCTGCTGCAGGGGCTGCCCGCCGAAGCGGCAGCGTGATCCTGCTTGCCGAGGTGGTGCGTGCGTCCGCAGCGGTGACGGCGACGCCGAGCCGGCTCGAAAAGACCCGCCTGATCGCCGACTGCCTGCGCGCGCTCGGGCCCGCCGAGGTGGAGATCGCCCTGCCTTACCTGAGCGGCGACATCCGCCAGGGCAGGCTCACGCTCGGCTATGCCACCCTGAAGTCGACGATGGGCAACCCCGCCGCCACGCCCACGCTTTCGCTTATCGACGTCGATGCCGTGTTCGAAGAGCTGAAAAGCGTGAAGGGCAAGGGCGCCGCTTCCGGCCGCCAGGCGCGGTTGAAGAACCTCTTTGAAAAAGCAACGGCGGCGGAACAGGACTTCCTGCTGCGCCTGATCATCGGCGAGCTGCGCCAGGGTGCGCTCGAAGGCGTGATGCTCGACGCGGTGGCTGCGGCTGCCAACCTGCCTGCAGCCGAGGTGCGGCGCGCAGCGACCTTCGCCGGCGCGATTGCGCCGGTCGCGCGCGCGGCGCTCGCCGGCGGGCGCGAGGCGCTTGCGCAGTTCTCGGTGCGCTTGATGCAGCCGGTGCTGCCGATGCTCGCCCAGCCGGCCGAGGACCTCGCCGCGGCGCTTGGGGAGCTCGGCACGGCGCTGCTCGAATGGAAGCTCGACGGCGCGCGCATCCAGGTGCACAAGTCCGGGAACGACGTGCGCGTCTTTACGCGCAACTTGAACGACGTCACGGCCCGGGTACCGGAGATCGTTTCTTCTGTCAAAGCTTCGAATGCAAAGTCCATGATCCTGGACGGCGAGGCGATCGCATTACGCGGCGACGGCCGTCCTCATCCTTTCCAGGTCACCATGCGGCGCTTCGGGCGCAAGCTCGACGTCGAGGCGCTGCGCGGCGAGCTGCCCCTTTCCGTTTTCTTTTTCGATGTCCTGCTGCGCGAGGGCGAGGCGCTGGTCGACCGCGGCGCAGGTGAGCGCCACGACATCCTTCGGCAGGTACTGCCTTCGGCGTGCGTCACGCCGTCGCTGGTGACCGGCGACCTAAAGGCCGCGCAGGCGTTCTACGGTGACGCTCTGGCGCATGGACACGAAGGTCTGATGGTGAAGGCGCTCGGAGCGCCTTACGAATCGGGTCGCCGTGGCTCGGGTTGGTTGAAGATCAAGAGCGCGCATACGCTCGACCTCGTGGTTCTTGCGGCGGAATGGGGCAGCGGGCGGCGCCGCGGCTGGCTTTCGAATCTGCATCTCGGCGCGCGCGACCCCGCGAGCGGCGGCTTCGTGATGCTGGGGAAGACGTTCAAGGGCTTGACCGACGAGACCCTCGAATGGCAGACGCGAGAATTCCTCGCGCGCGAGGCGCGTCGGGATCAGTGGACGGTGTACGTGCGCCCCGAGCTGGTGGTCGAGATCGCGTTCAATGACGTGCAGGAAAGTTCGCAGTACCCAGGAGGCCTGGCGCTGCGATTCGCGCGCGTAAAGGGCTATCGTCCCGACAAGCGACCGGAAGAAGCGGACACTATCGACACCGTGCGGGCCATCCACCGCAAGAGCGTCGCGTGAACACCCTAGAAAACTGGCTGCGCCACATCGAGCGTCAGCACCCGCGGGCGATTGCGCTCGGCTTGGACCGAGTCCGCGAGGTATGGAACAGAATGGATATGCGGCTGCAGTGTGCAGTGATCACGGTGGGCGGCACCAACGGCAAGGGCTCGACGTGCGCCATGCTCGAGTCGATGCTCCGCGCCGGTGGCTCCCGCACCGGCCTCTACACCTCGCCGCACCTCGTGCGCTACAACGAGCGGGTACGCATCGCCGGTGCGGAGGCGGACGACAAGCTGCTCGCCGAAAGTTTCAGCGTCGTCGAAAAGGCGCGCGGCGACGTGCCGTTGACGTATTTCGAATTCGGCACGCTTGCCGCTTTTTGGGTTTTCGCGGAAAAGAAAGTCGAGGCGGCGATCCTCGAAGTCGGGCTCGGCGGGCGGCTCGACGCGGTCAACATTCTCGACGCCGACTGCGCGGTGCTGACGAGCGTCGGCATCGACCACGTCGATTTTCTGGGACCCGACCGCGAGTCGATCGGGCGCGAGAAGGCGGGGATCTTCCGCGCCGGCCGGCCGGCAGTAATCGCGGAGCCGCACCCGCCGCAGTCGGTCTTGCAGGCGCCAGGGCAGAAGCGATTTTTCGGCAAGGACTTCGGCTTCACCGTCCAGAACACGCAGTGGAGCTACTGGGGCTCGAAAGGCAAGCGCGCGGGCCTTGCGCATCCGGCGCTGCGCGGCGCGATCCAGCTGCGCAACGCCTCTGCCGCTTTATGCGCGCTCGACGCGCTCGAATTGCCGGTGGCGATGCAGGAAGTGCGTCGCGGCCTTGCCGAGGTTGCGCTCCCCGGGCGCTTCCAGACGCTTCCCGGCCGGCCGCAGGTAATCCTCGACGTCGCGCACAACGTCGAGGCGGCTAAGGTGCTCGCGGACAACCTTGGCGCTTCCGGGTTCGCGCCGGAAACGATCGCCGTGTGCGGCATGCTGCGCGACAAGGACATCGGCGGCGTGCTGCGCGCGCTCGAGCCGCGCATCACCCGCTGGCATTTCGCCTCGCTTCCCGGGCCGCGCGGCGCTTCCAGCGGGGATTTGAAAAAAGAACTCCGCGATTCTCGAGCGGTGGTCGAAAAATTCGAGTCACCCGCCCAGGCGTTCGTCGCAGCGCAAGAGCGCGCGGAGGAGGGTGATAAGATCGTCGTGTTCGGTTCGTTCCTGACTGTCGGCGAAGTAATGGCATGGCTCAAGAACAACAAGACGTCGAGACACTGAAACGCAGGGGACGCAGGCGGCTGGTGGGCGCAGTGGCGCTGGTGCTGGCCGCCGTGATCGTGCTACCGATGGTGTTCGATCCCGAGCCGCGCGGCACCGGCTCGACGCTGAGCTTACGCATTCCGGCCGAGGACGAGGCGCCGTTCGTGCCGAAGCTCCCTGCGAAGAAAGCGCAGCCGGCTGCAAAGGAAGAGTACGTGGTCCAGGTCGGCGCGTTTGCCAACCCGCAAAGCGTGATCGCCAAGCTCCAGGCGGCGAAGATGCCGTACTACACCGAGCGGGTCCACAACAATCTCACGCGCGTGCGCGCCGGTCCGTTTCCGACCCGCGAAGCCGCAGAGCAAGCGCTGGAGCAGCTGAAGGCGCTCGGCTTTGCGCCCGGCGCGATCGCATCAAAATCGGGATGACCTGGATCGACTACACGGTGATCGCGATCCTGGTCATCTCGATCGCGTGGGGCGCTTGGCGCGGGCTGGTACACGAGACGCTTTCGCTCGCGGGCTGGATCATGGCGTTCGTCGCCGCCAACCTGCTCGCCGCGCCGCTTGCAGAAAGCTTTCCGGCGAACATGCGGCCGGAGTTTCGCGTGGTGGCGGCGTTCGTCGCGGTCTTCGTCGGGACTCTGATCCTCACCACACTGCTCTCGGCGCTGGTGACAAAGTTCGTGAAGGTCTCCGTGCTGCACAGCCTGGATCGCTGGCTCGGCGCACTGTTCGGTCTGCTGCGCGGGCTGGTGATCGTCATCGCGCTCGCCATGCTCGCCGGTCTGACGCCGCTGACCCGGTCGGCGGCGTGGAAGGAGTCCGCGACCGGCTATTCGCTTGCCCAGACGGTCATTCAGCTCAAGCCCTGGCTGCCGCCTGCACTCGCTAATCGCTTGAAATATAATTAGCTCTTAACCACACCCGGGACGCTGACTCCCATGTGCGGGATCCTCGGAATCGTCGCTCGTTCGCCCGTCAACCAGCTGCTCTACGACGGGCTGCTCCTTCTCCAGCACCGCGGCCAGGACGCCGCCGGGATCGTCACGGCGGAGCGCAATTCGTTCCACATGCACAAGGCGCCCGGGATGGTGCGCGACGTGTTCCGCACGCGCAACATGCGCTCGCTGCCGGGGAACATCGGCATTGCGCACTGCCGCTACCCGACGGCGGGGTCGGCCTTCAGCTCTGCCGAGGCGCAGCCCTTCTATGTCAACTCGCCCTTCGGCATCGTGCTCGGCCACAACGGCAACCTGACCAACACCGAGCGCCTCAAGGACGAGATGTTCCGCACCGATTTGCGGCATATCAACACCGGCTCGGACTCGGAGGTGCTGGTCAACGTGCTCGCACACGAGCTCGAGCAGGCGTCGGTCAAGCTGCGCCTCGATCCGCAAATCATCTTCACCGCCGTGGCCAACGTGCACCGGCGCGTGCGCGGCGCCTACGCCGTGGTGGCAATGATCGCGGGCCACGGCGTGCTCGCGTTCCGCGATCCATTCGGCATCCGGCCCGCGGTGATCGGGTACAACGAGACGCACGGCGGCACCGAATACATGGTCGCCTCGGAGTCGGTCGCGGTGGACGCGCTGGGCTTCCGCGTGCTGCGCGACATAGGGCCCGGGGAAGCGATCTTCATCGATGAGGATGGCCGCTTCTTCAGCCAGCTGTGCGCGCCGCACGCAAGCCTCAACCCGTGCATCTTCGAGTACGTCTACCTCGCGCGCCCCGATTCGCTGATCGACGGCGCTTCGGTCTACGAGTCGCGCTTGAACATGGGGGAGGCGCTCGCCGCCAAGATCCGGCGCCAGTACCGCCAGCTCCAGGTCGACGTGGTCATCCCGATCCCCGACTCAAGCCGCCCCTCGGCCTTGCAGCTCGCCGCCGGGCTCGGTGTCCCGTACCGCGAAGGCTTCGTCAAGAACCGTTACATAGGCCGCACCTTCATCATGCCGGGCCAGGCGGTGCGCACCCGCTCGGTACGCCAGAAGCTGAACCCGATGGCGATGGAGTTCTCCGGCAAGAACGTGCTTCTGGTCGACGACTCGATCGTGCGCGGCACCACGAGCCGCGAGATCGTGCAGATGGCGCGCGAGTCGGGCGCGCGGAAGGTATTCTTCGCCTCGGCCGCGCCCCCGGTGCGCTACCCGAACGTCTACGGCATCGACATGCCCACGCGTGCGGAGCTCATCGCCGCGCACCGCAGCGAAGACGAGGTGGCGCGCGAGATTGGCGCCGATGCGCTCATCTACCAGGATCTCGACGCGCTCAAGGACGCAGTGCGGCGCTGCAACCCGAGGCTCACGAGCTTCGAGACCTCGTGCTTCGACGGCCACTACATCACGGGCGACATCACCATCGACTACCTGCGCTCGATTGAGAGCCGGCGGGACGCCAAGCGCGACTCGGGCGAGGACGAGGCGCCTCAGCTGGACCTGAATTTGGCCGCCTGATATAGTGTTCCCGCCGCGCCGATTTGAAGGGCCACAGCTTGCGGGCGCGTAACAAATCCAGCTAAAGCGTGCCGAGGAAAACCCGGTCCGCTGCACTAGAGGCCCGGGTTTTTTTATGTCCAAAGACTACGAGCTGGCAACCAAGGGCGTACGCGCCGGGCAGGCGCGCACCGAGTTTCAGGAGCACTCGGAGGCGCTTTTCCTCACTTCGAGCTTCGTCTTCAAGAATGCGCGGCAGGCAGCGGCCCGCTTCGCGGGAGAGGACGACGGCATGGTGTACACACGCTACACCAACCCAACCGTGGCGATGCTGCAGGACCGGCTCGCCGCGCTGGAGGGGGCGGAGAGCTGTGTGGCGACGGCATCGGGAATGTCGGCGATCCTGACCACCGCGATGACTCATCTCAGGAGCGGCGACCACGTCGTCTGCTCCAACGCGGTATTCGGCGCCACCATCCAGCTTTTCAACAACGTGCTCTCGCGCTTCGGGGTCGAGACGACTTACGTCTCTCCCGCGAAGCCGGAGGAATGGCAGCGTGCGGTCCGGGGCAACACGAGATTGTTTTTCCTGGAGACGCCCTCCAACCCGCTCACCGAGGTCTCGGATATTGCGGCGCTGTCGGCGATCGCGAAGAAGGCCGGCGCGCTGCTCGCAGTGGACAACGTATTCTGCACTCCGGCGCTGCAGCGGCCGCTCCAGCTCGGCGCCGACCTCGTGATCCATTCGGCGACCAAGTATCTCGACGGGCAGGGCCGGGTGATCGCAGGCGCAGTGGCCGGGCCGCAAGCGCTGGCGGGCGAGCCGATGACTACGTTTCTGCGCACCGCCGGGCCGACGTTATCTCCGTTCAACGCCTGGGTCGTGCTCAAAGGCCTCGAGACGCTCGAGCTGCGCATGCTCGCGCAATCCGCGGCGGCGTTGGAGCTCGCGCGCTGGCTCGAGGCGAGGCCAGAGGTGAGCAAAGTGTTCTACCCTGGATTGCCATCGCACCCGCAGCACGAGCTCGCGAGGCGCCAGCAGCGCGCTGCGGGCGCGGTGTTGTCCTTCGAGGTTAAAGGCGGCCGCGCGGCGGCCTGGCGGCTCATCGATTCGACGCGGCTTGTCTCGGTCACTGCGAACCTCGGCGACGTCAAGACCACCATCGTGCATCCTGCCAGCACGACCCATGGCCGCATCACTCCCGAGGCGCGCGCGGCTGCGGGCATCAGCGAGGGACTCGTCCGGCTCGCGGTCGGCCTCGAGGCGCTGGCCGACCTCAAGGCCGACCTGCAGCGAGGACTGGAGGCGGAATAGCCTACGCCGCGCAGCTTGCGCTTCTCGCCGCCGCATACTTCGGCGCGGCGAAGCTCTCGCTGCTGGCGGCGATTCCCCCGGGCTACGCCACCGCGATCTGGCCCCCGTCGGGTATCGCCCTGGCCGCGCTGCTTCTGGCGGGCGCAAGGCTCTGGCCCGCAATCTGGGTCGGGAGCTTCGCGGCCAACTTCACGGTCGATGGCGCGTTCTTCGCTTCCGCCCTGATCGCCACGGGCAGTACGCTCCAAAGCTTGGCGCTCGCCGCGCTGGTGCGCCGGTATATCGGCGTGCCGCGTCGCTTCGATGCGATCGAGCATGTGGTGAAGTTCGTGGCGCTCACCGCGCTCGGCAGCACGATCGCGCCGACGTTCGCGCTGATTCCTCTGGGTGCGCTCTACGGCATACCGCTCGACGAGCTGGCGGGCAACTGGTCGACCTGGTGGCAGGGCGATGCCTGCGGCGTGCTCGTATTCGCGCCGCTCCTGCTCGGCTGGTCCGCCCCCGGCATGCAGGAATGGCCACCGCGCCGGCTGTTCGAGGCGGCGGCTTTCGCCGTGGTGCTGCTCGCAGCAGCGCACTTCGTGTTCAGCGGCGGCATCGCGCCGAGCTTCCTCATCGTGCCGTTGATCGTCTGGGCGGCGTTTCGATTCGGGCAGCGCGAAGTCATGACGGCGATCGCAGCGGTATGCGCGGTGGCGCTTTGGTCGATGCCGCGGGACTCGTTTGCGCTGCTGCCGCTCTTCGCCGCGACCCTGGTCTTCACCGGCCTGGTGCTGAGCGTCGCGCTGAGCCAGCTCGACCGCACCATGCTGGAGCTCGAATCGCGTGTGCGGCGGCGCACCGCGGAGCTCGAGGAAGCGAAGCTCGCCGCCGAAAGGGCGAACGAGGCGAAGTCGCAGTTCCTTGCCAACATGTCGCACGAGCTGCGCACGCCGCTCAACAGCCTGCTCATCCTCGCGCGCCTGCTCGCCGACAACCCGGGCGCCAGGCTCGACGCGAAGCAGGTCAAGTTCGCGCAGACCATCCACGCCTCCGGCCTGGACCTGCTCACGCTGATCAACGACCTGCTGGATCTCGCCAAGATCGAGTCGGGTGCGGTGACCGCGCTGAACATCACGCCGGCAGCCTTTGGCGACGTGCGCGACGAGCTCGAGCGCACTTTCCGACAGGTCGCACAGGACAAGGGCCTGGAGTTCTCCATCACGCTCGATCCCGCGCTGCCGCCGACCCTGCGCACGGACGCCGCGCGCCTGAAGCAGGTGCTGAAGAACCTGCTTGCCAACGCCTTCAAGTTCACGACCCGCGGCGGCGTCGCGCTGCTCATCGCGCCGCACGCGCCCAGGCACGTCGCCTTCGCGGTTACCGATACCGGCATTGGCATCGCGCCCGACAAGCAGGAGCTGATCTTCGAAGCGTTCCGTCAGGCTGACGGCTCGACCAGCCGGGTGTACGGCGGCACCGGGCTCGGGCTATCGATCAGCCGCGAGCTCACGCGGCTGCTCGGCGGCCGGCTGACGCTGCGCAGCCGTCCCGGCGAGGGCAGCACGTTCACGTTGGTGCTGCCGCTTTCGGACCAGCGCACCACGTTGCCTTGACGGTGCGTACCCTTATACCTGTTCAGAAGCTCACCAGGCGAGGACCGCGGCGGTCCACCTCGATATAGCCGCCGCGGCCGTACCAGTCGGGCAGGACCCAGCGCTCGCAGCGCTCGCCGTTCACGTCGAGAGCGTGCCGCCCTGGGCGGTGGGTGTGGCCGTGAATCACGCGGCGCACGTCGTGGCTGCGCATCGCCTCGCGCACCGCATCGTCGTTGACGTCCATGATGTCGGCGGTTTTTCCCTGCACTACGAGGCGGCTTTTTTCGCGCATCTCGAGCACAGCCTGCCGCCGCTCGGCGAGCGGCCTCGCAAGGAACTCGGCCTGGAACGCCGGGTCGCGCGCGTGGCGCCGCCATGCCTGATACTCGAGATCATCAGTGCACAGCGTGTCACCGTGCACGAGCAAGGTTTTGACGCCCTGTATTTCATGCACCGAAGGGTCGGCCAGCAGGCGCGCCCCCGTGGCGGCGCAGAAGCGATCGCCGACCAGGAAATCCCGGTTGCCGTGCATGAAATATAGCCGCACGCCGCTCCGCGTGAGATTGGCGAGCAGGCCCCCGATCACGGCGTTGAAGGGATCGCCGAGGTCATCGTCGCCGACCCAGTACTCGAAGAAGTCGCCGAGGATGTAGAGCGCCTCGGCGTCCGGCGCTTTGCCTTCGATGAACGAGATAAAGCGCTCGTTTGCCTCCGGCCGCTCCTCGGTGAGGTGCAGGTCGGAGACGAAGAGCGACGGCACTATTTCTTGGGCTCGACCAGCGTTATCGACTCGATGACCACGGCCTCGCGCGGCGTATGCTCGCCGCCTTTGCCGGGGCCGACCTGGGTCTTGGCGATCTTCATCACCACGTCGAGCCCATCGATCACCTTCCCGAACACGGCGTAACCCCAGCCGTCCTGGCCCGGGAAATTCAGGAAGTCGTTGTTCTTGACGTTGATGAAGAACTGCGCGGTGGCGGAGTGCGGCACGGTGGTGCGGGCCATGGCGATGGTGCCGACGTCGTTCTTCAGCCCGTTCTTCGCCTCGTTCTCGATCGGCTTGCGCGTCGGCTTCTGGTTGTAGGACTTGTCGAAGCCGCCGCCCTGGATCATGAAGCCGTCGATCACACGGTGGAATACCGTGCCGTTGTAGTGCCCGTCGCGCACGTACTGCAGGAAGTTCTCGACCGACTTGGGTGCCTTGGCGGGATAGAGCTCCAGGCGGATAGTGCCGGCGCTGGTGCGCACGTCGACCTGGGGATCGGCGGCGAGCGCCCCGGGCGCGACCGCCGCCGTCGAAAGGATGAAGAGGTGTTTGAAGTTCATCGGGCTCCTTCGTCAATGACGTTGCGCTGCGCACCTTCCATGCCGGGCGGCGCAGGGCAAGCAATGTGCTAATATTTTCAAGGCCCTACGATAAGCACCGGCATTCTAGACCAATCCTGAAGATCTACAACTCCCTCGGCCGGGCGAAGCAGGAATTCATCCCCCTGCGGCCGGGCGAAGTCCGCATGTACGTCTGCGGGATGACCGTCTACGACTACATGCACCTCGGCCACGCCCGGATGCTCGTCGTGTTCGATGTCGTCGCCCGCTACCTGCGGCTGCTCGGCTACAAGCTGACGTACGTGCGGAATATCACCGACATCGACGACAAGATCATCAAGCGCGCCAACGAGAACGGCGAGCCAATCCAATCGCTCACCGAGCGCTTCATCCGCGCCAACGAGGAAGATTTCGCGGCGCTCGGCCTGCTCAAGCCGGAGCACGAGCCGTGCGCCACGCACTCCATCCCGGGCATGGTGCGCATGATCGGCGATCTTATCGCGCGCGGCCACGCCTATGCTGCGGCGAATGGCGACGTGTACTACGACGTATCGTCTTTCCGAGGGTACGGAAACTTGTCCGGCAAGGATCCGGGCGAGTTGCGCGCCGGCGCCCGCGTCGAAATCGAGGAGGCAAAAGACGACCCGCTCGATTTCGTGCTGTGGAAGGCGGCCAAGCCCGGGGAGCCGGCTTGGGATTCGCCGTGGGGCAAGGGACGGCCAGGGTGGCACATCGAGTGCTCGGTGATGTCGAGCGAGCTTCTCGGCGCGCACTTCGACATTCATGGCGGCGGCGAGGATCTTCAGTTCCCGCACCACGAAAATGAGATCGCCCAGTCGGAAGGGGCAAATGCGGTGAAGTTCGTGAACTACTGGATGCACAACGCCTTCGTGCAGGTCGACAAGGAGAAGATGTCCAAGTCGCTGGGCAACTTCTTCATCGTGCGCGACATTCTCGCGAAATACGACTCCGAAGTGGTGCGCTTCTTCATCTTGCGCGCGCATTACCGCAGCTCGCTCAACTACTCGGACGCGCATCTTGATGACGCGAAGGGCGCGCTGACTCGCCTGTACACGGCTCTCAAGGATTCAAAAATCCAAAACGAGAAGATTGACTGGGCTGAGCCGCATGCAAAGCGCTTCAGGGAAGCGATGGACGACGACTTCGGCACTCCCGAGGCGGTCGCGGTTCTCTTCGAGCTCGCCAACCGGATCAACAGCGGGGAGAAGCAACTCGCGGGACAGCTGAAGGCCCTCGGCAGCGTGCTTGGCCTACTGCAGCGCGATCCCGTCGCGTTCTTTCAGGGCAAGACTGAGCAGTGGATCCTGGAAAAGATCGCTGAGCGCGAGGCGGCGCGCAGCCGGAAGGACTACGCCGCAGCCGACCGCATTCGGAAAGAGCTCCTCGAGAAGGGCATCGTGCTCGAGGACAAAGGCGGCAACACGACCTGGCGTCGCGCCTAGGCCATGATGTTCACGCCGCCGTCGACGTAGATGGTCTGTCCGGTGAGGCGCCGCGCATAGGGCGTCGCAAGGTACGCGCAGGTGTAGCCGACGTCGGCGATATCGACGAGCTCGCCGATCGGCGCGCGGCTGGCCGCTTCATTCAACAGCAGGTCGAAGTCTTTGAGCCCTGAAGCGGCGCGCGTCTTGAGGGGGCCAGGCGAGATCGGGTGGACGCGGATGTGCTTTTCGCCCAGCTCGTAGGCGAGGTAGCGGCACGACGCCTCGAGCGCGGCCTTGACCGGTCCCATGACGTTGTAGTTCGACACCACCTTCTCCGCGCCGTGATAGCTCATGGCGAACATCGTGCCCCCCTCGGTCATGAGACGTGCGGCGAGCTTGGCCATGCGGATGAACGAATGGCACGAGACGTCCATCGCCCGCTTGAACCCCTCGGCGGAGCAGTCGATCAGGCCCCCTTGCAAGTCGGCCTTGGGTGCGAACGCGATCGAGTGCAGCAGGATGTCGAGCCGACCCCAACGGGTGCGCAGCGCGTCGAAAAGCGCTTCCAGCTCGCCCGCACGCTCAACGTCGAGCGGCATAAAGATCGGCGCCTCGAGCTTGCGTGCGAGCGGCTCGACGTACGGCTTCGCCTTCTCGTTGAGATAGGTGATGGCGAGCTCGGCGCCAACGCTGCGAAAGGCGCTGGCGCAGCCGTACGCGATGGAATACTCGTTGGCGATGCCGACAACCAGAGCCTTCTTGCCGGCGAGAATGGGGTTATGCGGTTGGGGCATGGAGCTTGGCCTTGCTGAGAACCTCGCGTGTGTGGCGCGCGATCATCAATTCCTCGTTGGTGGGAACGACCCATGCAGCCACTCGGCTGGCTGCGCTCGAGATGCGAGGGCCGTGTTTTGCGTTCGCCTGCGCGTCGAGCTCGATGCCGAGCCATGCCGCCTGGCGGCAGACGCGCTCGCGGATGGGCACGGCGCGCTCGCCGATCCCGGCGGTGAACACGACAGCGTCGAGGCCGCCGAGCGCCGCGGCGAGCGAGCCGAGCTCGCGGCCGATGCGGTAGACGAAAAGGTCGACCGCCAGCTTGGCGCGCGGCTCCGCCGACTCGAGCAGCACACGCATGTCGCTCGAGACGCCCGAGACGCCGAGCAGGCCCGACTGCTGGTAGACGAGCTTCTCGAGCGCGCGCGCGTCCATGCCGCGCTCGTCCATGAGATAGATCATGACGCCCGGGTCGATCGCGCCGCAGCGCGTGCCCATCGGCAGTCCGTCCACCGCGGTGAAGCCCATCGTGCTCGCAACGCTGCGGCCGGCGTGCAGCGCGCACATGCTCGCGCCGTTGCCGAGATGCAGCACCACGGTGCGGCCGCGCGCGGCGTTCGGGTCGATCTGCGGCAGGACCGAGGCGATGTACTCGTAGGAAAGGCCGTGGAAGCCGTAGCGCCGCACGCCCGCCTCGCTGAGCTCGGCGGGCAGCGCGAACATCTGCGCCACCGGCGGGTTGGAGCGATGCATCGCGGTGTCGAAGCAGGCGACTTGCGGCAGCTCCGGCGAGCGCTCGAGAAGCGCGCGGATCGGCGCCAGGTTGTGCGGCTGGTGCAGCGGCGCGAGCGGGACGAAGCGCTCGAGCTTTGCCAGCACCGCGGCGTCGACGCGCACCGGCGCCGCATGATCGGCGCCCCCGTGCACCACGCGGTGCCCGACCGCGGCCAGTCGGTGCTCGGAGCCATGCGTGCTCTTGAGCCAATCGACGATGTGCGCGAGCGCGCCCTCGTGACCGAGCTTCGACTGCGCCGGCCAGCGTTTCTCGGCGACCTGTTTGCCCCCCGCGTCGCGCGCCGTGAACTTCGGCTCGGTGTGGACCGCCGCCATCTGGCCGCCGGCGACGAGCGCCGGACCGTCGCGCCGCTCGGCGAACACGGAGAACTTGATGCTCGACGAGCCGGCGTTGAGGACCAGGATCGCGTCGTTCATGCCGCGATTGCCTTGGCGGCGACGTCGCGCCGCTGCTGTGCCACGAGCGAGGCGACCGCGCACGAGGCGAGCCGCGCCATGACCGAGTCGGCACGGCTGGTCAGCATGATGGGGACCTTGGCGCCGAGCACGATGCCCGCCGAGTCCGCCTTCGCGAGGAAAGACAGGCTCTTCGCGAGCATATTGCCGGCCTCGAGGTCAGGCACGATCAACACATTGGCGCGCCCCGCGACCGGCGACTTGATCTTCTTGATGCCGGCGGCCTCCAGGTTGATCGCGTTGTCGAGCGCGAGCGGGCCGTCGAGGATGCCACCGGTGATCTGGCCGCGGTCGGCCATCTTGCACAGCGCTGCGGCCTCGATGGTCGAAGGCACATCAGGGTTCACCGTTTCCATGGCAGAAAGGATTGCCACCCGGACCTCGGGCTGCCGCAGTGCGTGCATAAGGTCGATCGCGTTCTGCACGATGTCGACCTTGTCCTTGAGACTCGGGGCGATGTTGACCGCGGCGTCCGAGATGATGACGGCGTACTCGTAGGAGGGCACGTCCATCACGAAGCAGTGGCTGATGCGCCGGGCGGTGCGCAACCCGGTGTCGCGCTTGACCACCTCCGCCATCAACTCGTCGGTGTGCAGCGATCCCTTCATCAGCGCCTCGGCCTTGCCGTTGCGCACGAGCTCCACCGCCTTCGCCGCGGCGCCGTGGCTGTGCGGCGCGTCGACGATCTCATAGCCAGCGAGATCGAGCTTGAGCTTGGCCGCCACGGCCTCGATCTTCGTCTTCGGCCCGACTAGGATCGGCCGGATCAGGCCGAGCTTGGCGGCGTCGACCGCGCCGGAAAGCGAGCTTTCGTCGCAGGGATGGGCGATCGCCGTCGCCACCGGCTGCAGCGCCTTGGCGGCATCGATCAGCCGCTTGTATTTCTCGTGCGTGTGGCTCATGCAGATTTCAGCTCCTTGGGTGCCGGCTGCTCGAGGTCAAGCATTTTCGCGACGCGCCGCAAGCGCTCGACCTGGCGCGGAGTCAACTCGCCGCGTGCGCGGATGATCTTGCGCGCCGCCTCGTAGCCGCGGCGACGCACTTGCATGTCGGGCGCGAGCGCGGGCAGGGCGGCGATCGCTCGCTCCTCGTGCAGCGCCAGCACGAACGCCTGGCGCTTGAGCGCCGCCTTCAGGACCGCGAGCGAGGGAATGTTCTCGGACTTGGTCTCCTCGAGCATCTTGCGCAGCAGGTTGAATGGCCGCTCGTCGGCGATCTTGTCTTCGCGACCGAGGTAGAGCAGGAGTCTCGCCCAGGCATCGACCAGCGTGCCGGTCTCCACCAGCGCTTCGATCTCGTCGAGCTTGAGGCGCTTCAGCTCCTCGTGCTCCCAGGCCGGCGCGCGCGCGCCACGCTGGCCCTGGCTGCCGGGCTGGATGCCGACCGCGGCGGAGAGCCACGGCGATTCGTACAGCGACTTGAACACGCGCTCGGAAGCGGCATCGCGCGCGTCGCGGTAACGGTCGAGCGCGTCCTCGATTTGCCCGGAGACTTTCTTCTCCATCTGCACGAGCGCGTTGTCGGCCGAGACCGGCTGGCGGTTCGCACGCACCCATTCGGCCGCGGGCCTCACCCACCACATCCAGGGGTTGAGGTCGGAGAACGCCCAGCGCTCCATGCGCGCCGGGTTGGCGTCGCGCGTGATGCGCGCGGCCGCCTCGTTCGAAAACGCCTTCACCACCGGCGAGAGGAAGGTGTCGTACAAGCCCTGGTTGATCTGCGAGACGCGGTTCACCACCTCGAACGCTTTCTCGTCGCCGCGGCCGTCGTCGAGCTTGAGGATGTCGTCGATCGTGCGCGGCTGGAACTGAATGAGATAACGCCCTTCGACGAGATCCAGCCCCGGCATCTCGGGATGGGTGTCGCTGATCACCGCTTCGTACAGCCCCGGGGGGAGGGCGTCGATCAGCTCGAGCGTGCTTGCGAGCTCGTGGGTTTCTTTCTTGGCGACGCTCGCCGAGACGAAGATGCCGAGGTGACCGATCTTCTCGTGCAGGCAATACACGATGGTCTGGTTGTTGAGGCGGATGTCTTCGACATTGCGGTAGAGATCCGGAATCCAGTTGAGCGCCTGCTGTGGCGGAGTAATGTTGTCGCCCCAGGAGGCGAACACGACGATCGGCGAGCGGATGTTGCGCAGGTCGACGCGGGGCTTGCCGTCACACGACTCTACCTCGCCGGCGGCGAGCTTGTTGCCGACGAAGAGGTTCTGCGCGATCCACTCCATCTCTTCCTTGTTGAGGAGGTAGTGGCCGCCCCACCATCTCTCGAACTCGAGGAAGCGCTCGCGCTCGGTATCGACCTTGGAATACAGGTTGTAGAGCTTGGTCCAGTACGTGTTCGACGGATTCAGGCCCTCGAAGTTGTTGACGAGATACGCGCCGTCGAACTTGCCCGCGCCCAAATCCCCGGCAAGCGAAGCGAGCCAGGTTCCCCCGAGGAGGCCCCCGCTGTAGCGCATCGGGTTGATGCCGCCGACGCCCGCCCAATAGGAGATCGGCGAGCCCGCCAGCAGGATCGGCCCGACCAGATCGGGCGCAAGCGAAGCGAGCATCATCAGCGCCCAGCCGCCCTGGCAGTTGCCGATCACGAAGGGCTTGTTATCCGGGTCGGGATGCAGCTCTCGCAGTTTGCGCATGAACTGGATCTCGGCCGAGCACACGGACTCGATGGTCTGTCCCGGCAGCGGCTGCGGGTAGAACATGACGAAATAGCAGGGATGACCGAACTTGAGCGCGATGCCGAGCTCGCTGTCCATCTTGAAGCCGCCGATTCCCGGCCCGTGTCCGGCGCGCGGGTCGATCACCACAAACGGACGCATGGCGGGATTGGCTGCCGGGTAGCCCTTCGGGGGCTTGATGCGCACGAGGGCGTAGTTCGCCGGTTTCTCGAGGCTGCGCCCGTCGAGGACGACCTCATGGTCGAACACGAGCACTGGCGGACTGCCGAGCTTCTCGTGCTCGAGATATTGGTTGCCGCGCTCGCGCAGGACGTCGAGCATCAGGATGGAGCGTTGCCAGGCATCGATCCAATAGGCAAACACGCTGGAAGGTTCTGGTTTCATGGGAGCCCCCGGGGGTAACACTTAATGTTGCCGCGTCCTGCGGCGGAAGATTTGATCCTGCTCAAAGTGTATTACTTCGGTATTGCCAGCTCCACCCTACCAAGGTATTGCTAGACTTCACGTTATGAAACTCTGGATCGGCAACCTCGACCCGCAGACCACGGACGACGAGCTGCGCGAGCTGCTCAAGAAGTACACCAAGTTCACTATTACGAGCATAGTGCGCCACCCCGGCGACGGCACCCGCCCGGCGGTGATGCTGGATCTCGAGGGAGGCGACATCGTCGCCCTCGACGCCGCGCAGCGGCGCCTGCACGGCATGTATTGGAAGAATCGCGCTCTGCACGTCGCCATCCCCTCGCGATAGCGCACGCCGGACTCTGACCCCTTTCGAATTATTGCAGCCGGCCAGTCTCGGCGAAGCTTTGTCGCTCCTCGACGACGAGGGCGCGCGGCCGTTCGCAGGCGGCACGGCGCTGATGCTCATGATGAAGGCGGGCGTCTTGCAACCGGCCCGGCTAGTGAGCCTTGCGAAATTAGGAATTA
The DNA here is from genome assembly GCA_035762345.1 of Burkholderiales bacterium. Classification (GTDB taxonomy): domain Bacteria; phylum Pseudomonadota; class Gammaproteobacteria; order Burkholderiales; family SG8-39; genus SCGC-AG-212-J23. The sequence continues at coordinate 60,552 of DASTPE010000141.1, forward strand.
ATGAAATCCGCGTTGAGGCGGGCGCGTTACGCGTCGGCGCCATGACCAGACTTGGCGACCTCGAGCGCTCGACCGAACTGCGGAGGGGCTGGCCGGTGATCGCGCGCGCGCTCAGAACGCTTTCCAACGTGCGCGTGCGCAACGTCGCCACGGTCGGTGGAGCGCTCGCCCATTCGGATCCACACATGGATCTTCCGCCGCTCCTGGCTGCGCTTGGCGCCAAGGTTTTCCTGGAAGGGAAGAAAGGTAAGCGTGCGATCCCGGTCGAAGACTTGTATGCCGGATACCTGGAGAACACGCTTCAGCGCAGCGAACTGATTACAGAATTGGAAGTCCCGGCGATGGGAAAGCGCCAAGCCGCGTACCTCAAGTGCACGACCCGCTCGGCCGACGACTGGCCGGCGGTCGGCGTCGCCGTCGTGCTCGGCGAGGAAACGCGGATCTTCGTGTCCGCAGCAACGGATCGCCCGACCCGTATCTCGGATGAGAACGCCATTGCCGGACTGAAAATTGAAGGCGACCTGCACGGCTCGGCGGAGTACAAGCGGCATCTCCTGCGGGTGTACCTACGGCGAGCGATCGATGAAGCGCGCGGCGCAGTCCACTGAGACGCCGCAGGTCGGCCGATCGGTGCCGCGGCTGGAGTCGTGGCTTAAGGTCACCGGCCGTGCGGAGTACGTGCACAACCTGCGCCTGCCGGGAATGCTCTACGGCAAGATCTTCCGCAGCACGGTGGCGCACGGTCGGATCAAGCGCATCGACGTCGCCGCCGCGCAGGCGTTGGCAGGTGTTTACCGCGTCATCACCTCCCGGGAAATAAGAGAAGTCATTCCCGATCCTTATTACGGGCCTGCGTTCCACGACCAGCCGATCCTCGCGCTCGACAAGGTGCGCTACGTGGGCGAGCCGGTCGCCGTGGTGCTCGCCTCGGACCCGCACATCGCCGAAGAGGCGGTGCATCTCATCACCGCGGAGTATGAAGAGCTGCCCGCGGTCTACGACGAGGTCGAGGCGATGACTTCGAAAGCCATCGTGCACGATACGCTCAAGCCCGCCGGCACGTTCCCCGACCTCAAGCATCTCAAGGGGCGGGCCAATACCAACGTCGCCCTCGACTTTCATTTGAGAAGAGGGAATCCTCAAGAAGCGCTGCAAAGCGCCCACCGCGTCTTCGAGCACCGCTTTCGCACGCAGCAGGTGATGCACACGCCGCTCGAGCCGCTCGTCTCGGTGGCGGAGTCGAGCGAGAGCTCGCTCACGATCCACACGGCCTCGCAGAGCCCTTCATTCGTGCGCATCGAGATCGCGCGGCTCCTCGGCTGGCCGGAAAACCGCATCCGCGTGCGCGTCCCGTTCCTCGGCGGCGGCTTCGGCGCCAAGCTCTACATCAAGCTGGAGGCACTCGTAGCGGTTTTGTCTTTGGTAACCAAGAAACCCGTAAAAGTCTCTCTGACCATGGAGGAGCAGTTCTTCACCATCACCAAGCACGCGTCCACCTTTCGCATCAAGAGCGGCGTCGACACGGACGGCCGCATCGTCGCGCGCGAGTGCGAGGTGTGGTGGAACGGCGGCGCGTACGCCGACATCGGCCCGCGCGTGACGCAGAAATCGGGCTTCACCGCGCCCGGGCCGTACGACATCGAGCATGTCTCGATCGATTCTTATGCGTTGTATACAAACCTGGTCCCCGCCGGCGCGCTGCGCGGCTTCGGCATTCCGCAGCTCGTGTGGGCATACGAGAGCCACACCGACATGATGGCTCGCGAGCTCGGCCTGGACCCGGTCGAGTTCCGCCGCAAGAACCTCCTGCGCGACGGCCGGCCGCAGGCGACCGGTACCGTGATGCGCGACGCCGCGATCGAAAAGGTCCTGGAGAGAACCGCTTCGCTTCTCGACTGGGGGAAACCCTTCAACCGCGGCAGCGGCAAAGTGAAGAAGGGCCGTGGCTTCGCGATCGGGTTCAAGGCGTGCGTCTCGCCCACAGCCTCGCTCGCGATGGTGACGGTCAACGCCGACGGGAGCTGCATGGTGTACTGCAGCACCGCAGACATGGGGCAGGGCTCCGATACCGCGATGGCGCAGATCGCGGGCGAAGTGCTCAACATGGCGGCGGAATCGATCACTGTGGTGCATTCCGACACCGACGTCACGCCCTACGACATGGCGACGCTCGGCTCGCGCTCGCTGTTTCATATGGGCAACGCCGTGAAGATGGCCGCGGAAGAGGTGCTGCAAAAACTGAAAACCATGAGAAACGAGCTCGGCCTTGCGGCCGATTGCCCGATCCCCGACATCTTCAAGAAGAAGTACGGCATGCAGGCGGGGAATGTGGTGGGCACGGGGAGCTACATCCCGGGCTACAAGTCCCCCGACGCGAACGGCCTCACCGACAACGCGACGCCGTTCTGGATGGTTGGCGCGAGCGGCGCCGAGGTGGAGGTCGACACCGAGACCGGCCGCGTCTGCGTGACACGCCTTGTGAACGTCGCCGACGTCGGCACGCCGATCAATCCCAAGATCGTCGAGGCTCAGCTCTCCGGCGCCTCGATCATGCAGCTCGGCTTTACGCTGTTCGAGAAGATGCACTTCGACGAGCAGGGGCAGCTGCGCAATGCCTCCTTGGCGGAATACAAGATTCCGGGACTGCTGGACCTCCCAAGAGAAGTACTAAATGAAGCCGTAACAGCAGAACAGCGGACCGGCCCGTACGGCGCGAAAGGCGTCGGCGAGACCGGCACGTTCGGCGTTTCGCCTGCGATTGCCAATGCCATTCACGATGCGGTGGGCGTGCGGCTTACCTCGCTTCCTCTGAGCGCGGAAGCAATCTGGGAGAAGCTGAAGTGAGAAAGGAGATCCGCCTCCGGCTGAACGGCCAGGCGGTGTCGGCGCAGGTCGCGCCGCACGAGAACCTGGTCGAGGTGCTGCAGGAGAATTTCGGCCTGTACGGCGCGCGCGAGAGCTGCGGGCAGGGCATGTGCGGCTGCTGCACCGTGCTGGTCAACGGCCGCGCCGTTTCAGGATGTCTTTACTTAGCCACCCTGGCCGACCAGGGTGATGTCCAGACGATTGAAAACAACAGCGAACCCGATGCGGTCCAGCGGGCGTTCGTCGAGGCGAGCGCGTTCCAGTGCGGCTTCTGC
>DASTPE010000142.1:0-22922 GCA_035762345.1 Burkholderiales bacterium
GCGGGTCCGCGCCCCCGTCGAGCATGCGCACCATCCAGTAGAGCGAGGCGTCGGCGTCCGAGCCGCGCACGGCCTTGTGCAGCGCCGAGATCTGGTCGTAGAACTGCTCGCCGCCCTTGTCGAAGCGCCGCAGATTCTTCGCCAGCGTCTGCTCGAGGAACGCGGCGTCGATCTTCTGCGCGGCGGTATTGAGCAGAATCTCGACCGCGTTCAAGAGGCGCCTCGCGTCGCCGTCCGCAAAGCCGATCAGCCGGGCTTTTGCATCGTCCTCGATCTTCAATTCAGTTCTTGAAAGAAGAACTTCAAGATCTGAGGAACTCAGAGGTTCGAGAACGTAGACCGCGGCGCGGGACAGGAGCGCGCTGTTCACCTCGAACGATGGGTTCTCGGTGGTCGCGCCGACGAAGGTAAAAAGCCCGCGCTCGACGTAAGGCAGGAAAGCATCCTGCTGCGCCTTGTTGAAGCGATGCACCTCGTCGACGAAAAGGATGGTGCGCCGGCCGCTCAAGGCGAGCGTGTGCTCGGCGGCCTGCACCGCCTCGCGGATGTCCTTGACGCCGGAGAACACCGCGGAGAGCGCGATGAACTCGGCGTCGAACGCTTTGGCCATGAGCCGCGCGATCGTGGTCTTGCCCGACCCGGGCGGGCCCCAGAGGATCATCGAGTGCGGTTTTCCCGACTCGAAGGCGATGCGCAGCGGCTTGCCCGGGCCGAGCAGGTGGCCCTGGCCGACGACCTCGTCGAGCGTGCGCGGGCGAAGCGCGTCCGCGAGGGGCGCCGCAGGTTCCGGCTTCCCGAAAAGATCGGCCATTATTCCCCCAGGACGTCGGCGCCTTTGGGAGGCTCGAAGCGGAACTCCGACTTCTCGATCTTCGGGTTGCGTCGCAGGTTCATGAAGCGCAGCACGGTGCGCTGGCCGAAATGGTCGAAAAGCTCCATCGCGCGCAGCTCGTCCGCGTCGAAGCCCATGCGCACGCGCTCGAATCCCGCTTCGCGCTCGCGCGGCGTCGCTTCCAGCCACTCGAGCCCGTCCTTCTTTCCGCCGTCGGACAGCTCGAACGCCTTTTCGATGTCGGCCGAGCCGGCGAGAAGCGCGGCGGGCGTCGAGCCGAGCGCGCGCGAGAGCTTGCGCACCGTCACCTGGTTGAGATCGCGGTCGTGGATCCAGACGCGCTCGCCGTCGCCGACGATCACCTGGTCGAGCGGCTTTGCGTACACCCAGCGGAACAGGCCCGGCCGCTGGAACGCGAAGCTGCCCTTCGACTCCTGCGTGAGCTTGCCCGAGCGGTCGTAGACCTTCTGCTCGAAGTCGGCGCGCGCCGACTGCGTGCCGCGCACGAAGTCCTTGAAGCGCTCCAGGCTGGAGGCTTGCGCGGGCGCGCAAATCGAGAGAAACAGAACCGCGAACAGAAATCTCATCGGAAAGAAACTACTCCGCCTTGGCGGGGACCAGGACCTCGCGGTTGCCGTTGGACTGCATGGGAGACACCATGCCGGCGCGCTCCATGTCCTCGATCAGGCGCGCGGCGCGGTTGTAGCCGATGCGCAGATGCCGCTGCACGAGCGAGATCGACGGGCGGCGGGTGCGCAGCACGATCTCCACCGCCTGGTCGTACAGCGGGTCTTTCTCGCCGGAGGGCTCGCCATCGAGCGCGATTTCCTCCGGCTCTGCAGCCTCCAGCACCTCGCCGACATAGTCCGGCTGCGCGAGCGACTTCAGGTACTCGACCACATTGTGCACTTCGTGGTCGGCCACGAACGCGCCGTGCACGCGCTGCGGCACGCCGGTGCCCGGGGGCAGGTACAGCATGTCGCCCGCGCCGAGCAGGGTCTCGGCGCCCGACTGGTCGAGGATGGTGCGCGAGTCGACCTTCGATGAAACCTGGAACGCGATGCGCGAGGGGATGTTGGCCTTGATGAGGCCGGTAATGACGTCGACCGAGGGGCGCTGGGTCGCGAGCACCAGGTGGATGCCGGCGGCGCGCGCCTTGCCGGCGAGCCTGGCGATGAGCTCCTCCACCTTCTTGCCGACGACCATCATGAGGTCGGCGAGCTCGTCGATCACCACCACGATGTGTGGGAGCGGCTGCAGGATCTCGGGCTTCGCCTGCGGCTCGTCCGGCTTCTGCGCGAACGGGTCCTCGATCTTGCGCTCGGCGACCTTGTGGTTGTAGCCGGAGAGGTTGCGCGCGCCGATCCAGTTCATGAGCTTGTAGCGCCGGTCCATCTCGCCGGCGCACCAGCCGAGCGCGTTGGTCGCCTGCTTCATGTCGGTGACGACCGGCGCGAGCAAGTGCGGGATGTCCTGGTAGACCGAGAGCTCAAGCATCTTCGGGTCGATCAGGATCAGCCGCACCGAGCGCAGCTCGGACTTGTAGAGCAGCGACAGGATCATCGCGTTCAACGCGACCGACTTGCCCGAGCCGGTGGTGCCGGCCACGAGAAGGTGCGGCATGCGCGCGAGGTCCGCCACGACCGGGTGGCCGGCGATGTCCTTGCCCAGCGCCAGGGAGAGCGGCGAATGCAGCGCGTGGTAGGACTCCGAGCCGAGAATTTCGGAGAGGCGCACCGTCTGCCGGTGCGGGTTCGGGATCTCCAGGCCCATGCACGACTTGCCCGGAATGGTTTCGACCACCCGGATCGACACGACGGACAGCGCGCGCGCCAGGTCCTTCACCAGGTTGACAATCTGGCTGCCCTTCACGCCGACGGCGGGCTCGATCTCGTAGCGCGTAATGACCGGGCCCGGATAGGCGGCCAGCACCTTCACCGCAACGCCGAAGTCGGAGAGCTTTTTCTCGATCAAGCGCGAGGTGAATTCCAGCGTCTCGACGGCAATGGTCTCGCCTCCGCCGGCGGCCTCGTCGAGCAGCTTGAGCGGCGGCAGCGGCGTATCGGGGAGGTGCTCGAAGAGCGGCGCCTGTCGTTCCTTCTGGACGCGCTCGGATTTCTTGATTTCCGCGAGCGCCGGCTCGATGCGGATCGGCGGGTGCTCGACCTCGCGGCGCTTTTCGATTTCCACTTGCGCCCCGCGCTCCTCGCGCGCGCGGCTGCCTAGCTTGCGGTCACGGCGGCGATCCCAGGCGGCGAAGGCGGCGGCATAGGCCTGCTCGAGGCCGGTGCCCACGGCCTCGAAGATCGTGAGCCACGAAACGCCGATGAAGAGGCTGAACCCAATGGCGGTGAAGGTAAGAAGGGCGAGCGTAGCGCCGGTCAAGCCAAGGCCGCTCGCCAGCGGCACGCCGAGGGCATAGCCGATCAGGCCACCGGGCTCAAGCGGCAGCTCGACCGCGAGGCTGTGCATGCGCAGGCGCTCGAGCGCGGCGCTCGAGCCGATCAGCAGCGCAAATCCGCCCAAGGCGACAGCGAGCCGGATGCCGTCGAGGCGCCGGTAGCCCCAGACCACGATGTACGCGCACAGCGCGACCCACCAGTACGCGGACACGCCGAAGAGGTAAAGAAGAAGGTCCGCCAGCCAGGCGCCGAACGCGCCGCCGCTATTGCGCGTGACGGCTTCGGTGGCGCTGTGCGACCAGCCCGGATCGGAGCGCTGGAAGGTCGCGAAGATGAGCAGCAGGTACAGGCCGGCCGCGATCACCAGCAGCCATCTTGCTTCGCGCAGCAGGCCCGCCAGGCGGGCGGGAAGCGGCGTGCCGCCTTTGGCAACCGGGCGCACGAGGCGGTCCCCCGTGCCCCGCTACTCCGGCAGCATGATGGTGTCGCGCAGCACGATGGTCGAGCCGCGCATCTCGATGTAGCCGCCGGTCTGGAGGTCCTTCATCACCCGGCTCACCATCTCGCGCGAGGCGCCGATCATCTTGGCGATGTCCTGCTTCGGCAGGCGCTTGGTCACGACCTTCTCGCCGTCGACGTTCTCGGCCATGTCGAGGAGCAGCCGCGCCACCCGGCCATAGACGTCGAGGAGGGCGAGGCTCCCGATCTTGCGGTCGGCCTCGCGCAGCCGTCTGACGAGGCCGCGCATCACGGCTTCCGTCATCTGGAAATTCTCGGCCATGCATTTCTTGAAGTCGCGCTTGGCAATCGAGAGCAGCTCGCACGGCTCGATCGTCACCACCGTGGCCGAGCGCGGCTCGTCGTCGATCAGCCCCATCTCGCCGAAAAACTCGCCCGGGCCGAGGATCGCGAGGATCACTTCCTTGCCCTCGGAGTCGCTCATCATGACCTTGAGCCGGCCGGAGAGCACGATGTAGAGCGAATCGGTCGGGTCGCCGCCCGCCATGATCGTGGTCGAGCGCGGCGTGCTCTTGCGCGTCACCATCGTGGTCAGCATGCGGAGCTGCTCTTCCGCGAGGCTCGCGAAGAGCGGCACGGTTTTCAGCACTGCCGTGGATACGGGTCCCGCCATGAAACGAGATGTTAGCATTTCCACGAATGGCGACACGGCATGCCCGGCTTCTGATTCTCGGCTCCGGCCCGGCGGGTTATACCGCCGCGGTCTACGCGGCGCGGGCAAACCTGCGGCCGGTGCTCGTCGCCGGCGTGGCGCAGGGCGGCCAGCTCATGACCACGACCGATGTGGACAACTGGCCGGCCGACGCCGACGGCGTCCAGGGACCGGACCTGATGCAGCGGTTCCAGAAGCACGCCGAGCGCTTCGATACGGAAGTGATCGCCGACCAGATCCATACCGCACGCCTGCGCGAGAGGCCGTTCGTGCTCGAAGGCGACATGGCGAGCTACAGCTGCGACGCGCTGGTGATCGCCACCGGCGCTACCGCCAAATACCTCGGCCTGCCCTCGGAGCAGAAGTACATGGGGCGGGGGGTGTCCGCCTGCGCGACCTGCGACGGCTTTTTCTTCAAGGGTCAGGACGTGATCGTCGTGGGCGGCGGCAATACCGCGGTGGAGGAAGCGCTCTACCTTGCCAACATCTGCTCCCGCGTGACGCTGGTGCACCGGCGCGACAAGTTCCGCGCCGAGAAGATCATGGTGGGCAAGCTGATGAAGCGAGTGGCCGAGGGGAAGATCCACCTCGAGCTCGACGCGGTAGTGGAGGAGGTGCTGGGCGACGCCGGCGGGGTAGCCGGGGTAAGGATAAAGAGTCTCAAGTCCGGATCGGTGCAGACGCTTCCAGCCAAAGGCTTTTTCGTCGCCATCGGCCACACGCCGAACACCGGGATCTTTGCCGGGCAGCTCGAGATGGAAAACGGCTATATCGTGACGCGCGGCGGGCGCGAGGGCCTCGCCACCGCGACCAGCGTGCCGGGCGTGTTCGCCGCCGGGGATGTCCAGGATCACGTCTACCGCCAGGCGGTCACCAGCGCGGGGAGCGGCTGCATGGCGGCGCTCGATGCCGAGAAATACCTCGATGGCGGCGTCTGACGAGCCGGATTTCCGGGACGGCGTCGAGCCGCTGCCCGAGCCGCGGCGCGTGAGGCCCGAACGCCCGCGCCCGGCGCCGGTGCCGCGGGAAAGGTGGCGCGACGAGCGCGCCGCGCTCGCCGAATCGCTCGGCCCGATCTCGCCCGACGATGCCTTGGACTCGGGGGAAGAGCTCGCTTACGTGCGCAGCGGATACTCGCCCGGCATGTTGCGCAAGCTAAGGCGCGGCCACTGGGTCGTGGAGGAAAGCCTCGACCTGCATGGCCTGAACCGGAGCGAGGCCGCGGCCGCGGTGCGCGAGTTCCTGCGCGACTGCCGGGCGCGCCGCCTGGGCTGCGTGCGCATCGTCCACGGCAAGGGTCTGGGCTCGCGCAACCGCGAGCCGGTGCTCAAGCGCAAGCTCTACCACTGGCTCAAAATGCGCGACGACGTCGTGGCGTTCGCCCAGGCGCCGGCGGTCCATGGCGGGGCGGGCGCGGTGTTGGTCTTGCTTAAGAGCTAAACCGCCGCTTCGTTCGTTTCCCCCGTCCGGATGCGCACGACGTGCTCGACCGAGGTGACGAAGATCTTGCCGTCGCCGATCTTGCCGGTGCGCGCCGAGCGTACGATGGCGTCGATCGCGCTTTCCACCTGGTTGTTGGCGACCACCACTTCGATCTTCACCTTCGGCAGGAAGTCGACCACGTACTCGGCGCCGCGGTAGAGCTCGGTGTGGCCCTTCTGCCGGCCGAAGCCCTTGACCTCGGTCACTGTGAGCCCGGTAACGCCGACTTCCGAAAGCGCCTCGCGCACTTCATCGAGCTTGAACGGCTTTACGATAGCCTCGATCTTCTTCATACGCCTGTCCTCCGCGATGAGCAGATTGTACAGCGGACAAAGCTCGTAGAATCGGCTCGCATGGCGCTGAGCGACTCCCTGCACCCGTCGGCTCTTTTCTGGTACGGGCAGCTCCTCATGCTGGTCAAGCGCCACTCGCGGGCGCTCGAGGTGTTCCGCGCCGTCACGCGCGAAAGCCCGCGCCATCAGCAGGCGTGGACTTGCGTCGCCTTCCTGCTTGCCGAGCGCGATGAACACCAGGCCGCGCTCGATGCCTTCGAGCGCGCGATCGCCCTCAAGCCCGACGACGCGCCGTCGCACTTCAACGTCGCTTTCATCCTGCAGCGCATCGGCCGCCACGAGGCCGCGCTGCCCCGCTTCGAGCGCGCGCTCGAGATCGACGCCAAGGTCGATCGCGCCTGGTACGGGCTCGGCCTTTCGCTCGCCCACCTTGGCCGCCTGGAGGAAGCGGCAGCGAAGTTCGAAGAGGCGGCGCGGCTGCAGCCGATGAATCCCTACGCCGGCTACCAGCTCGCCGGCGTGTGGCACCGTCTCGGCCGGCGCGAGAAGGTGCGCGCCGAATACGAGCGGATCAAGGGCTTCGATCCGAAGGTAGCGGAAAGGATCCGCGTCGAATTTGGAGTCCATTAGCGTCGTCGACTCGCTCGCCGGCGTGGATGCGGCGGAATGGAACGCGCTCGCCGGCCGCCAGCCCTTCGTAAGGCACGAGTTCCTGTCCGCGCTGGTCGACACCGGGTGCGCATCGGCGCGGACCGGCTGGGCGCCGCGCTTCCTGCTCGCACGGCGAGCCGGGGCGCTCGCCGGCGCCATGCCGCTTTTCGTGAAGTCCCATTCCTACGGCGAATACGTATTCGACTGGGCCTGGGCGGACGCGCACGAGCGCCACGGCATCACCTACTACCCCAAGCTCCTCAGCGCCATTCCTTTTACGCCGGTGAGGGGGCCGCGGCTGATCGGGGCCCCAAAGGCGCTTCTTCTCGATGCCGCGCTCGAGCTCGCGCGCGAGACCTCCTCGCTGCACGTGCTCTTTCCGCCGGAGGAAGACCTCGCGCATCTCCTCGCGCGCGGCATGCTGATCCGGCGCACCGTGCAGTTTCACTGGCGAAACGACGGCTTTGCCGACTTCAACGACTTCCTGCGCCGCATGACGCACGCGCGGCGAAAGAAAATCCGCCAGGAGCGACGCCGGGTTCGGGAGCAGGGAATAACCTGCAAATGGCTCGAAGGACGATCGCTTACGCGCGGGCATTGGGAGCTCTTCAATCGTTGCTACCGCAAGACGTACGCCGAGCACCGTTCGAGCCCCTATCTCAGCCTGGAGTTCTTCCTGCGCCTCGGCGCCGGGATGCCGGAAAACCTCGCGCTGCTCGTCGCCGAGCGTAGCGCTCGCCCGATCGCTGCCGCTTTGTTTCTGAAGGACGAAGGCACGCTTTACGGCCGCTACTGGGGCGCGCTCGAGCACGTGCCGCTGCTTCACTTCGAGTGCTGCTATTACCAGGCCATCGACTACGCCATTGCCCGCGGCCTGCAGGTGTTCGAGGGCGGCGCGCAGGGCGAGCACAAGCTCTGGCGCGGCCTGCTGCCGGTCGAGGCGCCTTCGGCGCACTGGCTCGCGCACCCCAGGTTCGCGCGCGCGGTGGAGAATTTCCTGGAGCGCGAAGGCGCCGGCATCGCGCGCTATGTCGACGAGCTATGCGAACATAGCCCGTTCAAGAAGGCGAACGAGGAGAAATGAGGCCATGAGGCTGAAAGACAAGGTCGCGATCGTCACCGGGGCCGGCTCGGGCTTCGGCGCGGGCATCGCCCGGCGCTTCGCCCAAGAAGGCGCGCAGGTCGTCGTGAACGACATCAACGCCCAGGCGGGCGAGCGCGTGGCGCGCGAAGTGGGCGGCAAGTTCGTCCACGCCGATGTCACCAAAGGCGAGGACTGGGCGAAGCTGGTACGCGCCGCCGGCGAGCGCCTCGACATCGTGGTCAACAACGCCGGCTGGACCCACCGCAACAAGCCTTACCTCGAGGTGAGCGAGGCCGAGTTCGACCGCGTGTACGCGGTCAACGTGAAGAGCATCTACCTTTCGGCGCTGCACGCGGTGCCCGTGTTCCGCAAGCAAGGCGGCGGCTGTTTCGTGAACATCGCCTCGACCGCCGGCGTGCGGCCGCGGCCGGGGCTCACGGTCTACAACAGCTCGAAGGGCGCGGTCATCATCATGTCGAAGTCGATGGCCGCCGAGCTCGGGCCGGACAGGATCCGCGTCAACTGCGTGAACCCGGTGTTCAGCCCGGAGACCTCGCTCTCGGCCGATTTCGCCGGCGGGGCGTTGACCGAAGAGGCCAAGAAGCGCTTTCTCGCCACCATCCCGCTCGGGCGGTTCTCGACGCCGCTCGACGTCGCGAACGCGTGCCTTTACCTCGCTTCGGACGAGGCGAGCTTTATCAGCGGCGTCTGCATTGAGGTCGACGGCGCGCGCTGCGTGTAAAGGCGCTTCAGGCTCTTTTTAGCCCGCCGAGCAGGGCGGCGACCTGCGGGCGCTTGCGTCGGGACTGCGGTTGCCGGGGTTCGGGCTTTGCTGCCGGTTGGGAAGTGGCTGCCGAGGGCTCGTAGGGCTTGGAGAAGATCGGGTCGGCGGGACGTTTAGGCGGCATGCCCGGCGCCGGCCTTCGCTCCTTCTCCCGGCGCGCCTGGTCGCCCATCAGCGTGGCGACGCTCGCGCCGCTCGGCCCGAAGCCCGGGATCAGCACGCGCTCGATGCGTTTCTTGATCAGGCGCTCGATCGCCGCCATCGCGTCGTGGTCCTGCGGCGCCACGAGCGAGATCGCCTCGCCCGGAAGCCCGGCGCGACCGGTGCGCCCGATGCGGTGCACGTAGTCCTCGGGCGAATGCGGGACGTCGAAGTTGATGACCTGCGGCAGCCCCTCGATGTCCAGGCCGCGCGAGGCGACGTCGGTCGCGACCAGCACGGTGGTCTTGCCCGACTTGAAGTCCGCGAGCGCCGCCTCGCGTTCGGCCTGCGACTTGTCGCCGTGGATCGCGTCGGCATGGATATGGTCGCGCCGCAGCTGATGCGCGAGGCGGTTCGCGCCGATGCGCGTGCCGGTGAAGACGAGCACCTGGCGCAGCCCGCGGGTCTGGATGAGATAGGCGAGGAGCTCGCGCTTCTTCTCGCGCGCGACCGGGTGCAGTACGTGGGTGACGAGCTCGGCGGCAGCGTTGCGCGCCGCGACCTGGACTTCGGCCGGGTTGCGCAGCAGCGTCTTCGCGAGCGTGCGGATCTCGTCGGGGAAGGTCGCGGAAAAGAGCAGGTTCTGCCGCTCGCGCGGAAGGAGCGCGATGATCCGCTTGATGTCGGGCAGGAAGCCCATGTCGAGCATGCGATCGGCCTCGTCCAGCACCAGGACCGAGACCTGGTTGAACATCACCGTCTTGTTCTGCACGTGGTCGAGAAGGCGGCCGGGCGTTGCGACCAGGATCTCGACCCCTTTGCGCAGCTGCTCGATCTGGGCGTTCATGTCCACCCCGCCGTAGACCACGGTGCTGCGCAGGGGGACCTTGACTCCGTAGTCACGGAAGCTTTCGGCGACCTGCACGGCGAGCTCGCGCGTCGGCGCGAGGACGAGCGCCCGCACCGGGTGGCGCGCGGGAGAAGCGGACTGGCTGGCCAACGGGGCGAGCCGTTGCAGGATCGGAAGCGCGAATGCGGCGGTCTTGCCGGTGCCGGTTTGCGCGCCCGCCATGAGGTCGCGCCCGGCGAGGACAAGCGGGATCGCCTGTTCCTGTACCGGCGTGGGCTTGGTGTAACCGAGTTCCGCGACGGCCGCGATGAGCGGCGCGATCAGGCCGAGTTGATCAAAAGCTGAAGCGATAATGTTGAATTATAAGTCAATTGAGGGTGCGGACGCGCTCTTCTCCCTCCTGCGGCTCGGTGCCCGGAAGCTTGAGCTCCATATCCCAGTCGCTCTTCTTGACCGCCGACTGCAGCAACCGGCACACCGAATGCAGAAGCACCGAGTCGAAGGTGAGGGTGATGCCCTGGCCTTGCGCCGGGTGCAGCGCGACGACCGGCTGGCCGGTGCGGTCGTGGCTGGTCTGGATGCGCGCGAGAAGCAGCGGCACTTCGCCGAGCGGCCGCTCGCTGCCCGCGGCATCGTAGGGCTTGGAGAAATCGGCCTTCGACACCGCGTGCTCGTGCTCGAGCCCGAGCAGCGCCTTGCGTGCCTCCGGGTTCGCCTGGGTGCGGATGCGCGGGCTCGCCTCCTCCGCGAGCTTAACGAGCAGCGGCCACAGCAGCTTTACGAAACGGCGCGTAAGCGCCAGGCGCAGCTCTACGCCCTCGCTCGTCGCGACGAGCATCAGCAGCCGGTCCTGCTCGGCGTCATAATCGACCTTGAGCTGCTGCAGCCGCATGGGGAAATAGTATATGGAGCAACTCGTCGAAGCCACCCGGGCGGCCGAGGTGGATCGCGTACGCGAGCTGTTCGCCGAATACGCGCGCATGGTGGACGAGCCTTGCTGCTTCGCGGACTTCGAGCGCGAGCTCGCCTCGCTGCCCGGGGAGTACCGGCTTTTCCTCGCCGACCCGGCTGCGGGCTGCGTCGCTGTGCGCGTCCTCGATCCGGACACCGCGGAGATGAAGCGGCTTTATGTGCGAGCGGCGCACCGGGACCGAGGCCTCGGCCGCGCGCTTGCCGAGGCTGCGATCGCCGCAGCGCGCGAAGCGGGCTGCCGCCGCATCGTGCTCGATACGTTGCCCAAGATGCGCGCAGCCCAGGAGCTTTACCGCGCCCTTGGCTTCCGCCCTATCCCGCCTTATTTGGCGAACCCTACTCCCAAAGCGCTCTGCTTCGAGCTCAGGTTTTCCTGATCCGCTGCACGAGCTCGGTGGTCGAGCGCGGGTACTCGAATGGGATCGACACGACCTTACCGCCGCGCGCGAGCACGCCGCCCGCACCCGCGATGCGCTCCACCGGCCAGTCGCCGCCTTTCGCCAGGACCTGCGGCCGGCACGCACCGATCAGCGCCTCGGGCGTGTCCTCGTCGAACCAGGTCACCGCATCCACACACTCGAGCGCGGCCACCACCGCCAGCCGGTCGGCGAGCGGGTTGAGCGGCCGGCCGGCTCCCTTGCCCAGGCGCCGCGCCGAGCCGTCGGAGTTCAACGCGGCCAGGAGCGCCGCGCCGAGCGCGCGGGCGCGGGCGAGATACGTGACATGCCCTCGGTGCAGGATGTCGAATACGCCGTTGGTGAACACGAGCGGGCGCTCGAGGGTGCCGATCCAGGTCTCGAGCGCCGAGGGGTCCCGGATCTTCGCCTCGAACGGCGGCGGCTTCACGTGCGCGGCGGCTTGGGCTTCTCGGCCGGCGGCGGCGCGGGACGGCAGCGCTCGTCGCCTACGGTGCAGTATTCGAACACTTTTACCACCTTGCGCACGCCGCCGGTGGTCCGTGCGATATCGGTCGCCTTGTCGGCTTCGGCTTCGGTGACGAGCCCCAGCAGGTAGACGATGCCCGCCTCCGTCACCACTTTCACGTGGAGCGGGTTAAGTTCTTTCGCGTTGACGAAGCCGCCTTTGACCTTCGCCGTGATCGTGGCGTCGTTCGCGCGGGACGTGGCGGAGGCGATGCCGGCCACCTGGATCTCGTTGGTCACGCTGCGGACGTTCGGCACCCCGGCCACGAGCTTCTCCGCCTCTGCGCGCACCCCCTCGTCCCATGCCTGACCGGTCAGCAGCACCGCGCGGTTGAAGGACGCGACGTTGATGTAGCCACGCTCGCCGACGCGTTCGGCGATGCGGCCCGCGGCGCGCGATTCGATGGAGCTGTCGTCGAGCTGGGTGCCGGTGGTACGGCGGTCCTCGAGCGAGGAGACGGCGGCGACTCCGCCGACGCCGATAATGGCCGGGCACCCCTGGAGGGCAAGCGTGGGAATCAGCGCGAAAAGAGCAGCGTATCGATGGCGTCGCATAGGCAATGGATGCAGAGGATATGGACTTCCTGGATGCGGGCGGTTTTCTTGTGCGGCACGCACAGGTGCACATCCTCGGGCTGGAGCGCCGCGGCCATTTTGCCGCCGCCGTTGCCGGTGAGCGCCACGACGCGGATACCGAGCTCGTGCGCCGCCTGGACGGCATCGAGGACGTTCGCCGAGTTGCCGCTGGTCGAGATCGCGAGCAGCGCGTCGCCCCGCCGGCCGATCGCACGCAGCGGCTTGGAGAACACCTGCTGGTACGCGTAGTCGTTCGCGATCGAGGTGAGGCTCGAGGTATCGGTGCTCAACGCGACCGCAGCGAGCGGCGGGCGCTCCATCTCGAAGCGGTTGACGAGCTCGGCCGCGAAGTGCTGCGCGTCCGCGGCCGAGCCGCCGTTACCGCAGGACAGGATCTTGCCGCCGCCGCGCAGGGTTTCGGCAAGAAGCCGCGAGGCCCGGACCAACGGCTCGGTCAGCGCGGCGGATGCGGCCTGCTTGAGGTTCGCGCTCTCGGCAAAGTGCGCGGCGATGCGGGACTCGAGCACGGCGCGATTCTACTCGACGTAGACGTCGAAGCGCATCCGGCGCGCGGGATTGGGATGCTCGGCGAGCGCGCTGATGCGCGCACGCAACGGCGTGCCGCGCTCGAGCGCCCAGGCGAGCGCCGCGTTCTCGCGCCTGGGCACGTAGCCGAGCAGGCGGCCGCGCCACAGCACCCTCACGGCATTCGCGTCGTGCGCGTTGTCGGGCTCGCGCGCGAGCTCGAGACGGTCGCCGACGCGCAGCTCGCGCCACACTTGTGCGGCGGCGTGATAGCGAAAGCCGGCAAGCGGCGAGCTCTGCACGACGATGCGAACCTGCTCCTCGGCCCGGGCGAGCCCGCACGCAAGAGCGAACAGCGCCGCTATTCGCCAAAGGCGTCGCGGATCCATTGCACGTGGACCGGCGCGCCGTCGACGAGAAACACGTCGAAGCGGCACAGGGCATCGGGCCGGTGGGCGAGATACAGTCGCGCCGCCGCGAGCAGGCGCCGGCGCTTGGCCGCGGTGACGCTTTCGGCCGCGCCGCCGAATCCGGGCCCGCTGCGCATGCGCACCTCGGCGAACACCAGCATGCCGCGCTCTTCCGCGATCAGGTCGATTTCGCCGAGACGGCAGCGCCAGTTGCGCTCCAGCACGCGCAGGCCGGCGGCCCGAAGGAGCCCGGCGCAAAGCTCCTCGGCTCGCGCACCCCGTTCGTTCATGGCACGCTTAACGAACTGGAGGTGCCGCGGGTTGACTCCTGGAATCCTGTATGTGGTTGCAACTCCGATCGGAAACCTGGCCGACGCGAGCCCGCGCTCCCTCGAAACGCTGAGAAGCGTGGATCTGGTCGCATGCGAGGACACGCGCACGACGCGAACGCTCCTCGCCCGCCACGGCATCTCCGCGCGCACCGTGGCGCTGCACGCGCACAACGAGCGCCGTGCCGCCGCCGGGCTGATCGCAGCGCTGCGCGAAGGCAAGGGCGTCGCCCTGGTGAGCGACGCCGGCACGCCGGGGGTATCCGATCCGGGCGCCTGGCTCGTCGCCGAAGCGCACCGCGCCGGGATCCGCGTCAGCCCGGTGCCCGGGCCGAACGCGGCGGCCGCGGCGCTCTCGGCCTCAGGATTCACGGCGCCGCGCTTCGTCTTCGCCGGCTTCCTGCCCGCAAGCGCTCCTGCTCGGCGCAAGGCGCTCGAGGCGCTCGAGGCGCCGTGCCCGGTGGTGATCTACGAAGCGCCGCATCGCGTCGCCGAGACATTGCAGGACCTGAAAGAGAAGTTCGGCAACGCGAGAGAGATCGTGATAGCGCGCGAGCTGACCAAGAAGTTCGAGGAGCTCGCGCGTCTGCCGCTGGGCGAGGCGCCGCGGTGGCTCGCCGAGCGCCCGCAACGAGGCCAGGGCGAGTTCGTGCTCGTGCTCGCGCCGGGCGCCGAGCAGGAGCGCCACGCGCTCGATGCCGACAAGGTGCTGGAGGTGCTTCTCGATGCGGTGACGCCGAGCGAAGCGGCGCGCCTCGCGTCCCGGATTACCGGGGCACCGAAGAACGTCCTCTACCGTAAGACACTGCGACGCGTTAAGTAAAATTCGGCGAAGTGGATCGCATAACCCTGAGGCGCCCCGACGACTGGCACCTGCATCTGCGCGACGGAGCAGCGCTCGCGTCCGTGCTCGGCGATTCGGCGCGGCGCTTCGCGCGCGCGATCGTGATGCCGAATCTCAAGCCTGCCGTGCGCACCACCGCTCAGGCGCTCGAGTACCGCGAACGTATCCTCGCGGCACTGCCGGCGGGAATGAAGTTCGAGCCGCTGATGACGCTGTACCTCACCGACGACACCCCGCCCGAGGAGATCGCGCGTGCCAAGGCCTCCGGGCACGTGTTCGGCGTCAAGCTGTACCCGGCGGGCGCGACCACGCATTCGGACGAAGGGGTGACGCGCCTGTCGCGCTGCTTTCACACGCTGGAGAGGATGGCGGACCTGGGCATGCCGCTCCTCGTGCATGGCGAGTCCACCGACCCGGCGATCGACGTCTTCGACCGCGAGCAGGCGTTCATCGAGGAAGTACTCGGCCCCACCGTGGAGCGCTTTCCGCGCCTCAAGATCGTGCTCGAGCACATCACTACCCGCGCTGCGGTGCACTACGTCGAAGTCGCCGGACCGAACGTGGCCGCCACGATCACCGCGCACCACTTGCTCCTCAACCGCAATGCGCTGTTCCTCGGCGGCATCCGGCCGCACCATTATTGCCTGCCGGTACTGAAGCGCGAAACCCATCGGGAGGCGCTGGTCGAGGCCGCCACCTCGGGCAACGCAAAGTTCTTCCTCGGCACCGACAGCGCTCCGCATGCGCGCACCGCCAAGGAAGCGGCGTGCGGGTGCGCCGGCATCTACAGCGCGCACGCCGCGATCGAGCTTTACGCCGCGGCGTTCGAAGAGGCCGGCGCGCTCGATAAGCTGGAAGGATTCGCCAGCGTATTCGGCGCGCAGTTCTACGGCCTGCCGCTCAACGCCGACACCCTCACGCTCGAGCGGGCCGAGTGGCGCGTGCCCGAGCGCCTCGCTTTCGGAGGCGAGGAGCTCGTGCCGCTGCGCGCCGGAGAAACGGTGCCCTGGAAGCTCGTCTAGCGCATCCCGCTTTCGACGCCGTACGGCCCTGGCTTGGCGGGGAGCGTTCGCTGGAAGGCCTGAACGCCGTTGCGGAAAAGCACGGACTGAAAACGGAAAGCGGCCATCCGGTGCGGTTCGTGGCGCCGGGCGAGAAGGATGCTTACTATGAGATCAAGGTGTACGAGACCGGCCGCGTCGAGACCCGGCTCGACAACCTGCACGACTACTTCAACGCCCTCGCCTGGCTCGCGTTCCCGCTCACCAAGGCGCGCATCAACGCCATGCACGCCGCCGAGATCGCGCGCGAGCGCGGACACCGCGGCCGGCTGCGCGATCTGCTGACGATTTTCGACGAAGGCGGCGCGATCGTGCAGTGCGATGACGCAGCCCTGACTTCGTTGTTAAGAGGTTTCGAGTGGAAGAAGCTCTTTTGGAACAACCGAGAACGCGTGGTGAACGCAATGCGGATCGTCGTTTTCGGACACGCGGTGCTCGAGAAGGCGCTCGAGCCGTGGCCGGGGATTACCTGCAAGGCCATCATCGTAAAACCCCGCGCGCAACCCGACAGCGCGGCGCGCGACTGGCTCGCGGGCCTTGCCCCCGACGCAGCGCCGCGCCTCATGCCCGCGCTGCCGATCTTCGGCTTCCCGGGCTGGCACGCCGAGAACGGCTCGGCCCGGTTCTACGACGACACGCGCTGCTTCCGTCCCCTGCGGCAGGACCGCTAGGGAAAGACGTAGCGGATCGCCTGACCGCGAGGCACTGCCTCCGGATGGCGCGACCGCACGAGCTCGGTAATTTCCTCCACGCGGCCGAACGGCACGTCCACCATCATCAGCACGCGCCCAGCCTCGATATCGGCCTGGAATTGCCTGAGCCGCGAGTTCGGGACCGCCGCCCCCGCCATGCTTGCCATCCAGGCGCCGAGCGGCGCGCCGAGCAGCATGCCGATCAGCACCGAGACGAGTTGAGGGTTGGTGCCTTCCGGCGGATACGCCACCACCATCGCGCCGACAAGCGCGCCGATGATGGCGCCGAGCGCCAACCCGACGGCGGCGCCATGGACCATGTCGGTCTTGTCGAGGTATCCCGCCTCGTGAAGCGGATCGAGCTCGGTGCCGCGCTTTGCGAGGAAGCGCATGTGGCGATCCGCGACGCGCGCGAGCAGCAGGTCGTCGGCGGTGCGGCGCGCGCTCTCGACGTCGGGCAGTATGAAATACAGGCGTCTGCGCATAAATCGCCCTCCTTGCTTCTCCTTAGACTGTGCCTGCGGCGGTAAAATTGCAATCGGAGTCGGCCAGGCAGCCGCTGCGCGCGAGCGTAGAGGAAAGTCCGGGCTCCACAGAGCGGGATGCGGGGTAACACCCCGGCACGCATAAACGCCGCGCCTAGCGGCGCGAAGGTGACGAACAGGGCCACAGAGACGAGTCCCGGAGGCGACTTCGGGGGTGAAACGCGGCAACCTCCATCCGGAGCAACACCAAATAGGCAAGCGTAGTGGGAACAAGCCACTGCAGGCCTGCTCGGCCGAGCTTGCGGGTAGGTGGCTAGAGCTTCGGGGTGACCCGGAGCCCAGAGGAATGGCTGCCACCCCGCCGGGTCAAACCGGCCGGGGCGACAGAACCCGGCTTACCGGCCGCACTCCCTTGCTTAGGGTCTCCCGGCGGAGAATAATCGTCCGCTGGGGGGAGTAATGCAGGATCGTCTCAGTCAAAACGACGTGACGAATCGTGTCAACGTCGAAGATCCTGCGCGGGTTCGCGATGCGGTGCTCGCGATCTACGCCGCGCGCTATCCCGGCGCGGATTTCTCCGCGCTCGAGCGCGGCTTCACCGACTTCAAAGCGCTGTTCGAAGGCCGCTATCCCGGCTACCTGGCGTGCGACACGCTGTACCACGACATGCGCCACACGCTCGACATGACACTGGCGACGGCGCGCCTGGTCGACGGCCACGAGCGCACCTGCGCCGCCGCCGACCGGCTCGGACCGCGGCGCGCGGTGCTCGGCGTGCTGATCGCGCTGCTGCACGACTCGGGCTACCTCAAGCGCGCCGCCGAAGCCGTGGTCGAGAATGGCGCCGTTTTCACCAAGACTCATGTGAGCCGCGGCGCCGAGTTCATCTCCGCCTACCTGCCGAGCGTCGGCTTCGGCGCCGAGGCGCCGCTCGCCGCGCGCCTGGTGCACTTCACCGGCTACGAGATGGACATCGACGACATCCGGGTCGATGACCCGAAGGACCGGCTGGTGGGCTGCATCGTGGGCACGGCCGACCTCATCGGCCAGATGTCCGACCGCATGTATCTCGAGAAATGCCGCGAGTTCCTTTACCAGGAGTTCGTCTGGGGCAAGATCGCGCGTGAGCGCCTGCCCGAGGGCCACGAGCTCGTGCGCTACGCCTCGCCCGAGGACCTGATCGTCAAGACGCCGGGCTTCTACGACTACGTCGCGCGCACCCGCATGCGGAAGAAGCTGGGAAGCGTCGACCGCTACGCCGAGGCGTACTTCGACGGGCTGAATCTGTACCAGTCCGAGATCGACAGCAACATGGACTTCCTGCGCGAAACGATCGAGTCCGAGGATTTCAAGCGTTTGCGGCGCAGCTGCTATTCGCTGTCCGCGGGCAAGCGGCGAACGGCGTGAGTTAATTAACGTCGCCGATCACGGACGCTTGTTCAGCGCGGCGAATCATGGCAAAACCGCGCCATGGCTGTGCCGGACAAGCTCGACAAGCACGGGCCCGCGCCCGCGCTCTACCGGCTGCTCAGCGACAGCGCGCTCGCGCGCGCCGCGCTCGGCGCATGCGGCTTGCCGATCGCGATGCTCGACGCGCGCGCGGCCTAAGAAACTTTCTTTTCCAGCCAGCGCGCCGTGCGCAGCAGCCGCGCGTCGTAGCCTTTGCGCCCCACCAGCTGCACCCCGAGCGGCAGGCCGTCTTGCCCCTGCATTAACGGCAGCGTGATCGCCGGCATGCCGAGCAGCGTCCAGACGGAGCAGAACACCGGGTCGCCTGTCGACCCGAGCCCTCTCGGCGCGGTGCCGAGCGCGGGCGGCGTGAGGATCGCGTCGTAGCGCTGCTGGAAGAGCTCATCGAGGCTCTCCACCGCGGGAGCGATGCGCCGCAGGGCGCGCTGGTAGTCGAGCGCTCTTGTTTCGCGCCCGCGCTCAAGCAGCGAACGCAGCTTCTCCGACAGCTTCTCGCGGCCCGCAACCCACAGCGGCTCGAGGTTGAGCGCCATCTCGGCTTCCATGATCGTGCGGTGCCAGTCCCAGGCCTCGGCGGCGGACGGGAAGAGCTCGACTTCCTCCACCTGCTGGCCGAGCGTTTCCTGCAGCTCCGCATAGGCGTCCTTCGTATCCGGGTCCGTCCGCTCCCAGTGCGGCGTCTTGACGAAGGCGAACATCGGTTCGAGCGGAGGTTCTTCACGAGAGATCTCAGCAAAAGCAATCCGTGCTCTCGGCCGGGTGTCGGGATCGAGCTCGTCGTAGCCCTGCAGCTGCTCAAGCAACAACGCAACATCTTCCAGGCTGCGCGCGAAGAGGCCCACATGATCGAGGGTGCGCGAAAGCGCGAGGATGCCGCTCCGCGGGATCAGCCCGTGCGTCGGCTTAAAGCCGTAGGCGCCGCAGAAGGCCGCCGGCCGGATCACCGAGCCCGCGGTCTGGCTGCCGAGCGCGAGCGGCACCATGCCGGCAGCGACCGCCGCCGCCGAGCCGCTGGAGGAGCCGCCCGGCGTGTGCTCGGGATTGCGCGGATTGCGCGTCTTGCCCGGGCTAAAATAGGCGCATTCGGTAGTTACGGTCTTGCCGAGGATCACCGCACCCGCGGCGCGCAGCCGCTTCACCACCGCCGCGTCCTCGCGCGGCGTGCGGCCCCTGTGCAGCACGGTGCCGTTCTCGGTCGGCATGTCGGCGGTGTCGATGATGTCTTTTATCCCGATCGGCACCCCGTGCAGCGGCCCGATCGGCTCGCCGAAGCGCTTGCGTTCATCGCATGCGCGCGCCTGAGCGAGCGCGTGCTCCTCGTCGAGGAACTGCCACGCCTGGACCTTAGGCTCGAGCTCCCGAATGCGCTCGAGGCAAGCCTGCACCAGCGCTTCGCTGGTCAGCCGCCCTTCACGGATCTCGCGCGCGGCTTGCGCGGCCGAAACCATCATCTCCCGTACATCAAGCTTGGCAGCCACAGGCCGAGCTGCGGCCACACGTAGAGCACGAACATCGCCACGATCTGCAGGCCCATGAACGGCATCATGCCGGCGAAGATTGCATTGAGCGAGACGTGCGGCGGGGAGACGCCCTTCAGGTAGAACGCCGCCATCGCCACCGGCGGCGACAGGAACGCCGTCTGCAGGTTGAGCGCCACCAGGATGCCGAAGAACAGCGGATCGATGTTGAAGTGCGGCAGCAGCGGGATGAATATCGGCATGAAGATGATGATGATCTCGGTCCACTCGAGCGGCCAGCCGAGGAGGAAGATGATGACCTGCGCCAGGATCAGGAACTGGACGGGGGTCAGATCGAGCGACAGCACCCATTTCTCGACCAGCTCCTGGCCGCCGAGGAGCGCGAACGCCGCCGAGAAAATGCCCGAGCCGACGAACAGCCAGCACACCATCGCGCTGGTGCGCGCGGTGAGGAACGAGGATTCCTTGATGATGCCGCCGAAGTCCTTGAGCGTGCGCCACGCCACGGCGGGCGCGGAGCGCGTCGCGGGTGGGGCAGCGCGCCAGATTGCGATGAAGCGATAGACCAGCACCAGGACGAAGCCGCCGAAAGCGCCGACCGCGGCCGCCTCGGCGGGCGTCGCGAGGCCGAAGACGATCGAGCCGAGCACGGCAAGGATCAGGAGCGCGAGCGGAAAGAACGACGTCATCAGCAGCTTGAAAACCTCGAGCCGCTCCCAGTTCCAGAGCCAATAGATCAGCACGATCACCGCGATACCGATCGCGAGTACGATCCAGTACCACGCCGGCGCGGGCAGGCGCTCGGGCTCGGCGTGCGCGGCCGCCGCTTCCTCCGCCGCCGCCTGCGTCTGCGGCACGCCGGGCGGCGGCGAAAGCTCCTGCGGTCTTTCTTCGGGCTTTTCCGCCGCCTCTTCTTCTTCCGCCCCGATCAGACCGGTGGACTGCTCCGATTCGCTCGTGTCCGCGGCGACCGCTCCGCCCGCCTCGATCAGCCCGGCGGTGCTCGCTTCGACCACCGGTGCGGTCGCCGCGCGGTAGGTGATGCCGAGCGCGGCGGCGATCACCAGCGCCGGCAGCAGCGAGACGAAAAGCTGCGCCAGCGCGGTGCGTTTTGCGACCCCCGCACCGTTTCCGGTCAGCGCCCGCCCCAGCGCGCCCAGTGTGCTGCCGCCGCGCGCGGCAAGCGCCTGGACGTGCGGCGGAAGCGGAACGCGCTGCTCGCTCTCCGAGAGCGGCGGCATCAGCGCGGGCCTCCACTTCGCTAGCACGACGATGTACCCGACGTAGAGCGAAGCGAGCATCAGGCCGGGGAAAAACGCGCCCGCGTAGAGCTGGACCACCGAGACGCCCGCGGTGGCGCCATAGACGATGAGCAGCACCGACGGGGGAATCAGGATGCCGAGGCAGCCGCCGGCGGTCACCGCGCCCGCCGAGATCTTGATGTTGTAGCCGGCCTTGAGCATCGCGGGGAACGCTAGCAGCCCCATCAGCGTGACCACCGCGCCGACGATGCCGGTGGCGGTGGCGAAGATGGCGCAGGTGACGATGGTCGCGACTGCGAGCGATCCCGGCACGCGCGCGGTGGCGAGATGCAGGCTGCGGAACAGGCGGTCGATGAGCTGCGCGCGCTCGACGAGGTAGCCCATGAAGAGAAACAGCGGGATCGCGATCAGCACGTCGTTCGACATCACCCCGTAGGTGCGCTGCACGAACGCGTCGAAGACCCGCTGGCCGGCAGTCTCCGGGTTGACGCTGCGGTAAGCGAGCCAGGCGAAGAACACGCCCATGCCCATGAGCGTAAAGGCGGTCGGAAAGCCGAGCATGATGCCGACCACGATCAGCGCGAGCATCAGCAGCCCGAGGTGGCCGAGGTCTTCCTTGCTCAGGTGGCCGTCGAGCAGGTTCGCCCACGGCATGAAGATCAACACCGCGACCACGATCAGCGCCATCAGCGTGAAGCCGAACCACAGCTCCTTGCGCAGTTTCACGCCGGCTCGTCCGTCATTGCGGCTTGTCTTTCGTCACGTAGGCGTCGAGCTTTTCGATGTCCTCGTCCTTCACGCCCACCTCCTGCTTCAGCTTCTCGACATCGACCTCCTCGACGTCCTCCTCGCGCGAGGGCCAGGCGCCCTGCTTGAGGCAGATCACGCAGCGGATGATCTCGACGATGCCCTGCACCAGCACGAACGCGCCGGCGACCGGGATCACCGTCTTGAACGGGTAGTACGGCGGGCCCTCGGAGGTGATGTTCGAGGTCTCGCGGATCGCCCACGACTCGGCGGCGTAGAAGTAGCCGGCGTAGGTCAGCGCGATCACGCCGGGAAGGAAGAACACGACATAGAGCACGAGGTCGATCGTCGCCTGCGTGCGCGGCTTGAAGAAGCCGTACAGGATGTCGCCGCGCACGTGGCCGTTCTTCGCCAGCGTGTAGGCTCCCGCCATCATGAAGAGCGTCCCGTACATCATGATCATCGCGTCGAACGCCCACGCGCGCGGGCTGTCGAGCACGTAGCGGCGGAACACCTCCCAGGTGACGTGCAGGGCGAGCGCGACGATCAGGAACGAGAACGCGTGCCCGACGAAAGTGCTGATCTTGTCTACGAACAGGAGCGTTTTCTGCATAAAGAAAAAAGCCACCCGGCGCGAACCGGGTGGCTGATCCTAGGAGTTCAAGGTCCTCAGGCCTTCTTCGCCGCCGGTTTCTTGCCGAAGTAGTAGTTGTAGGCCATGCGCCCGCTCAACTGCACGTCGAGGTACCAGCGTACCGCGCGCTCCGCAAAGGCGCGCTGCGAGGCGAGGACCTCGTTGAACAGCGCGTTGTCTTTTCTCTTCTCCATCACCGAATCGAAGATCTGCAGCTGCCGCATCAGCACCGAGTCAGGCGTTTTGTACATGCGCACCTTGTCCTTGGTCTGCAGCTCGACATAGTCCTTGGAGTAGCGGTCGATCGACTTCCACAGCAGGTCCTGCGACGCCGCCTCCACCCCGTTCTCGATGATCGCCTTGAGCTTGGCCGGCAGCGCGTCGAACTTGGTCTTGTTGAAGGTAATCTCGAACTGCTCGGCGTTCTGGTGGTAGCTCTGCAGCATGTATACCTTGGACACATCCGGGAAGCCGAGGAGGCGGTCGGAGCTCGCGTTGTTGAACTCGGCCGCGTCGAGCAACCCGCGGTCCATCGCCGGCACGATCTCGCCGCCGGGGAGCGCGTTTACCGCGGCGCCGAGTCCCTGGAAGAGGTCGATCGAGATGCCCACCGTGCGGAACTTTAGTCCCTTGAAGTCGTCGGGCTTGGTGATCGGCTTCTTGAACCAGCCGAGCGGCTGGGTCCACATCGGACCATAAGGGAAGGACACGACGTTGGCGCCGATCGAGGAATAGATCTTGGTGAGCAGCTCCTTGCCGCCGCCGTACTTGTGCCAGGCGAGCAGCTGGATGGCGTCCATGCCGAACGCCGGGCTCGATCCCCA
>DASTPE010000143.1:0-30979 GCA_035762345.1 Burkholderiales bacterium
GGGGCTCGAGCTCGGCGACGGGCACTGGGCGGCGCTCGGCGCGCTGCAGGAATATTTCGCGCGCCACGAACCGACCGCGATCAATTTGCGCGAGCTGCACGACGCGCTGGACGAGAAATTCCACCGCCACGGCGGGATCCGGCAGATGTACCTGCTCTTTCCGGGCGGGCCGGTGGCGCAGGGCTGCCGCATCGCGGGCCTCAAGGTGCCCGCCGGCGCGGTCGACAGGGGCTTCGGCAGCGTCGCCTAGGGCGCGGCGAGCCGAGGCTCCCGCTCCTGCCTGCCCCGCAGGCGCAAGTTCCTACTTGCGCTTCAGGAAGAAGACGAACTCCTTGCCCGCATCGGCTTGCGAGAGCAGGTCGTTGCCGGTCTGCTTCGCAAAAGCCTGGAAGTCTTTCACCGATCCGGGGTCGGTGGCGATGATCTTCAGCACCTGACCGGACTGCATGTCGTTCAGCGCCTTCTTGGCGCGCAGGATGGGGAGAGGGCAGTTGAGGCCCCTCGCGTCGAGCTCTTTGTCGAAGTTCATGCTTGGGTTTCCCTGGGGTTAACCGAAGCGCGACAGCAGGTCAGCGATCTTGCCGGCGCCTTGCGGCTCGTGCCGGATCATGCACGACACCATTTCGTAGAACGCCCGGTCAAGCGCGCGGCGCGCGGCCGAAAGCTGCTGCGCGATGTTCTCGCAGGTGCGGTCCTCCTCGATCATGCGCCGCACCGCGCGCACTTGGCCTTCGATGCGCGCAAGCCGTGCATCCATTGCTTTCTTGGCTTCCGAATCGTGCATTACGGGGTCCATAGACGCAGTATACACGGTGGAGTATAAGGGCGTATCAGCAAATCTGTATCCTCCCATACAGGGATTCGATTTCTCATACTCCCGAGGAGTATTACATTCAAGGAGGCACGCTATGGACAACACCGACCTCGATCGCCTGATCGAACAGCGTCTCGACGCTCTTTTGCCGAAGAAGCTCGCCGAGTTGAGAGAGAAGCAAACGCCCTCGCTCTGCATCATCGCCACGAAGGGAACGCTCGACTGGGCGTACCCCCCCTTCATCCTGTCGAGCACCGCCGCCGCGCTCGGATGGAACGTCTCGGTGTTCTTCACGTTCTACGGGCTCAACCTGCTGAAAAAAGACTTGAGCGGCCTGAAGGTGAGCCCGCTCGGCAACCCGGGCATGCCGATGAAGATGCCTTTCGGCCCGGACTGGTTCAAGCACATCAACTGGAACATCCCGAACGCGGTGCAGGGCGTCGTGCCGGGCTTCGAGACGCTCGCCACCACGCTCATGAAGAAGACGATCCACGACAAAGGGGTCGCTGGAGTGGAGGAGCTGCGCACGGCGTGCGTCGAAGGCGGCGTGAACCTGATCGGCTGCCAGATGACGGTCGATCTTTTCGGCTACGCGCCGAACGATTTCATTGCGGAGGTGAAGGAGTACTGCGGCGCGGCCACGTTCCTGCCGATGGCAAGGGACGCCGACGTCAGCCTTTTCATATAAAGGAAGTCATTCAGGGGAGGGGGTTGTGAAGAAGACAGTACTTGCCGTCGCGGCTGCGGCGGCGTTCGCGCCGCTCGCGGCGCACGCGACCGACGGCTATTTCGCGCACGGCTGGGGCATGAAGGCGAAAGGCCGCGGCGGCGCTTCCACCGCGATGACGACCGACGCCTTCGGCGGCGCGACGAATCCGGCGACGATGGCGTTCGCTGGCGACCGGCTAGACATCGGCCTCGACTGGTTCCGCCCCGACCGCTCGGCGAAGCGCGAGGGCAGCTTCGGCGGTGCGGGCTTCCTGGACGGCTCGGCCGAGGGCAACGAGACGGAGAACTTCCTCATCCCCGAGTTCGGCTACAACAAGATGTTGCGGCCGGATCTGTCGCTCGGCATCAGCGTCTACGGCAACGGCGGCATGAACACCGACTATCCCACCGGCCAGCTCGACCAGGGCGTGTGCCAGGGCGGCTTTCCGAACGGCGTCCCCGCCAACCTGCTGTGCGGCGGCGGCAACCTCGGCGTCGACTTGGCGCAGCTCACCTTCGCGCCGACGATCGCCTGGAAGTTCAATCCCAACCACTCGGTCGGCATCTCGCCGCTCATCGCCTACCAGCGCTTCAAGGCCTACGGCCTGCAGCCTTTCGCCGCGATCTCCTCGGACCCGGCCAACCTCACCAACAAGGGCTACGACGACGCCTGGGGCTTCGGCGCGCGCGTCGGCTACTACGGCCAGCTCACGCCTTCGTTCGCGGTCGGCGTCGGCTACTCGACCAAGATCGACATGAGCGAGTTCGACAAGTACAAGGGCCTGTTCGCCGAGCAGGGCGATTTCGACATTCCTGAGAATTTCAGCGTTGGCGTGGCGTTCAAGGCGACGCCGAAGCTCACGATCGCCGCCGACTATCAGCGCATCTACTACAACAAGGTGAAGTCGGTCGGCAACCCGAGCAACCAGCCGAACTGCACGCCAACGCCGCCCTTCGGGCCGGGCGTTGGTCCAGACTGCCTGGGTGCGAGCGGCTCGAGCATCGGGTTCGGCTGGCAGAACGTCGATGCGTTCAAGATCGGCATCGAGTACCAGTGGTCGAACGCTCTCGTGCTGCGCGCCGGCTACAACAAGAGCGACAACCCGATCACGCCGCGCGACGTCACGTTCAACATCCTCGCCCCGGGGGTCATCGAGGAGCACATGACGCTCGGCTTCACTTACAGCTGGAGCAAGACCGGCGAGATCACGATGGCCTACATGCACGCCTTCGAGAACTCGGTATCCGGGCCTGCAAACAACCCGTACTTCCCCGTGGGCGGCACCGAGACGATCAGCCTCTCGGAAGACTCGCTCGGCATCGCCTTCGGCTGGAAGTTCTAGCGGCGCGAAAACTCGAGGAAGTACTGGTCGGGCAGAAAGGTGTGCTCGGCAGTGAGCGCGTAGTCGGCCGCGGCGAGCTCGGCCTTCACGCGCTCCGGTTCGACGCGCGAGCTTTTCGGCGGACCGCGCGGCGAATCGAGCTTGAAATCGATCACGGCGAGGCGGCCACCGCGAGTGAGCGAGCCGGCGAGCTTCTTGAAGTAGCGCTCCCGGTCGTCGATGTGGTGGTAGACGTCCACGAGGAGCACGAGATCCACCTTCGCAGGGAGGCGCGCATCGTTGTCGCTTGATGCGACGGGCTTAAGGTTGCTCAAGCCCTCGCGCTTCGCGCGCTCGCCGAGGTACTTGACCATGTCGGGCTCCACGTCGGCCGCGTAGACCGTACCGCGCGGCAGCATGCGTGCGAGCCGCACCGAAAAATAGCCGGTGCCGGCGCCCAAGTCGGCGACGGCGGCATCGGGCTTGAGGCCGAGCGCCTGAATCACCTCGTGCGGCTTCTGCCAGGCGTCACGCTCGGGATCGTCGAACACGCGCGCCCACTGCTCGGCGTCGCCGAATCGGTGCTGGTGGGTGGGCGGCGACTCTGCCGCGGCGACAGCGCAGAAAGTGAGCGCGGTCGCGATGACCAGTGTTCGAATCATGCCTGATTATTGCTGTTTAGTACGCGGAGCGAGGCCGAACCGGTAGTGCGACTCGTTCAGGTACTGGACGATACTCTCGAGCTCATCGAGTGTGTAGGTGCGCTTGGTCTGTTTCGACCAGCGCGCCACGGTGTCGCGCAGGTCGGCGAGATCGCGCAGGTCCGAGCGCATGCGTTGGTGCACGCGCTCATAGTGGCAGCTGCCGCAGTACGTCTCGTAGAGCACCTTTCCGTTCGCGGCATCTTGCGCGGAGACGGACAACGGCAAAAGCGCAAGCAGCGTGCTAGCGAGCCGCATCTGGTTCCTCGCGCTTCGGGCAGCCGAGCGGCCGCGCTTCCGGCGTGAGCGGGCAGCGATTCACTTCGTCGGCGCGCCGCTGCAGCAAGGAGGTGAGCCAGCTCGAGCCGGCAGCGAGCCCCCAAAAAAAGAAAAACGCCACCGTATAACCCGCCTTGCGCCCGAACTCGAGCGGGCCAACGAAGCGAAGGTCGACGGGATCGAGCAGGGCGAAGAAAAGCACCGTGCCGACTGCGCCGGCGATAAACGAGGGCCAAAGAACCGACATTGCGCTTTTCATGACGCCTCCTTAAGCATGCGCCAGGTGCCGCGCGGATCTTCGATCGCGATGCGCCAGCGGCCGGGCGGCATCGGCGGCAGCTCGGCGGCGTACGAGCCCGCCGCAGTCGGTGCGAGACGCAGCCGCACGTCATAACCCGAGCGCGTTGCGTGCGCGAGGTGAACGAAGAGCGCTTCGGGTTCTGCCCCTTGAAGCGTGACGGTCAGAGTCCCGCCCTCCAGGCGGATTTCACTTGAGAGGCCCAGACGCCGAGCGGCTTCTTCGCGCGCGAGCACGCGGTTGATCGCGAGCCCTTGCTTGTAATAGTCCTCGGCCACGAGCCCGTCGGCGGTGGCGAAAGCAACCCAGATCGTCGCCGCGCCGGCGACAAGGACCGCGCCGGGCCCCGCCATCAGCAGCCAGGGCCAGCGCTCGCGGTACCAGGGCTTGGTCATGATTCGATGCAACGGCCCGGGACAGTGACCGAGCTTCTGGAGCGGTGGACGCACGAGCCGTCTTCGACGCAGGGCAGCGGCGCCCAGCCCAACGGGCACATGCCGTGCCACTTCAGGCGTTCGGCGACGAACTGGCGGAACTGCGGAGCGTTGATCTCGCCACCGAGCTGCTTCAGCTGGTTCACGTGCACCTCAATGGAAACCTGGATCGTGTCAATGGCGTTGATGCTATAGCCAGAATCGAGCAGATGGAATTTGCTGCTTTCCGACCACGCGCACGAGGCGAGGACGATGGCGCTAGACAGGAGAAGGGTCGGCCCATATCTCATCGCACGATGAAGACTGCGCTTTCGTGCACTTCGACGCCCGCGACGCCGAGCGCGCGCACGGTGAACTCGATCGGGTGGCTGCCCGCCGGGACAGCCGCATCCACGCGTACCCGTACGGGCACCATGCGCGTTTCGGCGGCAGGCACACCGGTGATATTGTCGCCCCAAACCAGAATGCCGGGCAGCCCGGTCACGTTGATGTCGAACGCGCGCGCTTGCTCGGTGGTGTTCATGATCTGCAGGCGATAGACGTTCTCGATCAACCCTCCTTCGACCTCGCGCGCGATCGCGGCGCGGTCGCGAATCACGTCGACCTTCAGCGGCACGCGCAGGTATAGGCTCGCCGCGGTGGCGGCCGCAATGAGGGCGAGAATCGCCGAGTAGACGAGCACTCGGGGCCGGAAGATGCGCGTCGGCCTGCCCTCCATGGCATGCGTCGTCGAATAGCGAATGAGCTTCTTCGGCCGGCCGATCTTCTCCATCACCTGGTCGCAGCCGTCGATGCACGCGGCGCAGCCGATGCACTCGTACTGCAGCCCGTCGCGGATGTCGATCCCCGTGGGGCAAACCTGCACGCAGATGCTGCAATCGATGCAGTCACCCTTGCCGGTGCCTTTGCCACGCGGCTCGCCGCGCGCGCGGTCGTAGGTAATGATGAGCGTGTCCTTGTCGAACATCGCGCTCTGAAAGCGCGCGTAGGGGCACATGTACTTGCACACCTGCTCGCGCATCCAGCCCGCGTTGCCGTACGTCGCGAAACCGTAGAAGAGCGCCCAGAACGTCTCCCAGGCTCCAGGCGCGGAAGTGACCAGCTCGCGGATGGGCGTGAAATAGCCGACGAAGGTGATTCCAGTCCAGAGGGCGAGCGCGAGCCAGACCGCGTGTTTTGCCGTTTTCAGAAAGAGTTTCGTGAAGGAAAAGCCTTCCTTGTCGAGCCGCATGCGCGCGTTGCGGTCGCCCTCGATCGCGCGCTCGATCCATATGAAGATCTCGGTGTAGACGGTCTGCGGACAGGCATAGCCGCACCATAGACGTCCGGCCACCGCAGTAAAGAGGAACAGCGCGAGCGCCGAGATGATCAGGAGGACCGTCAGGTAGATGATGTCCTGCGGCCAGAACACCAGGCCGAAGAGGTAGAACTTGCGGTGCGCGATATCGAACAGCACCGCCTGGCGGTCGTTCCAGGTGACCCAGGCGCCGCCGTAGAACACGAGCTGCGTCGCCCACACCAGCGTCCAGCGCCAGGCGGCGAACGCCCCGTGCACCGCGCGGGGGTAGATCTTTCTGCGGACTTCGTAGAGCGACTGCTCGTGAAGGGCCGTCGCGTCGTTCAATTTCACTTGGAAAGCGACAACACGTACGCCGTAAGGAGATGGATTCTCGCCTCGTCGAGCACCGTCTTGTGCGCCGGCATCTGGCTGGTGCGGCCTTTGGTGATGGTCTCGATCACCACCGGCTCGGTCGAGCCGTGCAGCCAGTTCTTGTCGGTCAGGTTCGGCGCGCCCAGCGCCGGATTGCCCTTGCCGTCGGCGCCGTGGCACGCGACGCAGTTCTGCATGTAGATGTCCTTGCCGAGCGCTACGCGGATCGAATCGGCGGTAAGCCCCGAGAGCGATCGGACGTATTGCGCGACGTTCTTCACCCCCTGCTCGCCGAGCGAGGCGCCGAACGGCGGCATCACGCCGGTCCGCCCCTCGGCGATCGTCGTCTTGATGGTCTTGACATCCCCGCCCCACTGCCAGGCGGCCGCGGTGAGATTCGGAAAGCCGCGCGAGCCGGCGCCGTCGGAGGCGTGGCATTGCGCGCAGTTGTTGAGGAAGAGCTTCTGCCCAATCGCGAGCGCTTCCGGATTCTTCTTCAAAGCTTCGACGTCGATTGTGGCGAACTTCTGATAGATCGGCCCGAACTGCTTCTCCGCGCGGCTTTGCTCGTCCTTCAGCTGCCCGACCTGGCTCCAGCCGAGCGTGCCTGGCCAGGTCCCGAGACCCGGATAGAGCACAAGATAAATCAGGGAAAAGACGATCGTGACGTAGAAGAGCCAGCTCCACCACTTGGGCAGCGGGTTGTTGTACTCGGCGAGATCCTCGTCCCAGGTGTGACCGGTCGTCTCTCCTTCGGCGCGCACCTTGCGCACGCTCTGGCTCTTGAGGAACACGGCGCACGCCACGATCGAGACGATCGTGACAAGAGCGATGTAGAGGTCCCAGACGCCGCTGGCGAACTCGCTCATTGGTCGGCTTCTTCGAGGATGCGGCGCGCCTCGGCGTCGAGCTTGCCTTTTCGGTGCGGCAGGTAGGCCCAAAGCACAATCGCGAGGAAGCTCACCATCGCGACGACCGTCACAAGCGCCCGGATCAGGCTGATGTCCATGTCAATTGCCCCCTCATTGCCCTCTTCGTACGGCAGTGCCCAACCCTTGGAGGTAGGCGATGAGCGCGTCCATCTCGGTCTTGCCATCGAGGACCTTGCGCGCGCCCGCGATGTCCTCGTCGGAGTAAGGAACGCCAAGGATCTTGAGCGCTTTCAGCTTGGCTTCGATGGTCTCGGCATCGGCGCGCGTTTTTGCGAGCCAGGGGTAGCCGGGCATGTTGGATTCGGGCACCACGTCGCGCGGGTTGATGAGGTGGATGCGGTGCCATTCGTCGGAATAGCGGCCGCCGACCCGGTGCAGATCCGGGCCGGTGCGCTTGGAGCCCCATTGGAACGGCCGGTCGTAGACGAACTCGCCGGCGACGGAGTACGGCCCGTAGCGCTCCACCTCCGCGCGGAACGGTCGCACCATCTGCGAGTGGCAGTTGTAGCAGCCCTCGCGCACGTAGATGTCGCGCCCGGTGAGCTGCAGCGGTGCATAGGGCTTGAGCCCGGCGACCGGCTCCGTGACTGATCTCTGGAAGTAAAGCGGGACAATCTCCACCAGCCCGCCGACCGCGACGACCGCGATGACGAGGACAATGAGGAGCGCTTGATTGCGCTCGATGAGGTCGTGGGTAAGTTTCATGCCGGTTGTGGAATCAGGGCTTCGGCGGGCTTGGAAGCAGCGACCGTCTTGTAGACGTTCCACGTCATGATCAGCATCCCGGCGAGGTAGAGCACGCCGCCAAGGAGACGGATGGCATAGAACGGATACGTGGCCTTCACGCTCTCGACGAAGGTGTAGGTGAGTGTGCCGTCCTCGCTCACCGCGCGCCACATTAGCCCCTGCATCACGCCCGCGATCCACATTGCGGCGATGTAGAGCACGATGCCGATGGTGGCGACCCAGAAGTGCAGGGTGATCGCGCGCACGCTGTACATCTCGGCGCGGCCGAAGAGTCGCGGGATCAAATAGTAGAGCGACCCCATGGAGATCAGGCCGACCCAGCCGAGCGCCCCGCTGTGCACATGGCCGACGGTCCAGTCGGTGTAGTGCGAAAGCGCATTCACCGTCTTGATGGACATCATCGGTCCTTCGAAGGTCGACATGCCGTAGAACGACAGCGAGACGATGAGGAACTTGAGGATCGGGTCCTCGCGCAGCTTGTGCCACGCACCCGAGAGCGTCATGATGCCGTTGATCATCCCGCCCCATGACGGCGCGAGCAGGATGAGCGAGAAGATCATGCCAAGGGACTGCGCCCAGTCCGGTAGCGCGGTGTAGTGCAGGTGGTGCGGGCCGGCCCACATGTAGGTGAAGATAAGCGCCCAGAAATGCACCACCGACAGGCGATAGGAATAGATCGGCCGGCCGGCCTACTTGGGCACGAAGTAGTACATCATTCCGAGGAAGCCCGCAGTGAGGAAGAACCCGACCGCGTTGTGCCCGTACCACCATTGCACCATCGCGTCCTGCGTGCCGGCATAGGCCGAATACGACTTCCAGAAGCTCGCCGGCACCGCGGCGCTGTTGACGATGTGGAGCAGCGCGACGGTGAGGATGAACGCGCCGAAGAACCAGTTTGCGACGTAGATGTGCGGCACTTTGCGCTTCCACAGCGTGCCGAAGAACACCACGGCATACGCGACCCAAACCGCGGCGATTAGTACATCGATCGGCCATTCGAGCTCCGCGTATTCTTTGCCGGAAGTGATTCCCAGGGGCAGCGTCACCGCCGCCAGCACGATGACGGCCTGCCAACCCCAGAAAGTAAACGCCGCGAGGCCGTCGCCGAAAAGCCGGGCATGGGAAGTACGCTGCACGACGTAGTACGAGGTGGCGAAGAGCGCGGAGCCGCCGAATGCGAAAATGACCGCGTTGGTGTGCAGCGGTCGCAGGCGCCCGTAGGAAAGCCAAGGCACATCGAAGTTGAGCGCTGGCCATAGGAGCTGCGCGGCGATGAACACGCCCACCAGCATCCCGACCACCCCCCAGATGACGGTCATGATCGCGAATTGGCGGACCACCTTGTAGTTGTAAGTCTCTGTCTGCATGGTGCTCCCGCGAAAACAGGAGGCCATCCTACGGAGCGCTTAGTGCGCCCATTTGATTTAGGTCAAGCAGAGGCGAGGCTGCAAGCCTAACGTGCTCGCATGGCGTACTTCTGCCCGATGCATACTGCAGTTCGTCAGGCGCAGCCGGGAAAGTGCGCACGCTGCGGAATGGACTTACTGCCTGAGGGCACTCGGTTCGCGCTCCTCCGGCACATGGCGGGCAAGCCACTGCACCTTGCCATGATGATCGCCGTTATGCTGGCGGTCATGGCCGTCGCCATGATGTTGCTCCACTGAAGCGGATTTCATTCGCCACCGTCGCCGTCACCGGCCTGGGCGCGTTCGTCGCCGTCGCGGTCGGGGTCACGCTTTACGTGAACGCCGTCACCGGATGGCGCTCGACACAAGCTCTCCTCGGCGGGCAGACCGAAGCGCTGCTCGACGCGCTAGAACAGCGCCTGGAGGCCCGGTTGCGTCCGGTCAACGAGCAGGCGGACTGGATTTCCGAGGCGGTGAGCGACGGACGCATCGAACTTACCCAGGCAGACGAGCTCGATAACTTCATGTTCGGCCTGCTCGGCGCCACGCCGCAGGTCTCGGCCATCGGTATCGTCGACACGCACGGCAGGGCGCAGCGCTGGCGGCGCGGCGAGCGCGCGGCGCTGCGCGAGGATTGGTCGGCGCGCGCGGAAGTGAGCGCATGGCTTGCGGCCGGTAGAGCGCAGCCCGGCCGCGCCTGGCGCCCGCTCCTCTGGAAACCCGCCGAACAAGGCGCTTCGCTTCTGCATCAGTCGCCGCTGCACCGCGCCGGCGAGTTCGTCGGGATGCTCGGACAAGTGGTTCCCATCGCCAAGCTCTCGGAGGATCTTGCCGTGTTCCGCGCCGAGCACGAAGTCACGCCGTTCGTGCTGCACGGCGCCGACCGCGTGCTCGCGCATCCCGAAATGGCGCAGCGGCGCGCCGAGGCGCCGGGCGTGTTGCCGGCGCTCGACGAGCTCGGCGACCCCGTGCTAGCGCGCATACGCGAGCCTGATGGCAGCGCGCCCTTGCTCGGCGGCTTGAAGCGCGCTCGGGCCGGGCGCGCGCGCGTCGGCGAGCGCCATTTTGTGTATGTCTATCGCCAAATGGCGCCGCATGGCGAGGAGCCGTGGACGATCGGGGTCTATTTCGACCCGGTCGAAGGCGGCCAACGCGCTGAGATGCTACGCGTGGTGTTGTCGATCGCAGCAGGGCTCGGCGTGCTGGTCATCGCCGTGGCGCTCGCTACCATCGTCGGGCGCCGCGTCGGCCGGCCGCTCGAGGCGCTGGCGCGCGCCGCGCGCGCGGTGCGCAAGGGTCGGGTGGAGGAGGTGGGGCCGCTGCCGCGCAGCCGCATCTACGAGCTCGACGAAGCGAACCGCTCCTTCGGCGAAATGATCGAGGGTTTGCGCGAGCGCAATCTCATCCGTGAGACGCTGGGGCAGTTCGTGCCGGAGCAGGTGGCGCGTGAGCTGCTAGCGGGCGGGGGGAAGCTCGAGCCGATGGAGGCTAAGGCGACGGTGCTGGTGTGCGACATCGAGGAGTTCGCCGCGCTTACCGACTCGCTCGGCGCGCATCGTACCATCGACTTCCTGAACGCCTACTTCGAGGTCGTCGTTGAGATCGTCGAGCGTTACCAGGGGGTCGTTACCCAGTTCCAGGGCGACGCGATCCTCGCCGTATTTAACGTGCCGATCCCATCGCACGACCATGGTGCCAATGCATTGCGGGCCGCGTTGGAGATGGTGCGTGCGGCCGATACGCAAACCTTCGCCGGCGTGCGCGCTCGAAACCGCGTCGGCCTAAGCACTGGTCGGGTGGTCGCCGGCGCGGTCGGCTCGGCGGGACGGCTCTCGTACACGGTGCACGGTAACGCGGTGAACCTGGCGGCGCGCCTGGAGCAGATGAATAAGCAGTACCGCACGCGCATCCTGCTCTCGGACAAGACTGCCGAGCGCTGCCCGGGCTTCGGGTTGCGCAAGCTTGCCGATGCGGAGATCCGCGGCTACGGCGAGCCGGTGGCGCTCTACACGCCCGTCTAGGGTACGAGGACCGCCGCGCCGGAAAAGCGCCCGTGGCGCAAGTCGTCCAGCGCGTCGTTTGCTCGGGCGAGAGGGTAGGCGGTCACTTCTGTTTTCAGCAGGACATTCCTCGCTTTCTCCATGAAGCGCACTCCGTCCTCACGAGTCAGGTTGGCAACCGACTCGATTCGCCGCTCGCCCCAGAGGTCCGCGTACGGAAAAGACGGGATGTCGCTCATGTGAATGCCGCCGCAGATTACGCGTCCGCCTTTCCGGGTATTCCTTAGTGCATCAATCACCAGTGACCCTACGGGGGCGAAGACGATAGAGGCGTCGAGCGGCTCGGGCGGCGCCTCGTCCGAGCCCCCCGCCCAATGCGCGCCGCACTGGGTGGCAAATTCCTGGGCGGCACGGTCCCCAGGCCGGGTAAAGGCAAACACCTGCCGGCCATCGGCGCGCGCAATCTGTGCCAGGAGATGCGCCGCGGCGCCAAAGCCGTACAGCCCCAGCACACGGGCGTCTTCGCTCTTTCGATAACAGCGGAAGCCGATCAACCCCGCGCAGAGAAGCGGTGCCGCCTCGGTATCGCTATAGCGCTCGGGGATGCGGAGGCAAAAGCGTTCATCGGCAACGAGGTACTCGGCGTATCCACCGTCGAGATGACAGCCGGTGAAGCGCGCTCGCTCGCAGAGGTTCTCCTGCCCCCGCCTGCAGTATTCGCATGCGCTGCAAGCCCAGCCGAGCCAGGGCACCCCGACGCGCTCGCCGGTCGAGGCCACAGTCCCCACGACTTCATGGCCTGGAGTGACGGGATAACGGCAGGCGGCGAGCTCGCCGTCGACGAGGTGCAGGTCGGTTCGGCATACGCCGCACGCCCTGACTTTGATCAGGACCTGGCCGGGGCCGGGCGACGGAGGTTCAAGCGTCTCGCTCTGCAGGGGCATACCTGGCCCCCGAGCGCGCATGGCTTTCACTTGCCGGGGCGGTCGTCGTCCGCGATGACGTCGTGACCGGGGCGCTCGAGATCGTCGAATTGCCCGGAATGGAGCGCCCGCCAGAATGCCCAGCCGGTCACGAATACGAGGGCGACCGAGAGGGGAACGAGGAGGTAGAGGCTTTCCATTGCGGTTCGGCGCCGAGCGGGCGCAGCGCGTTGAGCAGCACGGTCAGCGAGCTCGCGCCCATGGCGAGCGCGGCTTCCCAGGGGCCGATGAACCCGGCGGCTGCGAGCGGCAGCGCAATCGCATTGTAGGCGATGGCCCAGGCGATATTCTGGCGCACGAGCCGCATGGCGCGCCGGGCCACCTCGCAGGTTCGCGAGACGCCTTCCAGCGAATTGCTCATGACGACCACGTCCGCCTTGAGCTGTGCCGCGTCGGCGCCGTTTCCCATCGCGAAGGAAACATCCGCGCGGGCGAGCACCGGCGCGTCGTTCAGCCCGTCGCCGACCATCGCCACGACACCGCTTTCGCGCTGCAAGTGCTCGAGGTAGCGGTACTTGTCCTCCGGGGTCATCGCGCCGGTGCAACGCTCGATGCCAAGCTCGCGCGCGAGCGCGCCGACGACTTCGGGTTGGTCACCACTTGCCAAATGAACCGTCAGGGACCGAGCTTTTATATCGGATATGAATTCCGGCACTTCGGCCCGCAGGCTGTCGGCCAGCTCGAAGGCGGCGAGCCAGCCGGACTCGTTGGCGAGGTAGACGCGGGACCACGGCACTGAGGCAAAGGATGCAGAGTGAATATCGTTGCAGAAAGCGGCGGTGCCGATGCGCACCCGACGCCCGGTGACCCAACCCTCGATGCCTCGACCTGGGAAGTTGCGCGGCGCCTGCACTTGGACGCTGCTCTCGCCTGCAAACGCGCGCGCGACGGGGTGCCGGCTGGACGCCTCGAGCGCACCCGCGAGCTCGAGGCATGCTTCGGCGTCCAGGCGGCCGAGCGGCAGGACCTTGGCGAGCGAAACACGACCTGCGGTCAGCGTTCCCGTCTTGTCGAGGACGATGTCGGTCACGCGGTCCAGCGCTTCCAGCGCACTTGCGCGCGTGAGGAGCACGCCGCGCCCGAGGAGCGCGCCGCTCGCGCGTGTCAGCACGATCGGCGCCGCGAGCGCGAGCGCGCAAGGACACGCGACAACCAGCACCGCCACCGAGACCCAGGGATTCGCGGAATACAGACCCGCGGCGACGGCGGCAAGCACGATCACCCAGGTGAGCTGGCGTGCGACGCGCTCCGCAGTCTCGACCGAACGTGGCTTCGATGCCGCGCCGCGCTCGGCAAGGCGCGCGATGGCGGCGGCGCGCGTGTCCGCACCCGCGCGCGTGACGCGCATGACGAGCGGCTGCTCGAGGTTCACCGAGCCGCCGATGAGCTCGTCGCCGGCGCGCTTCGCTACCGGTCTGGATTCCCCGGTAAGCAGGGATTCATCCGCACTGGAGCTGCCTTCCAACACCACGCCGTCGGCGGGTATGCGCTCGCCGGGGGCAATGGCGACGACCTGATTCGGAGAATAGGTTTGCGCGTTTCCCCACTCGAGCAGTGGATCCAGAGCGCGTGCCGCGCGGCGCCGGGCCGCGGCCTCGAAGTAGCGCGCGCCGAGGAGGAGGAAAGCGAGCATGCTGATCGAATCGAAATACACGTCGCCGGAGCCAGTCACGGTGGCCCAGGCGCTCGCCGCGAAGCCGAGGCCCAGGCCGAGCGCGATCGGCGTGTCGAGCCCGATGCGCCGCTGCGCGAGCTCGCGTGCCGCGCCGGAAAAGAACGGCACGCACGAGAAAGCGAGAACCGGAAGCGTGATGAGCAGGCTCGCCCAGCGCATGATCTGCGCCGCCTCCGGGCCGACCTCGTCCACGTAGGCGGGGAATGCATACATCATCACCTGCATTGCGCCGAACCCGGCGACGAAGAGGCGCCACAACGCGGTGCGGCGCTCGCGGTGCTCGACCTCGTCCTGCGTGCGCGGGTCGTACGGGCAGGCGTCGTAGCCCACGGAGCGGATCGAATCGATGATCGCGGCGAGCGAGGTCTTTTCCGTATCCCATCGCACCTGCGCGCGCTGCGTCGCGTAGTTCACGCTGGCGTGCGTAACCCCCGGCTGCCGTCGCAATACCTGCTCGATGAGCCAAAGGCAGGCCGCGCAGCGCACATGCTCGAGGATGAGAGAAGCTTCGTTTCCAACCGCTGAGAGCGGCCTGACTTCGCTCTTGGGAGGTAAAGCAAGCGCGGTACGCGTTTCGTAATAACGCTCGAATCCGGCGCTGGCGATGGTGCGCGCCACGGCTTCGCAGCCGGTGCAGCAGAACTCGCGCTCGGTGCCGAGCACCGCGGCGCGGTGGCTGCCGCCCGCGGGTACGGGCAGGCCGCAGTGGAAGCAGGCGATCACCTGCCGAATCGTAGATACGAGGCCGCGGCGGCCTTTGACCTGCGTCAATTCGCGGGGCGATTCAGCCCTCAAGCGAGCCGTGGATAATCGGCGCCATGCCCAAGCACTACCTGCGCCCGCTTCTCGCGCCGCGCAGCGTCGCCTTGGTCGGCGCCACCGAGCGCGAAGGCGCCCTTGGCAGCATCGTCTGGCGCAACCTCGCCGCCGCGGCCCTGCCCGGGGCCCTGTACGCCGTGAATCCCAAACACCGCAAGATCTTCGGGCAGCGCGCGTATGCACGCCTTACGGAGCTTCCCGAGGCGCCGGACCTCGCGGTGGTGGTGACCCCGGCGCGCACCGTGCCCGGCATCGTCGCGGATGCAGGTTCCGCTGGCATCAAGGCGGCGGCGATCCTGAGCAGCGGCTTCGCCGAGGTGGGTCCTCCGGGGCGGGAGCTGCAGGAGGAGGTGCTTGCCGCTGCGAAGCGCGCGCGCGTGCGGCTACTCGGCCCGAACTGCTTGGGCTTGATGCGCACCGATTGCGGCCTGAACGCTACTTTCGCGCGCACGCCCGCGCTTGCCGGCAACCTGGCGTTAGTGTCGCAATCAGGCGCAATCGCGACCGCAATCCTCGATTGGGCGCACGGCGCGCGCATCGGCTTCACAAGCGTGGTGTCGCTCGGGGGTGCGATCGACGTCGACTTCGGCGAGGTGCTCGATTTCCTAGTCGCCGACCCGCCGACCGACGCGATTCTGATGTACGTCGAGGGCATCCACGATGCGCGGCGCTTTATTTCCGCGCTGCGCTCCGCGGCGCGCGTGAAGCCGGTCGTTGCCCTTAAGGTCGGACGCTATGCGAGCGGCTCGCGGGCCGCCTCCAGTCACACCGGGGCGCTGGTGGGCAGCGATTCGGTGTTCGAGGCTGCGCTGCGCCGCGCGGGTACGGTGCGCGTCAGGACGTATACGCAGCTTTTCGCGGCCGCGCGCGTGCTCGCCACCGAGCGCTTCCCCGAGGGCGAGCAGCTTGCGATTCTCACCAACGGCGGCGGGCCGGGCGTGATGGCCGCCGACAGCGCTGCCGAAAACGGAGTGTCTCTTGCGCAGCTGAGCGAAGGCACCGTTGCAGCCCTTGACAAGAACCTCCCTCCGCAGTGGTCTCACGGCAACCCGATCGACATCATCGGCGATGCATCGCCGGAGCGCTTCGCCGTGTCGGCGGCCGCGGCACTTGCCGACCCAGGCGTCGACGCGCTTCTTGTCTTGTATTCGCCCGTCGCGGTGACCGCGCCGGAAGACGCCGCGCGCGCCCTCGCCGGCGCCGTCAGAGGCAGCCGCAAGCCTGTGCTCGCCGCCTGGCTGGGCGATATCAACCCGACCGCGAGCCGCATGTTCCTCGAATCGCACGGCATCCCGAACTTCTACACGCCCGAGAACGCGGTGGAGGCGTTCTCCTTCCTGTGCGCCTACCGCCGAAACCAGGCGCAGCTCATGCAGGTGCCTGCGGCCGCGGCCGACGACGGCGAGGAGCCGCGCCCGGACCTCGAGGCGGCGCTCGCGCTGCGCAGCCGCGCGCTCGCCGAGCGCCGCACGATCCTGACCGAGCACGAAGCGAAGGCGCTGCTCGCTGCGTTCCGGGTCCCGGTCCCGGCTTCGATACTCGCGAAAGACGGCGAGGCGGCAGTCCAGGCCGCGCGCAAGATCGGCTTTCCGGTCGTGCTCAAGATTCATTCGCCCGACATCTCGCACAAGTCCGACGTCGGAGGCGTACGCTTGAGCCTGCAGAACGCCGACATGGTGGCGTCCGCGTATGACGACATGATGCGGCACGTGCGCGGGCTGCGGCCGCAGGCGCGCGTCGAGGGCGCGGTGGTGCAGCCCATGCTGCGCTTTCCCCATGTGCGCGAAGTGCTGGTCGGCGTCACGACCGATGCGGTGTTTGGCCCGGTCGTGTCGTTCGGCACGGGCGGCGTCGCCGTCGAAGCGGTCGCCGATACCGCGGTGGCGCTTCCGCCGCTGAACGGCACGCTTGCGCGCGAGCTGATGGCGCGCACGGCCATCTACCGCCTGCTGGCGGGCTACCGCAATGTGCCGCCGGCGGACCTTGAAGCGCTGGTTAGGATCCTGGTGGGCGTTTCGCGCATCGTCTGCGTGCTGCCCTGGGTAAAGGAAATGGACTTGAACCCGGTGCTTTCGCATCCCGGCGGCGCGGTCGTTGCCGATGCGCGCGTGGAGATCGACCCGAAGCAGCCGGCGCGCGCGGGTACGCACTATCCGCACATGGCGGTTCATCCATACCCGATCGAGCTCGAGGGTGAGATGCGCCTACGCGACGGCCGCACGGTCCGCGTGCGGCCGATACGGCCAGAGGACGCAGCCCGCGAGCTGCGCTTCTTCGAGCGCTTGTCGGACCGCTCGCGCTTCCAGCGCTTCATGCAATACGTACGGGAGCTTTCGCCGCGCATGCTGGCCCGCTTCACGCAGCTCGACTACGACCGTGAGCTCGCGTTGGTGGCGCTCTCGGAAGGTGAATTCGTGGCGGTGGGGCGCTACGCCCCGAACGCCGACGGCGAGACCGCCGAATTCGCGCTCGCTGTGGCGGACGACTGGCAGGGCAAAGGCCTCGGCCATGGGCTACTCGAGCGCCTATGCGAGGCGGCGCGCAACGCGGGTTATCGCGCCCTGTACGGGCACATCCTGGATGCGAATCGCGAAATGCTCGAGCTCGCGCGGCACCTCGGTTTCGTCGACGTCACGCGCGACGGCTCGGAAGTCACCGTCATGCGAAAGCTTTGACGAGCTAGACTAGGCTGAGGCCGGAGACGGCAGCCGAAGCGGGGTGGCGGGCTCGGACTGCATCACCTTCTTCATCCGCTCCAGCG
The DNA here is from genome assembly GCA_035762345.1 of Burkholderiales bacterium. GTDB lineage: Bacteria > Pseudomonadota > Gammaproteobacteria > Burkholderiales > SG8-39 > SCGC-AG-212-J23. The sequence goes on from DASTPE010000143.1 coordinate 17,531, forward strand.
CCTTGGCTTCGATCTGTCGGATGCGCTCCGCGGAGACCTTGAACTCGGCGGCGAGGTCGTGAAGCGTGAGCGCGTTCTTCTCGCGCAGCCAGCGTGCTTCGATGATGCGGCGGCTCCGGGGATCGAGGCTCTTCAGCGCCTCGCCCAGCCCCGCCGAACGCACGGTCTCCGACTCCTTCGCCTCGAGCTGCGAGAGAGGCTCGGCGTCGCGGTCCGCAGACAGGTAGTGCACGGGGGCGTAGGCCCCCTCGTCGTCCGAGTCGGCCTCAAAGCCGACCTCCTGGCCGGAGAGCCGGGTCTCCATCTCGACGACTTCCTCGGGCTTGACGCGCAACTCGGCGGCGACGCGCTTCACTTCTTTGCCCGTCATCGGCGCGAGCCCGCTCTTCATTGAGCGGAGGTTGAAGAAGAGCTTTCGCTGCGCCTTCGTGGTGGCGAGCTTGACCAGCCGCCAGTTGCGCAGGATGTACTCGTGGATCTCGGCCTTGATCCAGTGGATGGCGAAGGACACTAGGCGTACGTTGCGGTCGGGGTCGAAGCGCTTGACCGCCTTCATTAGGCCGATCGTGCCTTCCTGGATCAGGTCAGCATGGGGCAGCCCGTACCCCAGGTAGCCGCGTGCGAGGGCGACGACCAAGCGGAGGTGGGAGAGCACAAGCTGGCGGGCAGCGTCCAGGTCGTTGTGGTCGCGAAAACGCAGCGCCAGCGCTCGCTCCTCTGGCGCCGTGAGGATTGGAAACCGGTTGACCGTCTGGATGTAGGCCTCGAGGCTTCCAGTGGGCATCGGCATTGCCGCTTGCATGAAATTCATTCCTTCTAGAGGACTTCTAAGATCCTAGCACTCCAGATATTAGAGTGCTAAGAACCCGATGAGTTCTTGCATTCCAGCGTAAGTGTGCACTAACATCTATTTCTCAACCTACGGATTTGACTTGGGATTGCCTACACCGGTTCTATGGCACTTAAGTGGCGGCTCACGGAGAGCTGGGCGCCCAGCCAGCCCAGAAAACCGGCGAAGAGGACCACCGCCACTGCCTCAGCGACGGGCAGGAACGAGAAGCGAAAAGCCGAGCCGTAGGACTCGGCAAGTCCGCTGACCTCTCGATTAAGGACGATGAGGGCTCCGCCGGCGAGCCCGAGCGCCAAAGCGCCACCCACCAGGCCCTGGAGCAGGCCGAGGTAATAAAACGGCCGGCGTATGAAGGCGTCGGTCGCCCCGATGAGCTTGGAGACCTCGATCTCATCGCGCTGGGTGAGGATCTGCAGCCGGATGGTATTGAAGGTCACCGCCACTAGCCCGGCGCCGAGGAGCGCCGCGAGCAGCGTAAGGGCGATTTCCACGACCCGGGCGGCCGCGGCCAGCCGCCGCGCCCAGACCGCGTCCGCCTGGACATGCGCTACGCCCGGCAGCCGGGCGAGCTCCGTTACGATGTCGACGTCGGAGGTGATGACGAAGGCATCGGGCAGCGGGTTGCGGCCGAGCGCCGCGATGACTTCCGACAGGCCTTGCACCGCGCTCATTTCCTTTAGCGCTTCCTCACGCGGCACGAAACGCACGGCGGTGATGCGCGGGTCGTCGCGCAGCCGCCGTCCAAGGGCTTCGGCGTCTGCGCGCGGCGCCCGCGGCTCGAGAAAAAGCGAGATGCGCGGCTCGAGCGCGAGCCGCGCGCTCGCCGGGCGAAGGCTCTCGAGCAGCGCGTATCCCCCGGCGGGCAGCGCGAGCGCGATGCCGATGACGAGAGCATTCAGAAGGCTGAGCCGCTTGAACGCCGCGGACAAGGCCTGACGATGGTGCCGCAGCCAGACCGTCATGACATTCGTCCTGCTTCGAGGTGCAGCACCCGCCTGCCGTAGCGCGCGACGAGCGCTTGGTCGTGCGTCGCGAGCACCACCGTCACGCCGACCTGGTTGAACGCGAGGAAGATGTCGAGGATGCGCGCCGCAGACTCGGCGTCGAGATTCGCCGTCGGCTCATCGGCGACCAGCAGCGCCGGGCGGTTGACCACCGCACGCGCGATGGCAAGGCGCTGCTGCTCGCCGCCGGACAGCTCGACGGGATTGGAGCGTTCGCGCGCGGCGAGGCCCACCTTGTCGAGCGCCGCGCGCGCGCGGCGGGCGGCTTCCTTGGGCGGATGCGCGGAGAACGCGAGCGGGAGCATCACGTTGTCATAGACGGTGCGGTCGTAGAGCAACTTCTGGTTCTGGAACACAAGCCCTATGTTGCGTCGGAGGTACGGAATGGCGGCGCGCTTGAGCGCGCCGACGTTCTGGCCGTTGACGATCACCGTCCCGGCGCTCGGCCGCTCGATCGCCGGAATGAGCTTGAGGAGGGTCGATTTGCCGGCGCCCGAGCGCCCGGTGATGAACACGAGCTCGCCCGGCTCCAGCGAAAAGGTTATGTCGTACAGCGCTTGCTGCCCCAGGTAGCGCTTGGCGACCGCCGAGAAGCTAACCAACGAGCGCCTCAGCGAACTCGCGCGCGGCGAAAGGTCGCAGGTCGTCGATGCCTTCGCCCACGCCGACGAAGAGCAAGGGCACCGGTTTCTCTTTCGCAATCGCGCATACCACGCCGCCTTTCGCGGTGCCGTCCAGCTTGGTGAGGATAAGGCCGCTAAGCCCAAGCGCCGCGTCGAACGCCTTCACCTGCGCAAGCGAGTTCTGACCGGTGTTCGCGTCGAGAACGAGCACCACCTCGTGCGGCGCGCCCGCGAGCGCTTTGGCGGCGACACGCTTCACTTTCTTGATTTCCTCCATGAGGTGGAGCTGGGTCGGGAGCCTGCCGGCGGTGTCGGCGATGACCACGTCCACGTTCCGCGCACGCGCGGCCGAGAGGGCGTCGAACACCACCGCCCCCGGGTCGCCCGACTCCTGCGCGATCACGGGCAAGCCATTGCGCGCGCCCCAGGCAACGAGCTGCTCGCGCGCCGCAGCGCGAAACGTGTCGCCGGCAGCGAGCAGCACCGTCTTGCCCTGCGACTGCAGCCACTTCGCGAGCTTGCCGATCGAGGTGGTTTTTCCCGAGCCGTTCACGCCCGCGATCATGATTACGAATGGCTTTGCGCGGGAAGGATCGAGCGGGCGCTCCAAGGGCCTCAATAATTCGGTGATCGAATCCTTCAATGCGACTTTCAGCGCTTCGCCGTCCGCAACCTTCTTCGTTCGCAGCTCCGCGATGAGCGCTTGCGCGGCGGCGACGCCGCAGTCGGCCTGGAGCAGGGCGATTTCGAGCTCCTCATAGAGCGCCTCGTCGATCTTGCGCCGGGTGAAGAGTTCCGAAACGGGAGTGTTGAGGACATCCCGCGTGCGCGCGAGGCCTGCCTTGAGGCGCGCGGCCCAAGAGGGCGATACCATGGGTCGGTGCATTCTAGCAAAGGCAGAATCCGGATCATCGCCGGCGAATATCGCGGGCGGCGCATTTCGGTGCCGGACCGGCCGAGGCTGCGGCCCACGCCCGACCGCGTGCGCGAGACGTTGTTCAACTGGCTCGGCCAGTCGCTTCACGGGCTCGCGTGCCTCGATATTTTCGCTGGCAGCGGCGCGCTCGGTTTTGAGGCGGCTTCGCGGGGGGCGTCGCGCGTCGTCCTGGTGGAGCACGACCGGCTGGCTTTCCAGGCACTCCGGAAGACGCTGGATCTCTTGAAGGCGCCGCAAGTCGAGCTCGTCTGCGACGATGCCTTTGCGTACCTTGAGCGCAGTTGCGAAGCGTTCGACGTAGTTTTCCTCGATCCGCCCTTCGGGCAGAATGTGCTGCCCGCGGTATTGAGGCACCTCAAGACGAAACCCGGGATGCGTGTGTACCTGGAGTCGAGCGAGCCCGTGGCGCCAGCCCCGTCGTGGCGCGAGCTCAAGCGCCAGCGCGCCGGGCAGGTGAGCTACCAGCTGTTCGAATGGAGAGGGCATGATCAAGGCGATCTACCCAGGAACGTTTGATCCGCTCACCCGCGGCCACGAGGACCTCGTGCGCCGCGCGGCGACGCTATTCGACAAAATCGTGCTCGCGATCGCCGACAGCAAGGCCAAGCGACCCTACTTCAGCGTCGAAGAGCGTATCGCGATGGCGCGCGAAGCGCTCGCTGACGTGAAGAACGTCGAGGTGGTCGGGTTCTCCGGGCTGCTCACCGACTTCGTACGTGAGCAGCGTGCCCGCGTGGTGCTGCGCGGCCTGCGCGCGGTATCGGACTTCGAGTACGAGTTCCAGCTCGCCGGCATGAACCGCAACCTCTATCCCGAGATGGAGACGATCTTCCTCACGCCCTCCGAGCAGCACATGTTCATCTCGGCGACGCTGGTCCGCGAGATCGCGATGCTTGGCGGCGACGTGTCGGAGTTCGTGCATCCGAGCGTCGCGAAGCGGTTGAAGGAGAAGTCTAAGGCGGAGAAGTCCAAGCCTACTTCTGGCAGCTAGGGCAATAGTAGGTTGAGCGCTGCCCCTGCTGCAGGTGGCGGATGCGCGCGCGGCAGCGCCGGCACTCTTGTCCGGCGCGGTCGTAGACCCAGTAGCGGTTCTGGAAGTATCCCGCTGCGCCATCCGCGCCGACGAAGTCGCGCAGGCTCGAGCCCCCAGCGCGGATCGCCGCACGCAGCGTGTCTTTGATTGCCTTCGCCAGCTTCTCGCATTGTTCGGTAGTGAGTCGGCGCGCAGGTTTGCGAGGGTTGATGCCTGCGCGGAACAGGCTCTCGTTTGCGTAGATGTTGCCGACGCCAACGATGCGCCGGCCGTCCATCAGGAAATTCTTGATCGCGGTGCGATGCGCGCGCGTGAGCGCATACAGGCGCCTGGAATCCAGCGAGCGGGAAAGCGGTTCGATTCCGAGATGCGCGAGGAGCGGGTGCGCGTCAGCGTCGCCCGCAGCCCACAGCACGGCGCCGAAGCGGCGCGGGTCGCGCAGCCGCAGCACGCGGTCGCCGAGGACGAGATCAAAATGGTCATGCTTCTGCGGCGGCGTGCCGGGCGACAGCACGCGCAGGCTGCCCGACATGCCCAGATGCAAAATGAGATGGCCGTCGCCGCAGTCGACGAGCAGATACTTGCCGCGGCGTCGGATGGTGTGCACCGTGCGGCCGGCGAGCCGCAGCACATCGCGCGGCACGGGCCAGCGCAGCCGCGGCTCGCGCACCGTGACGCTGCTGATCATGCGGCCGGTGAGCTGTGGCACGAGGCCGCGTCGCGTCACCTCCACTTCGGGTAGCTCCGGCATGACAAGTTCGCTTGTGCGGGGCACCAAATATACCTAAGATCGGTCGAACCCAGCATGATGAAAGCAATGCACAAGTGGATTGTGGTGGTTGTGCTTGTCCTCGCTTGCGGCGCCGCGTCGGTCGAGGCGGCCGACGAGCTGAGCGAGCCCACGCTCTACGAGTTCCTGCTCGGCGAGATCGCCGTGCAGCGCGGCGACCTGGCGCTCGCCGCTCAAACCTATCTGGACCTCGCGCGGCGCACGCGCGACCCGCGCGTTGCACGCCGCGCCGTAGAGGTCGCGAACCAGGCGAAAGAGACCGCGCTTGCGCTCGACGCCGCGCGCTTGTGGAACGAGCTTGAGCCTTCGCCGCACGCGCTACAGGTCCTGGCCGCGACGCTGGTCGCGGCGAAGCGAGTAGACGAAGCCGGTCCGGTGATCGAGAAGCTGCTCTCCGCGGAAGGCGTGAACCGGGAGAACGCCTTCCTGCAGCTGAACCGCCTGCTTGCGAGCAACCCGGACAAGGCGGCCAACCAGCGCGTGGTGAGAGGCATCGCGGGCAAGTATCCGCAGCTGCCGCAGGCGCACTTCGCGGTGGCGCAGGCAGCCGCCATCGCCGGCGACAACGACGCCGCGATTAGCGCTGCACGGGAAGCGCAGAAGCTGCAACCCGACTGGGAGCTTGCGGTGCTTCTCGAAGCGCAGGTTCTGCAGCAGCGCTCGCCCGCCGCTGCCGCAAAGCGGCTCGGGGAATTCGTGGAGAGCTATCCGAGCGCGCGCGAGGCGCGGCTCAGCTACGCGCGCGTGCTGGTGATGGAGAAGCGGCTGCCCGAGGCGCGCAAGCAGTTCGAGGCGGTGGCGAACGCGTCGCCGAAAAACCCGGATGTGATTTATGCAGTCGGCCTGCTTGCCTTCCAGCTGAAGGACTACCCCGCCGCCGAGCAGTACATGAAGCGGGTCCTCGGCCTCGGCTACCGCGACCCCGAGGGGGTGCGCTACCTGCTCGGCCAGATTGCCGAAGAGCAGAAACAGTGGCCGCGCGCAATCGAGTGGTACGAGAGCATCGCCGCCGGCGATCACGTGATGGCCGCGCGCACGCGGACCGCGAATGCGATGGCCAAGCAGGGCAAGCTCGACGAGGCGCGCGCGTTCCTCAAGCGCGTCGCGGACGAAAACCCGGAGGACGCGGTGCAGCTCACCGTGGTCGAGGCTCAGCTCCTGCGCGATGCGCAACGGCACGCCGAGGCGTTCGCGCTCCTGTCCGAGGAGTTGCGCAAGCAGCCGGAGCAACCGGACCTGCTCTACGACATCGCGCTCACGGCCGAGAAGCTCGAGCGCTTCGATCTCCTCGAGACCCATCTGCGCAAGCTGATCGAGGTCAAGCCCGATCACGCGCACGCCTACAACGCGCTCGGTTATTCCTTTGCCGATCGCAATACGCGGCTTCCCGAGGCGAGGAAGCTGATCGAGAAGGCGCTTGAGCTCGCGCCCGAGGACTACTTCATCATGGACAGCATGGGCTGGGTCCTGTACCGCGAAGGCGACCTTAAGGGCGCGGCGCGCGAGTTGCGCCGGGCGTACGGCGGCCGGCCCGACGCCGAGATTGGCGCGCACCTCGGCGAAGTGCTGTGGGTGCTCGGCGAGCAGGACGAAGCGCGCCGCATCTGGGATGAGGCCCTGAAGGCCGGCCCGGATAATGAGACCCTGCAGAAGACCATCAAGCGTCTGAGGAAGTAGTGAGGCGGTAATGCGGGCAGTACGAGTCGTCGTGCTGCTGCCGGCGCTGCTCGCCGCGTGCGCACAGGTCGAGATCAAGCCCCCCGAAGGTCCGCTCGAGTTCTCGCTCGCCGGCCGCATCGCCGCGCGCTATGGAGACGAATCGTTTACCGGCAACATCGCGTGGCGGCACGCGCGCGGCGGCGACGAGCTGCTCATCAGCACGCCGACCGGGCAGGGCGTGGCGCAGATCGTGCGCCAGGGCGAGGCCGTGCTGCTGAAGACCGCCGAGCCGCGCGAGTACCGCGATTCGGACGCCGAGGCGCTGACCAAGCGTGTGCTCGGCTTCCCCGTACCGATCGACGGTCTCGCCGACTGGGTGCAGGGCAAGCCTTCCCCCCAGCTCGAGGACCGCGGCTGGAAGGTCGAGTACCAGGACTACGACGCCGAGCGCCGCCCCACGCGGATGCGCCTGACGTACCAGGGTATCGAACTGCGCTTGGCCATATCGCAGTGGAATTGAATTGGCATCCCGCGCCGGGAAAGCTAAATCTCTTTCTGCACGTGCTCGAGCGCCGCGCCGACGGCTATCACGATTTGCAGACGGTCTTCCGGCTGATCGACCGCTCGGACCGTGTCGGTGTCGCGGCAAGGGATGATGGCAGGATCGTCTTCGAGGGACCCTTCGGCGAGCAAAACCTTTGCGTGCGGGCAGCGCGCCTGCTCAAGGCGCAGGCTCGAAGCACCTGGGGCTGCCACGTCAAGCTCGAAAAGAACCTCCCCGTCGGAGGAGGGCTTGGCGGCGGCTCCTCCGATGCGGCGACGGTTCTTCTCGTGCTCAACAAGCTTTGGGGAATCGGCCTCTCACGCGAGAGGCTGATGCAGCTTGCGCTTGCGCTCGGCGCCGATGTGCCGTTCTTCATCTACGGGCGCAACGCGCTCGGCGAAGGCATCGGAGAGCGCCTGCAGGCCCTCGCTCTGCCCCCCGCCTGGTATCTCGTCGTGACACCGCAAGTCTCGGTTTCCACAAGGGAAACCTTCGAATCCGCGTTGACACACCGGTCGAAACGACTCACAATACCGCCCTTTTTCTCGGGGCAAGGAGCGAACGATCTTGAATCTGCGGTCGTCGCCCGGTATCCCGAGGTGGCAGCGAGCCTCGCGTGGCTCAGGCAGCAGCGCCCGCAGGCCCGCATGACGGGATCCGGAGCGTGTGTCTTCGCCGAATTCGAAACCGAAGCGGAAGCGCGCGCGCTGCATTCGGCGTTACCCGGGGAAGTAAGGGGCTTCGTAGCGCGGGGATTGGAGCAGCATCCGCTCTACGACATTGTGGGTTGACTCTTGTAGCACACTGGGGAGTCGCCAAGCTGGTTAAGGCAGCGGATTTTGATTCCGCCATACGAGGGTTCGAATCCTTCCTCCCCAGCCATTGACCGATGACGGTGATGAACAGCGCGATGACGAACCACCCGCCCCTTGAGCGGCTGATGCTGTTCACCGGCAACGCCAACCCGCGCTTCGCGCAGGACGTGGCGAAAGGCCTGAACCTGTCTCTCGGTCGCGCGATCGTGGGCAAGTTCTCCGATGGCGAGGTGATGGTCGAGCTGCTCGAGAACGTGCGCGGCAAGGATGTCTTCGTGCTGCAGTCGACGTGCGTGCCGACCAACGACAACCTGATGGAGCTTCTAGTGATGATCGACGCGCTCAAGCGCTCCTCGGCGGCGCGCGTCACCGCGGCGATCCCGTACTTCGGCTACGCGCGCCAGGACCGGCGGCCGCGCTCGGCGCGGGTGGCGATCAGCGCCAAGGTCGTCGCGAACATGCTCGCCTCGGTGGGCGTGGCGCGGGTCCTGACGATGGACCTGCACGCCGACCAGATCCAGGGCTTCTTCGACATCCCGGTCGACAACATCTATGCCGCGCCGGTGCTTCTCGGCGATGTCTGGAAGCAGCGTTACGAGGACCTGATCGTGGTTTCGCCCGACGTCGGCGGCGTGGTGCGCGCCCGCGCGCTCGCGAAGCGCCTGGAGTCGGATCTCGCCATCATCGACAAGCGCCGGCCAAAGGCGAACGTCTCCGAAGTGATGAACGTGATCGGCGAGGTCAAAGACCGCACCTGCGTCATCATGGACGACATGGTGGACACCGCGGGCACGCTGGTAAAGGCAGCGCAGGTGCTGAAGCAGGAAGGTGCGACCCGAGTCGTCGCCTACTGTACCCACGCGGTGCTCTCGGGCGGCGCGGTCGAGCGCATCGCGAAATCGGATCTGGACGAGCTGGTCGTGACCGACACCATCCCGCTCGGCGAAGACGCGCGTTCCTGCAACAAGATCCGCATTCTGACGGTCGCCGGGCTCTTCGCCGAAACCATTCTGCGCATCTATACCGAGGAATCGGTGAGCTCGCTGTTCATAGAGTGAATACTGGATAGGAAATCCCATGGCAATCGAAATCAGCGCGCGTAAGCGCGAAACTCGGGGCACCAGCGCGGCGCGCCGGCTGCGCCGCAAGGGCATGGTGCCCGGCATCGTCTACGGCGGCGACAAAGGCGCGGTCAACATCGAGCTCGACCACAAGAGCCTTTACCTCAACCTGAGAAACGAGCGTTTCCATGCCTCGATCCTTACTCTGGAGCTGGGCGGCGCGAAGGAGCAGGTGCTCCTGCGCGCGGTGAACATGCACCCGTATAAGTCGCAGGTGCAGCACGTCGACTTCCAGCGCGTTCTGAAGGACAAGAAGCTCCACATGAAGGTGCCGTTGCACTTCTCGAACGCAGAGAAGTCGCCCGGCGTAAAGGATCAGGGAGGCGTGGTCAGCCACGTGCTGAACGAGCTCGACATCACGTGCTTCCCGGACGACCTGCCGGAGTTCATCGACGTCGACCTCGGCACCCTGTCGGTGGGAAACTCGGTTCACGCGCGTGACCTCAAGCTGCCGAAGGGGGTGGAGCTTGCCCTCAAGAAGGACGAGAACCCGGTGGTCGCCACGGTGGTAGTGCCGCAGCTCGTCACCGAGGAAGAAGAAGCCGCTGCTGCCGCGGCCGCCGTGGCGCCGTCCGAGGTGCCGACCACCGAGCAGGCCGCGGAGCCGAAGGAAGGCGAAGCGCCGCCCGCGGAGGGTGCAGCGGCCAAGGGGGGCGAGAAACCCGCCGAGAAGGCTGAGAAGGCCGAGAAGAAAGAGAAGAAGTAGAGCGCCCCGTGATTCGTCTGGTTGTCGGCCTGGGCAATCCGGGCAAGGAGTACGAGCGCACACGCCACAACGCGGGCTTCTGGCTGGTCGAGCGCTTTGCGCAAGCGAACGGCGTTGTGCTGCGCAAGGACCCGAAATTCAAAGCCCTCGTCGGCAAGCACGCCGACGGCACCTGGCTCCTGCTGCCGCAGTCGTTCATGAATCTGAGCGGACAGCCGGTGCAAATGCTCGCCGGGTTTTTCAAGATCAAGCCGGAAGAGGTGCTGGTGGTGCACGATGAGCTCGACTTTCCGCCGGGCATCGTGCGGCTCAAGCAGGGCGGCGGCATCGCAGGGCACAACGGCCTCAAGGACATCTCGCAGCGGCTCGCCACGCATGAGTACTGGCGGCTGCGGTTGGGCGTAGGCAAACCGCCCGCCGGCACCGAGGGCGCGGACTACGTGCTGCAAAAGCCTCCGGCAGAGGAGCGCGCCGCTATCGACGCCGCGATCGAGAAGTCGCTCGCTGTGCTGCCGCAGATCATCGCGGGCGACCTGCAGGCCGCGATGAACAAGCTTCACACCGAAGAAGCGACAAAAGCCGAACCATCGAAGAAAACCGAAGAGCTCAACAAAGAAGCACCGGCAGAAAAGAAGGAGACCGAAAAACCGGCTGAAAAACAGCCCGGCCTGCTCAAGTCCCTCTTCGGCAGGAAATGAAGTGCGGGATCGTGGGCCTGCCCAACGTCGGCAAGTCCACACTGTTCAATGCCCTTACCAAGGCCGGGATCGCGGCCGAGAACTACCCCTTCTGCACCATTGAGCCGAACGTCGGCATTGTGGAGGTGCCCGACACGCGTCTGGACGTCGTCGCCGAGATCGCGCAGCCGCAGAAGGTGGTTCCCGCGGTGGTCGAGTTCGTGGACATCGCGGGGCTTGTAAAGGGTGCCTCCGAAGGCCAAGGCCTGGGCAATCAGTTCCTCGCCAATATTCGCGAGAGCGATGCTATTGCGCACGTGGTGCGCTGCTTCGAGGACCCGAACGTCGTGCATGTCGCCGGCTCCATCGACCCGGTCTCGGACATTGAGGTTATTGACACCGAGCTCGCGCTCGCCGACCTCGACTCGGTCGACAAGCAGCTCGCGAAATACGAGAAGGTGGCGCAGGCGGGTGGCGACAAGGAGGCCCAGCGCCTGGTTTGGGTTCTGAAAAAAATAAGAACCACTCTTAATGCGGGCCGCCCCGCGCGCACGGCGGAGCTCTCCAACGAAGAACGCGCCGTGCTGCACCCGCTCTTCCTGCTGACGATGAAGCCGACGATGTACGTCGCCAACATCGGCGAGCACGGCTCGAAAGCGCTGCTGGAAAAGGTGGAGACCCATGCCGCACGAGAAGGCGCGCCGGTGGTTCCGGTCAGTGCGGCGATCGAGGCGCAGATCGCCGACATGCCGGACGAGGACAAGAAACTGTTTCTCGACGACATGGGGATGGAAGAACCCGGGCTCAACCGCGTGGTGCGCGCCGCGTACAAGCTCCTCGGCCTGCAGACTTTCTTCACCGCCGGGCCGAAGGAGGCGCGCGCGTGGACGGTGCGCGCGGGTGCCACCGCAGCGCAAGCCGCCGGCGTGGTTCACAGCGATTTCGAGCGCGGCTTCATCCGCGCCGAGGTGGCATCGTACGATGACTACGTCGCTTGCGGCGGCGAGCAAGGTGCGAAGGAAGCGGGCAAGCTGCGCCTCGAAGGGCGCGACTACCGGGTGCGTGACGGCGACGTGATCCACTTCAGGTTCAACGTATGACGGGGGTCGAGTTCGGACCGGCAAAGACTTCCGACCTGCCGAGGCTCGTTCAGCTGCTTGGCATCCTGTTCGAGTCCGAGGCCGAGTTCTCTCCCAACGCGGAAAAGCAGCGCGCTGCCCTGCAGGTGATCCTCGCGGATCCCGCCAAGGGCAGGATCTTCGTCGCGCGCGAAGGCCGCGAAGTCGTCGCGATGGCGAGCCTGCTCTATACGATCAGCACCGCCGAGGGCGGGAAGGCGGCGCTGTTCGAGGACCTCGTTACCGCGCCCGAGCACCGCAAGCGTGGCATCGGCGAGGCGCTGCTCAAGCATGTCGTGGCGCAGGCGCGCGCCGAGGGCGTGCTGCGCATCACGCTGCTCACTGATATGCAAAACGAGCGCGCACAGGCGATGTACCGGCGCGCCGGATTTGTCGGCTCGCCGATGAAGCCGATGCGGCTCAAGCTGAAGAAGTCATAGCAGACGGCTCGGCGAAGATCCTTCCGAGCGTCGCGCTGAACGGGATTACCTCCGCGTGTTCAAGCACGCCGTGCGCGCGCATCTCCCGGTGCAGCGCCGGAAGGTTGTAGTGCGGCACCGAGGCGTAGAGATGGTGCTCGATGTGGTAATTGACGTGGTGCGGGAAGATCAGCCACGCGAGCCACGCCGGCGCCATATTGGTGCGCGCCGCGGTCAGCGGAGACGAAAAGTCGGTGGTCGCACCGTGCTCAGCGATTGCACGCAAGCGCAGGATTGCTTGCACGACGGTGACGAGCGGCAGGATCCACAGCACCAGGTACTGGAGCAGGTATCCGCTCCAAGCGAAGACGACCAACAGTACAAGATGAAAAACCATCACCATGTTGCGATCGCTGCGCGCCTCGCTTCTTAGTTTCGCGGAAGTATCGTCGAGCGGCCGGAGGGCAACATTAGTTTTAGTATTCAGCGCCGGCGCGCCGCCGAGGAAGTAAGCGTAGGTTTTCCACGCGGTAAGGCCTGACAGGTCTTTCAACAGCTTCCGGACCAAGTACCACTTTCCTCGCGGATAGCCGCCATGGAGCGCGGTGTCCGGATCGAGCGGCCCATAGAGGTTGTTATGGTGCAGGCGGTGGATCACCCGGTAGGTGCACATCGATAGGCCTTGCAGAATCGCGCACGCCCGGCCGACCATGTCGTTCAGCCCGCGGTTCTGATAGAGCAGGTAGTGCGCGGCGTCGTGGGTGATCACGAACAGCGCATGCTGCCGGGTTCCAATAATGAGGATGCAAATGAGCAGGACGAGCGGGTTCGGCCACGCGTACAAGCCAACCCCGATCGCCACCGCCAGCACGGCGAAATCATGAACGACGGCGAGCGTCGCGCGCCACGGCGAGCGGCGAGTGAGGCGCTGGACGACCTCGCGCGGCAGCGCCTTGCGAAAGTCGTCCTTGAATTCTTCGCCTTTACTTATCGACTCCTCCCACGAGGAGGTATTTCACTTCGAGGTACTCCTCGAGCCCGTACTTCGAGCCTTCGCGACCGAGGCCGGATTGCTTCACGCCGCCGAAGGGCGCGATCTCGGTGGAGATGATGCCGACGTTCGCGCCCACGATGCCCGTTTCCATCGCCTCGG
>DASTPE010000144.1:0-10139 GCA_035762345.1 Burkholderiales bacterium
CCTGCACGATCTTCTGCCACTGGTCGATGGAGCGCACGCGCTGAAGCGGCTTTTGCACCACGGCCGCTTGCGCCGTCTCCGGCTCGCGCAGCGGCCGCGCCACCTCGCGCGCCGGCACGAGGACGATATGCGCCTGCGCCGAGAGCACCCGCCGCGTGATGTTCTCCATCTGCCCGGCGAGCGCGGCCGACATGAAGATGATCACGCCGACGCCGATCGACACGCCGACCATGATCGAGACCGTCTGCAGCCGCCCTTCGCGCAGGAAGCGGCTCGCCGCGATCCACTCGAAAGGCAGCCAGTCACGCATCGGGCACGGCGCGCACGCGGCTCCCCGGCTGGATCGGCGCCGCCGCAGGCACGACGCGGTCCCCCGGCTCCAGGCCCGAGCGGATCTCGACCCAACCCGTACCGCGCAAGCCGAGCTCCACGTTGCGGCGCACGGCCCGGCTGCCCATTCCTTCGGCTTCCACGCGCAAGACCCAGGGCGAGGCCCCGGTCGCATCGCGCACCGCTTCGGCGGGAAGCGCGATGGCTTTGGGGCTGCGCGCCACCTCGATGTCGACCGACACGGTCATGTCCTGGCGCAGATACGGCGGCGGCTCGGGCACGCGCAGCTTTACCTCGACCGTGCCGCGCTGCGCGTCCACTCCCGGATTGACGTACGTGACTTCGGCAGCGAAGCGTTTTTCAGGGTACGCGTCGGCCGAGGCGAGCGCCGGCTGGCCTAGGCGCAGTCTTCCGATGTTGCGCTCGTCGATCTGCACCACGATCTGCGTCTCGCCCGCAGGGGCGAGCACCATCAGCGTCTTGCCAGGCTGCACCACGTCGCCGTGCTCGACGTTGCGCGCGATGAGCGTGCCGGTCGCCGGAGCGACGATGCGCGTGTAGGCGAGGCGCGCGCGCGCGGCCTGCAGGCCGGCGTTCGCCTGTGCAAGCGCGGCGATCGCGAGGGCGTAGTCGCTGCCCTGCGGCCGCGCGGTGTCGACCTGCTTGCGGGCGGTGTCGACCTGGGTTTGCGCGACATCCATGTTGCGCTGCGACTCGTCGAGCACCGACTGGCCGATGAACCCGCTCTCGAAGAGCTTGCGGTTGCGCTCGAACTGCGCGCGCGCGTTGGCGTAGTTCGCCTGCGCCTGGCGCAGCGACTGCGAAGCGACCGGAAGCTGCAGCTCCCTCAGCTGCCGCAGCCGTCCCTCGGCCTGGATCACCGCCGCCTCCGCCTGGCGCACGAGCGCGTGCGCCTCGGCAGCGTCGAGCTCGATCAGCGTCTGCCCGCCGGCGACCGCCTGGCCCTGCTCGACCGGCACCCGTACGACAGTGCCGACGACCTGCGCGCCGATGTCGACCCTGAACGGCGATTCGATGCGCCCGGTCGCCACCACCGCCTGCACCACTTCGCGTCGCACCGCTTCGACCACCTCGACTTTGGGTCCCAGGAGAAACTGCACCAGGAGATATCCGGCGAGCGCCAAGGCAGCCGCTGCCGCGACCAGCCGCCAGCGCCATGGCTTGAAGCGGCTTAGATCCATGCGCGGCTCTCGAGCAGTGCGACGATCTGACGGCCGGCGTCCGCGGGCGTGCCTGCCGCCCCGCGCACGACGAGCTCGGGCGCGAGCGGGGGCTCGTAGGGCGCCTGCACGCCCGGCAGCGTCTGCGCTTTTCGATAAAGTCCCTTTGGGTCGCGCGCGGCGCAGACCTCGAGCGGCGTGTCGACGAATACTTCGGCGAAGCGCGCAATGCGCTTGCGTGCGACGTCCCGATACGGCCGCCGGTTTGCCGTCGCATCGAAGATGACGGGTCTTCCTTGATCGACCAGGATCGCGCCAATGTTCTTGAGGGATTCATAGAAGAAATCCCGGTCCGCATCGTCGTAGCGCGGGAAAGGCGTCAGCTGGGTGCGCATGACGTCGGACTCCAGAACCGAGACTTCAACGCGCCGCTCGTGCAGCAAGCGCACGAGCTCGCGCGCGATCGCGGTCTTGCCGGAGCCGGAGAGCCCGGTAAGCCACACGGCAAAGCTCATCCGCAGTACTCGTTCGCGCGCGCCGGATCAAAGCGCTCGTCGGCAAGCGTGCTCTGGATGAGATTGAAGAGCTTTCTGCGCACGGTGGCGTCGAGGTTCGGATACCACACCGGGTTCGCCATCACCAGCGCGCGGAAGGCGATGAAGGGCGCAGCGACCTCGAGAAGCTCGCGGTCGCCCGAGCGCTCGAGGTAGCGCTCCCAAAAACGGCGCCACAGCACCTCGAACGCGCCCTCCAGCTTTCCCGAACGCTGCAGCGAGAAGAAGAGATAGTTGAGCGTGAGGCAGGTGACGTCGTCGGCCGCATCGCCCCATTCGCCGCGCGAGCGGTCGAGCACGCTGAAGTCCGCGCCTTTTCGGAAAAGCAGGTTCCAGGGATGGAAGTCGCCGTGCACCCGGCGCAGGCGGTAGGTGCGGGCCTTGAGCTTCCAGCGCCACTCGACGCAGCGCTTCTCAATTTCTTCCAGCATCTTCTCATGTTGAGGGTAGCTGTCGTCCACGCCGAAGATGCACTCGCCGTGGCCGAGGAGCTCGCGGATACGGCGCACGTACAATCCCGGGTCGGGACCGCGGACGCTATGGATCTCCACGAGGTAGTCGCAGAGAGCATCTGCTCTTTCAAGATCAAGGTTCGATGCCTGTCCCCCGGCTCGAAGCCGAAGCAGATCATCGGCGTACTCGTGGCCATCGACGAACTCGGCGAGCATGAAGAGCTCTTCGGCGCTCCCGAGCGGGACGAGCTCGCCGCTTGAGCGCACTGCGCCCACGTCGAGCGAGGCGACGTGGCGCGGAAGCGTCGGGAATGCGCCGTGCGCCCAAAGCAGCGATTGCGCCCGGTCCGCCATGTGCTCGTGCCCGAAGGGACCGGGACGCACGGTTTCCACAACGGTGCGCCGCGGCGCGCCGTCCAAGGTGTAGTCGACGCGCAGCGGGATGCCGTAGCCGTAGCCTTTGTCGCCTTGGCGGCCGCCGCCGAGTGGCGTGACGCGCACGCCATCCACCGGGCGGCCATGCACGACGCCCAGATACTTCTTGAGAGCCTCGGGCGTAAAGGGAGAGGGAGTAGGGGACATACCCCCTGATGCTACCTTCGGCGTCTACCTGCGCCAGGCGACCCGCAGCAGGTTGTCTTCCTTGTTATAGCGATATTGAAGCTCGCCCTTGTAGGCGTGGTGGAGCGCGTCGCCGATGCGGCGCGCGAGGTGGGCATCGGTCGTCGTGATTCGCATGCCCGCACCACTCGCGACAATCGCCATGATCCGTTGCATCGGGTGGGTCTGCTTCTCCGCCTGCTCGCACCTGCGCACGCGCCCGAGAATCTCGTCGCGGTGCGACGTGAAGAACCGGCCGCTCAGGCTCACGCTTGCGGCCGGCAGGCGGTCGCGGATGCGAAGGCAGGCCGGGCAGCGCGCGGCGGCGGTCACGCGCGGCGCGGCTTCCCAGCGCCAGCGGCCGCGGCGGTAGACCGCGCCGCAGTCCGGGCAGCGCGCCGGGCTCGGAATCTTGCGCCTTGGCTTGTAGCTGTCATGCCGGACCTCCTGCAAAAGTTGCTTATGGCCCCCAATACGGAAGCTGCCGTGATCGGTTTTCATGGTTCCAAGGTAGCGCCATGACCGGTGGCGCATTTGATCCCGGTCAAACGAGCCTGTCGTACGGCCCGCTACGCTCACTGCATGAAACCCTGGCAGCACGATCAGTTGCGCCGCGCACTCGAGGAACGCCGCGCACTCCTATTGGAAGAGCTGCGGCGCGACGCGCGCCGCGTGGGCGAAGAGCGCTTCGGCGAGCTCGCCGGGCCGGTGCATGACCTGGGCGACGAATCGATTGCGGCACTGCTTTCCGACGTGGGCAACGCCGAGCTTTCGCGCGACCTCGAGGAGCTGCGCGAGGTCGAAGCCGCGCGCAGGCGCCTGGCGGCGGGTGCGTACGGCATCTGCGCCGACTGCGGCGCGGAGGTCGGCTTCGAGCGGCTGCACGCCGAGCCGGCCGCGGCGCGCTGCCTCGAGTGCCAGGCACGGCACGAAAAGACCTACCGCCGCTAGCCCTGGTAGAAGAGATAGCGGTTGCCGCCAGAGGTTTTTGCGGCGTACATCGCGCTGTCGGCAAGCTTGCGCAGCGTCTCACCGTCCCTCGCGTGCCGCGGGAACGCGGCGGCGCCGAGGCTCACGGTGGGGCGGATCTCCAGGTCTTCGTACGCGAGCGGCATCGCGTTTACGGCGACGATCTTGGCCAGCACCCGTTCGGCCTGCGACTCCGGTGCGCCGACAAGCACGATCGCTAGCTCGTCGCCGCCGATGCGCGCCACCGTGTCGGCGACGCGCACGCAGCCGCGCGTGCGTGCGGCGACCGCCTGCAGCACGGCGTCGCCGGCGAGGTGGCCGTAGCGGTTATTCGTGTCCCTGAAGCGGTCGATGTCCATGATGCCAAGCGTGAGGGGCTCGTCGCGCCGCGCGGCGTGGCTGAGCGCCTGGCCAAGGCGGTCGAGGAAGAGGCTGCGGTTCGGGAGATCGGTCAGGCTGTCGTGCGTCGCGGCGTGCAGCAGCTTGTCGAACTCGCGCGCTCGCTCGGTCGCGTCGCGGCCGTACGAGATGAAATGCGTGATGCGTCCCGCGTGGTCGAACAGCGGCCGGATGATCTTGTCCTCGTAGTAGGGCTCGCCGCTCTTCCTGCGATTGGCGAACAGCGCGCGGAACTCCTGCCCGGCGAGGAGCGCGCTCCACAAACGCCGATAGAAATCAGCCTCGTGCACTCCGGACTTGAGCAGGGCCGGCGTGCGGCCGGCGATCTCGCCCGAGGCGTACCCCGTCATGCGCTCGAAGGCCGGGTTGGCGTAGACGATGCGGCCTGCCGGGTCCGTGACCAGGACCGCGTCGGGACACTGCTCGACGTAGCGCCGGAAGGCGGCCTCCATGCTATGAGCGTAATCGCCGGGGCAGCGCTACGGTTGATCCGCGTCAATTTACTCGCCGGCGCCTGGCGTACGTTGCGCTGGTGAGGATCATTCTTCTCGCTCTCTTCTTGCTTGCCGCCGCCCCAGCGCCCGGGCAGGGGCCCGACTTCACCGCGGTCGTGAAGGACGCGGGAGCAGCCGTGGTCAACCTGACGGGGGGTCTGCAGCCGGTGTTGCCCGACGTGCCGCTCGCCGACGAGGACCTCGAGGATCCGCAGTTGCTGCGCGACTTCCTGCGGCGCTACTTCGGGCCTTCGCCGGAAGTGCGTTCGCTCGGCTCAGGGTTCGTGATCGATGCCCTAGGCGGCTACGTCATCACCAATGCGCACCTTGTCGGCGATGGCCGTGAGATCGTGGTGCGTCTCGCCGATCGGCGCGAGTTCGAGGCCACCGTGGTCGGCGTCGATCCGCTGAGCGATATTGCGCTCCTCAAGATCGAGGCGAGCGGGCTGCAGGCGGTAAAGGTCGGCGATCCAGAGAAGCTTCGGCCCGGCGAATGGGTCGCAGCGATCGGCTCGCCATACGGCCTTGAGCGCAGCATCACCGCGGGCATCGTAAGCGCGGTCGGGCGCACGCTTCCCGAAGAGAGCTTCGTGCCTTTCATCCAGACCGACGTCGCGGTGAACCCGGGCAACTCCGGAGGGCCGCTCTTCAATCTGCGCGGCGAGGTGGTGGGCGTGAACAGCGTGATCTACAGCGACACCGGCGGCTACCAAGGCTTGTCCTTCGCTATCCCGATCGACGTCGCATTGGAAGTCGTGGCGCAGCTGCGCGCGCACGGCAAAGTGACGCGCGGTCGTATCGGCGTGCGGTTGCAGGCGGTCAGCGCCGAGCTCGCCAAGGCCTTCAAGCTGCCGGCGGCTTCCGGCGCGCTGGTGGTCGACGTATTCGGCGGCAGCGCGGCCGAGCGCGCCGCCATCCTTCCCGGCGACGTGGTGGTGCGTTTTGGCGGGAGGCCAGTGGAGACCGATGCGGATCTCGTGCGTCTCACTGCGGCGGCGAAGCCGGGCAGCATGGTGGACGTGGAGCTCGTTCGCTACGGCGCTCCTATCACAGCGCGAGTGCGTGTTGACGAAGCGCGCTCGAGTGCGATACCCGCTGCAACGCGGGCTCAGCCCGAGGGTGAGGTCCTCGGCCTGCAGCTCGCGCCGCTCACGGCACGGCAGCGCGAGCGGCTGCGCGTGCAGGGCGGCGTGGTGGTCGAGCGCCCGGGCGAGGGCGCCGCCCGCGTGGGCCTGCTGCGCGGCGACATCATCCTCTCGGTGAACGGGAAGTCGGTTTCCAGCCCCGAAATGTTCCGCGCATTGCTGTACAGCGCCGGCAAGGGCACCACCGTGGCACTCCTCGTGCAGCGCGACGGAATTCGGCACTTCGTGCCCCTGCGGATACCGCGCTGAGCTTTGCGGCGAGCGCTCAGCGCAGCTGGTGCACCTGCTGGCCGAGCATCTCGGGCGTAATTAGGGTGAGACCCTTGTCGGTGACGCGGAAGCGCGGCGCTTCCTCGAGTAACTGCGCGTCCAGGTGAACGCGCCGATCGACGATTGCGCGCCGCAGCTTGACGCCCGGCCCGACGACCACGTCGGGCAGGACCACGCAGTCCTCGAGCATCGCGCCGTCGTGTACGTGCACGTTGGAGAACAATACCGAGCGGCGCACGGTGGCGCCGCTCACGATGCAGCCGCCCGAGACCATGGAGTCGACGGCCATCCCGCGCCGGCCGTCCGAGTCGAACACGAACTTCGCCGGCGGCAGCTGCTCCTGGTAGGTCCACACCGGCCAGTCGCGGTCGTACAGGTTGAGCTCGGGGGTAACCTTGGCGAGCTCCATGTTGGCTTCCCAGTACGCGTCGAGCGTGCCCACGTCGCGCCAGTACGGCTCGCCGCGCGGCATGTCGACGCAGCTCGCGGCGAAGCCGTGGGCGAACACCCGATAGCGCGCCACGATGTGCGGCACTAGGTCCTTGCCAAAGTCGTGGCTTGACCGCGGATCGTCGGCGTCGCGCACGAGCTGTTCGTACAGGAACTGCGCGTTGAACACGTATACGCCCATGCTCGCGAGCGCGCGGCCGCTCGCGCCCGGCGCCGCGCGCGGCACCGCGGGCTTTTCCTCGAAGCCGGTGACGCGCCCGGAGTCGTCGACGCTCATCACGCCGAAGGCGTTCGCCTCGGCGAGCGGCACCTCGACGCACACCACCGTCGCGTCCGCCGCGCGCGCGACGTGCTCGTCGAGGAGCTTGCCGTAGTCCATCTTGTAGACATGGTCTCCGGAGAGCACCAGCACGTATTCGCAGCCGTCGCGCCGCAGCACCTGCAGGTTCTGGTACACCGCATCCGCGGTGCCGCGATACCAGCTCTCGGCGACCTGCTGCTGCGCCGGCAGGATGTCGATGTGCTCGCCGATGCGCCCGTCGAGGAAGCTCCAGCCGCGCTGCACGTGGCGGATCAGGCTCTGCGACTTGTATTGCGTGGCGATGCCGATGCGGCGCACGCCCGAGTTGATGCAGTTGGAGAGCGTGAAGTCGATGATGCGGTACTTGCCGCCGAAAGGCACCGCCGGTTTGCAGCGCCAGTCGGTGAGCTCCTTCAGGCGGCTGCCGCGTCCGCCGGCGAGCACCATCGCGTACGTGTTGCGCGCGAGCCGGCCGACGTAGTTATGGCCTAGTTCCGCCTTGCCTGTCCGCGAAAGCGGGTCCGGGCCGCTCATGCCGCTATTCTCCTCGCGTTAGCGGCAGACGAGAACGGGAACGGTGCCATTCACCAGAACCTTCGCGGTCTCGCTGCCGATCAGCGCTCTTTGCACTCCGCCACGGCCGTGCGAGCCCATGACGATGAGATCGCAGCCGCCGCTGCGCGCGGCCTTCAGCGAAAGCGGCGAGCCGTCGGTGGCGACCAGGATCCGGCGCACCGTCGGCGGCTCTCTACTTCCGCGCGATGAGGATCCCGGCGACGAGGCCGACGGCGGCGGCGACGCCAACCGCGGTCCACGGGTTCTGGCGCACTTGGCTGTCCACCTCGTGCACGGCATCCTGGGCCGCGACCTTCACGTCCTGGCTCGCGGCCTGCACCCGCGTTCGCGCGTTGCGCAAGGATTCCTCGGCGCGAGCACGCACCTTCTCGATGCGCTCTCCGGTCTGGCCCGCGGTCGCCTTGAGCAGCTCCTCGGTGTCCACCACCACGGCACGCAGATCTTTCATCAGTCTGTCAGTCGTCGCTTGCATGTTTATCTCCAGTTATGAATCAAGTCTTCCGCCGGCAGCTTCGAGAGCCGCAGGAGCTCGGGCGCCATCTGGGACAGCGGCAGGATGGCATCGACGCAGCCGGTCTCGATGGCCGAGTGCATTCCGAAGAGCTCCGAGCTTGCCTTGTCCTGCGCGATCACCATGCCGCCATGGCGCTTGACCGTCTGCACGCCGTCGGTCGCATCGCGGTCGCCGCCGGTCAGCACTTCGGCGATGACGCCCTTGCCGAACACTTGCGCGGCAGAGGCGAAGAGCGGGTTCGCCGACGAGCGCACGTGGCGGATCTTGCGGCCATCGGTGAGGGCGAGCGACTGGTCGCTTCGCGCGACAAGATGCTCGTGCGGCGGCGCGAGGTATAGCGTGCCTGCGGTCATCGCCTCGCCCTCGTTCGCGGTCTTGACCTTGAGCGCGGTATGCCGACCGAGAACGCGGGGCAGCAGGTTTGGCATGGTGGTGCTGCGGTGCAGAACGACGAGGATCGGGAGCGGGAATTCGTGCGGCAGCCCCGAGAGCAGGTGCTGCAGCACCTGCACGCCGCCCGCCGAGGCAGCGATGACCACGAGCTCGTAGTGCCGGCGGTTCATACACCAGTATTGCGTTACTGGCGCCGCAGGATTTGATCTGCCTCAACCATAGCGGGCAGGCCGAAACCACAATGATTGCTCGATGGCTGACTATCCTGCCCACTTGGTCCGCGAGCGGCGCCTGGCTGACGGTCGTGTGGTCATCATCCGGCCGATCCGGCCACAGGACGAGCCGGGCGAGCAGGAGTTTTTCGACCACCTCTCGCAAGAGACAAGGCGGCTGAGGTTTCTCAAGATGGTCGAGGCGGTGAACGACAAGCTGATCCATTTCTTCACCCACATCGACTACGACCGCCACATGGCTTTCGTCTGCGAGCACGAGGGCCGGCTTGTGGGCGAGGCGCGCTACGTCGCCAACCCCGACGGTCGCAGCTGCGAGTTCGGCGTGGTCATCGCCGACGACTGGCACCACAGCGGCATCGCCGTGCTGCTAATGCGGGCGCTCCTTGACGCCGCGCGGGCTTGCGGCTTCCAAGCCATGGAGGGACTGGTGCTCCGCTCGAACCGGCCGATGCTGCACTTCGTGAAAGGGCTCGGGTTCGATGCGCAGCCGCAGTCCTACGAGCCGACCATGGTGCGCATCGTCAAGAGGCTGCGGTCGACCTCGTCGGCGGCCGCGCGCAGCGCCGGCGATATCTCGACCGGGTAAGGGAAGGCCTTTGGCAGACGCGCGAGCTGGCCCAAGCAGTGCTCTCTTGACTCTTTGAGGCTCGGCTGCGGCAGCCGCCGGCCGCGCTCCATGACGCGGGATACGAGCGGCTCGCCGCTCTGCACGTCGTCGTGCAGCGTGACGAGGTCGCCGGCAAGCGTGCCGTCGGCGGCGTAGCACCGGTACACCTGTTTGCGCCCGGGCCAGGTCGCCTTGCCAGTCGAGCGCTTGCGTCGCGGCCGCCCGGCGTACTCCTGCAGCTTGTAAACCGCGTCGAGATATGGGTGGTCTGCGGAGGTCGTCATCGCGGTGCCGATGCCAAAGCTGTCGATCGGCGCGCCGGCTTCGACGAGTCGCGCCACGACTTCCTCGTCCAGGTTGCCGCTCGCGAAGATGATCGCGCCTTTTGCGCTATTTGCGTCGAGGATTTGTCGGACCTTTCTGGAAAGATCGTCGAGGTCGCCGCTGTCGAGGCGCACGCCCTTGAGCTTGGGCGTGGCCCGGACCGCGAATCGCGCGCCCTCGACGGTGTCGTAGGTGTCAATGAGGAGCACCGCCCTCTCCGGGAACGCGGCGGCGAAGTGCGCGAAGGCCTCGGCCTCGCTGTCGTGCGCCTGCACAAACGAATGCGCCATGGTGCCGAACACTGGGATGCCGAAGCGCGCGCTCGCGAGCGCGGTCGAGGTGCCGTC
>DASTPE010000145.1:0-7211 GCA_035762345.1 Burkholderiales bacterium
GCTGACCGCCGCGATCGCTACGACGCGACGCTCGACGAGATCAGCCGCCAGCGCTGGCAGCCGGTCGTATTGGCCCTCGGCCCAGCGGTATTCGATGACGAGATTCCGGCCCTCGACATAGCCTGCCTCGCCCAGGCCCCGGTGGAACGACGGCAGTATGCTCGCTCGATCGCTCGCTCGCAGACTGCTGAGGAATCCAACCACCGGCATTGTCGGCGACTGGGCGCCTCCGACCAGCGGCCGAGCGAGCAGGCCTCCGCTCAGGATGGCAACGAATGTTCTGCGCGAGATCGTCAAATCAGCTCAGCCCGGCGGCAAGACCGGGATGCTAGGAGCGTCTAGGGGGCGCATGCAACCATATGGGTAGGTTGCGGCGCCCGCTCTTGCTGGGGATCTGCGACGCGACGCGCACCGCGGCCTCGTCGAGAATCAGCAGGCGCTGCTCACCTCTTCATGAGCTGGTCGTAGACCAGCTGATACGAATCCGCTGGGATTGCCATTGCGCCGTGGAACGGGCGGTCGAGGGCGATGATGACAAAAAGCACCATGGCCACGAAGCCCGACAGGCCTACGACGAGAATGGCCTGGAAGCGCGAGTCCTCGACGCGGAAGAAGAGGCAGAGGAGCAGGCAGCCCATCGCCCCGGGGAGCAGGACCCACCACATCACCCTGGGCAGCGCGGTGGTTACCGAGTCCAGTCGCTGACGGCGCGCCTCGAGCAGGCGGTTGTAGGCTCCCAGAGTTTCGCTATGAAGGAGTTTGTGCGATTCCGAGGCGGGCTCGAAGGCGAAGAGCTGCGCCTGGAGACGGTCCATCCATTCCAAGCCCTCGCGCGGAACCCGTCCCTGCTTCTGCATGGGCCAGGCTTCCTCGATGATCTGCGTCGTATAGCCGCGGAGTATCTGCCGCATGGCATCGCGCTCGCGTTGCGGGTAGCCGCCCAGATCTCGCCACAGATTGTTGATGGCGGTCGCTTCGCGCGACACGATGTCGGATACGTCCCAATACTTTTGCCACACGCTAACCGCGGTCAGGGCAGCCACCAGCCCATAGAGCACCATGCCGGACTGCATCGCCGCGGCGCCGAAGAAGAGAGCCGCGTCGGTGTTGACGTGCAGCCGCGGCAGCAACCATCGCCGCAAGCCCCAAAGGCTCACGAGCGAAAAGCCCATCAGCCAGATGTTCAGGACGATCGCAAGCGCCCACAGTGGGAGCGAAAACAGAAAATCGACCATGGGGGCGCATGCTAGGAACATCCATGTACGCGCGCAACCAGTGCTCGGTTTTCCGCTGGTAAAATCGGCCGCTTTCCCGCCTCCGAAAAAATGCTCGCCCCCGACCGGCTCGCGCAGTCCGATCCCGAGGTCTGGAACGCCATCCGGCTGGAGTACCAGCGCCAGGAAGAGCACGTCGAGCTGATCGCGTCCGAGAACTACGCGAGCCCGGCGGTGCTCGCCGCGCAGGGCACTGCGCTCACCAACAAGTACGCCGAGGGCTATCCCGGCAAGCGCTACTACGGCGGCTGCGCCTTTGTCGACGTGGCCGAGCACCTTGCGATCGAGCGCGCCAAGCAGCTCTTCGGCGCGCACTACGCGAACGTGCAGCCGCATTCCGGCTCGCAAGCGAACCAGGCGGTGTACCTCGCGTTCCTCAAGCCCGGCGACACCATCCTCGGCATGTCGCTCGCGAGCGGTGGGCACCTGACGCACGGCGCCGCGGTGAACGTGAGCGGCAAGCTCTATCGCGCCGTGTCCTATGGCCTGAACTCGAACGAGGAGCTCGACTACGCCGAGGCCCAGAAGCTCGCGCTGGAGCACAACCCGCGCGTCATCGTCGCGGGCGCCTCGGCGTACTCGCTCGCCATCGATTGGCAGCGGCTGCGGCGCATCGCCGACGAGATCGACGCGATTCTCATGGCCGACATCGCGCACTACGCCGGTTTGATCGCCGCGGGCCTGTACCCGAGCCCGGTCGGCATCGCCGACGTGGTAACGAGCACGACTCATAAGACGCTGCGCGGGCCGCGCGGCGGCATGCTGCTCGCCGACGCCGAGCACGAGCGCGCGCTCAACTCCGCGGTATTCCCCGGGCTGCAGGGCGGGCCGCTGATGCACGTTATCGCAGCGAAGGCGGTGGCCTTCGGCGAAGCGCTCAGACCCGAGTTCCGTGTGTACCAGGAGCGCGTGATCCGCAACGCGCAGACGATGGCGCGCACGCTCCAGCGCCGCGGCCTGCGCATCGTGTCGGGGCGCACCGAGTGCCACATGTTCCTCGTCGACTTGCGCGCAAAGCGCATCACGGGCAGGGACGCGGAGGACGCGCTCGGCCGCGCCGGCATCACCCTCAACAAGAACGCGATCCCGAACGATCCGCAGAAGCCGACCGTGACCTCGGGCATCCGCATCGGCACGCCGGCCATCACGACGCGCGGCTTCGGCGAGGCCGAGGCGGAGAGGATCGCCGATCTGATCGCCGACATTCTCGAGGACCCGTCTGGCGAGGCCAGCGTGCGGCGTGTCGCGGGAGAAATCCGCGTGCTCTGCGAGCGCTTCCCGGTCTACGCATGAAGTGCCCGTTCTGCAGCTCCGACGATACCCAGGTCGTTGATACTCGTGCTAATCTCGAGGCGAATACCGTCCGCCGGCGGCGCAAGTGCGTCACCTGTGAGAAGCGCTTCACCACCTATGAACGCGTCGACCTCAAGATGCCGCGCCTGGTGAAGAAGGACGGAAGCCGCACCGACTTCGATCGCGACAAGCTGATCGGCAGCATGATGCTCGCGCTGCGCAAGCGCCCCGTGTCCACCGACGCGGTAGAGGCGGCGGTGGACCGGGTGATCGAGCGCGTGCGCTCGCTCGGCGAGCGCGAGGTGCCAACGACTCGTGTCGGCGACTTCGTGATGCGCGAGCTCGCCAAGCTGGACAAGATCGCTTACATCCGCTTCGCCTCGGTCTATCGGAGCTTCGAGAGCCCGGATGACTTCCGCGAGGTGGTGCAGGAAGTAAAGGCCGGGAGAAAGCGACGCAAGTGACGCCCTTTTCGGCGTTCGACCACGCGATGATGCGGCGGGCGCTCGAACTTGCGGAAAGGGGTCTTTACACCGCCACCCCAAATCCCCGGGTGGGTTGTGTGCTTACGCGGGAGCAAGCCGTCGTGGGCGAGGGCTGGCACGAGCGCGCCGGCGGGCCGCACGCCGAGGTCGTGGCTCTGCAGGACGCGGGAAGCGCGGCGTCGGGCGCGACGGTGTACGTCACCCTCGAGCCCTGTAACCACCATGGACGAACTCCTCCCTGTGTGGAAACGTTAATTAGAAACAAGATCGGAAGAGTGGTCGCCGCGATGCGCGATCCGAACCCGCAGGCCGCGCGCGGCCGCGATGCGCTCGAGGCCGCGGGCATTCGCTTCGAGCACGGGCTGATGGAAGCCGAGGCGCGCGAGCTCAATATCGGCTTCGTTTCGCGCATGACGCGCAAGCGGCCTTGGGTGCGGCTGAAGGTCGCGGCGACGCTCGACGGGCGCACTGCGCTAGCGGACGGAACATCCCAGTGGATCACCGGCGCCGAGGCTCGCCGCGACGGCCACCGCTGGCGCGCGCGCGCGTGCGCGATCCTTACCGGCGCCGGCACGGTACGCGCCGACGATCCGCGGCTCACCGTGCGCGAGGTCGCGACACCGCGCCAGCCGCTGCGAGTCATCGTCGACAGTCGCCTGGAGACGCCGCCGTCCGCTCGCATCCTCGAGGGCGGGAACGCGCTGATATTCGCCGGCACGGCCGGCCGAGCTTTTGCAGGCACCGAGGTCGTTGTCCTCCCGAACAAGAATCAGAAAGTGGATCTGCCGCGGATGCTGGAGGAGCTCGCGCGCCGCGGAGTGAACGAGCTGCATGTCGAGGCGGGCTTGCGCCTGAACGGCTCGCTCGTGCGCGAAGGCTGCGTCGACGAGTTCCTGCTCTACCTGAACCCGAGCTTTCTCGGCGACGGAGCGCAGGGCATCCTCGACCTGCCTGCGGTTCTTTCTCTCGAGAAAAGGATCAAGCTCAGCGTGCTATCGATCGATCGCCTGGGCGAGGACCTGCGCATCCTGGCGCGGCCCGCATAGCACCGCGGCGAGCAGATCCACTGCGACGCGCGCGGTGCGTCCGTCGTGATCGAGCCGCGGGCTGTACTCGACGAGCTCGATCGCGGCTAAGCCGGGCCGGCCGGCGATGTCCTCGAGCGCGCGCGCGAGCTCAGTGCTCGTCACTCCGCCCGTCACCGGGGTGCCGACGTGCGGTGCTTCTTCCGGCTCGATCACATCGAGGTCGATGCTCACGCCGAAGCCGCTCGTGCCGGCGGTGGCGATGTCGAGCGCCTCGTCGAGCACTGAATCGATGCCGCGGCTGCGGATCTCATCCATGAACATAACGCGCACGCCGAGCTTGCGCAGCCGCTCGTCCTCTTCGGGCTCGTAGCTGCGCACGCCGACGAGGCATACGTGCTGCGGCTTGAGCACGCCGGCGCCGAGCCCGTAGAGCGGGTCGTCGTCCAGGCCGAGTAGCCAGGCGAGCGGCATACCGTGCAGGCGGCCGGTGGGGCTGGTCGCCGGCGTATGGCTGTCCATGTGCGCGTCGATCCATACGAGGCCGAGGTCCGCACTGAGCGTTCGCGCCACGCCGGTCCACGTGCCTCCAGCGCAGGTGTGGTCACCGCCGATGACGCAAGGCAGCCGGCCGCGCCGGCGCGCGGCTACCACCGCACCGGCGAGCTCCCGGCACAGCTTGCTTACCGCGAATGCTCTGCGGCGCTCGCCGGCGGGCGGCTCGAAGATCGGCCCCACGCGCGCGGGGAGCCCGCACGCATTGAGCCGCGCGGACAGGAGCGGTGCCAGCACCGCGGGCGCCTCGGCGCAGCCCGGATCGGCCCCACCCAGGCCCCACGCGGCGCCGATCAGCTCCACCTGTCGTTGCATCGTTACCTGGCGCACTCGAAACAGACTACGCCGGGGGTACGAACGACTGCAATGCCCGGCCGGTCCAATAGCGTAGTGCCCTTGGCGGGTGCTTTCGAGGAGGCGCGATGAGTGCGAAATGGCAGAACTGGGCAAGCTTCGTGCTCGGTCTCTGGCTTGCCCTGTCGCCGTGGATCGCGGGCTATGCCGAGCAGCCGGCAGCGACGGGGAATGCGGTAACGGTGGGACTTGTTCTTGCGCTCGCTTCGCATTTCGAATGCGTAGCGTGCGAACAGGACCTGCCCGTCGAATGGCTGAACCTCGCCGTGGGCGCGTGGCTCGTGTGCGCGCCCGTCATCATCGACTTCGCCTCGCGGGTGGGCGCCGCCAATTCGATCGTGGTCGGGCTTTCCATCGCGGTGCTGGCCGCATCGGCACTTTCGCTCGACAAGCGAGTTGGCGCGCCCTGGCATAGGTCGCATTAGCCGTCAGACCGGGCTTTTGCGTTACCCTCCGCCGCATGTTCACGGGCATCGTGCAGGCGGTGGGGCGGATCGTGCGTACCAACCCGCTCGAGGTGGAGTGCGATGGCTTCGACCTCACCGAGGTAGCGGTCGGCGACTCAATCTGCGTCCAGGGCGTCTGTCTGACCGTCACGGCCATCAAAGCCCGCGGCTTCACCGCCGACGTGTCCGAAGAAACTCTTCGCGTGACAACTGGGCTCGACCGGCCTGGTTCAGTGAACCTCGAGAAATCTCTCGCTCTCGGCGATAAGCTGGGCGGGCACCTCGTCACCGGCCATGTCGACGGCGTGGGAGAAGTGACTTCAAAGCAGCAAACCCGCATCGGGATCCGGATTCCCCGTGATCTCGCGAAGTACGTCGCGCGGAAAGGCTCCATTTGTGTCGATGGGGTTAGCCTCACCGTCAACCGGGTCGACGGAGCCGAATTCGAGGTGAACCTGATCCCGCATACGCTCCAGGTTACGACCCTGTCGCGGCTGCAGCCAGGGACGAAAGTGAACCTGGAGATCGATCTTGTGGCACGCTACGTGGAACGGATGTTGCAAGGGACGGGGAATGGGAGTTCTCGGGTCACAAACCGTGGTCGGCGTCTTCGGCAGCACGGCCGCCGCCGAGCAGGCAAGAGCCGTGCTGCTTGATGCCGGGGTGCCCGAGAATCGCATCGCGCTCAGCGCGGCGCTCACCGACGATGGGATCGGCGCCGAGGCGCCGGGCCAGTCGTTCGAGAACCAGCCCGGGCAGCCCCGTGCGGATAGTGAGGTCGCCCGGTATGGCGAAGCCGTTCGCACCGGCGCGTGTGTGTTGAGCGTCTTTACGCGGTCGGAAGAAGAGAAGCAGTACGTCGAGCAGCTGTTGCTGCGAAGCCGGGCTCACCACACCGCAATTCGCCCCTGACCACGGAATCCGTATCCGGGTCGCGCTGTTTACCCGGCATGGCGCGTGCTGTTTCTATCCTCCTCGCCTGCATGCTGGCCGGTTGCGCGCTCTTTCCGCTCAAGGAATCCGATTGTGTCGGCGTGGACTGGCGCAAGCGCGGCTACGCGGACGGCTACGCCGGCCATCCGCAGCAGTTCCTTCGCCTGCAGCAGGAATGCCGTCGCTTCGGAGTCGAGGTCAACGAGGCGGAGTACTTCGCCGGCTGGAAAGAGGGCTACGACGAATGGTACCGGCTGATCGGGTCGATGGATGGCGGCAGGGACCAGATGCGCAAATGAGTCGAGCGTGCGCAATTCTCGCGTTGGTGCTTCTGGCAGGCTGCGCGGCGTTCGGTCCCTCCGAGGCCGATTGCCGCGGCATGAACTGGCACGCACGCGGCTACGACGATGGCTTCGGCGGCCATCCGCCTCAGGACCTGAGGCTCCACGGCGCGTGCAGCCGCTTCGGAGTCGCCGTGGAAGCGAACGGTTACCTCGCCGGCTGGCGCGAAGGCCACGCCGAGTGGGACCGCATCATCGGCTCGATGGGCCTGGATTAGTGAGGCGTCGCGTCCCTGTCGCCGAGGATTACCGCCGGCGCGCGTAGCAGGATTGCCGCGAGCACGCCGACCTGGGCGGTGTCCTTGCGCTCGGCCTGGTCCATAGTCCTTGATGGACCCCGGCTGCCTTTCCGAGGTTCTATTTCAATCTGACCGGTCTACCGGTCTGGCTGGATTTGAGCGCGGCCGCGGCGAGCACCAGCACCTGCCGGCTGTCCTCGGGCCCGACCTCGACCGGCTTGCGCTTCTCGACACTTCGGATGAACGATGAGAGCTCCGCCGCGTAC